>NZ_AP021889.1:302536-605072 GCF_011398355.1 Thiosulfatimonas sediminis
TGCAGAGCTAAAAAAAGACTTATACATCGATACTCAATTAATGGGTAAACCGCTAAAATTTTCTACCACCTGGGGGATTTTTAGTCCGCGGGACATTGATTCCGGAACCGATCTTTTATTACGCTATTTAGAAATTACCGAATCAGAAATTGCGCTCGATATCGGTTGCGGTTATGGGCCGATTGGTTTGGCGATTGCGGCAAATGCACCTAAAGGCCAAGTCCATATGGTGGATAAAGACTTTGTGGCAGTGGATTATGCCAATAAGAATGCAGCTCAGAATCATTTGAATCATGCAAAAGCTTATTTATCGAATGGACTAAGTCATGTCCCAAAAGACATTCAATTCACCACGGTCGTGTCGAATATTCCAGCCAAAGTGGGTAAAGAAATGCTCAGTATTTTGTTGCATGACATTCACGCGCAGATGGCGCCGAATGGACAGTTAGTGGTAGTCACCATCAACGGACTGCGCGACTACATGAAACGGAATTTCAAAGAAGTTTTTGGGAATTACGAAAAAGTGAAGCAGGGCAAAGACTACACTATCTCGCGCTGCATCAAGGAGTAGTCTGTAATCCGATCGGTTTTGGAAAACAAAACAAATGTAAATGTTTTCTGAGGGCGGTGGCGGATTAAGTCAGAGACTTCTTAAGCTTTTCTTCATAAGATTTGTTTATTCTTTTATCTAAAATTTACTTATATTTAGGTAAAATACTAAAGATTCACGTCCTCAATAGGAGATTTTTTTATGACCTCGATTCAAGCACGTTTACCGCTGTTATTTATTGCGCTGTTTACTTTGCTATTTGCTTTTAGCCAAGTGGCGGAAGCAAAGCGCATGGGTGGCGGCGGTTCTTTTGGATATAACAAGCAAGTTGCGCCAAAATCGTTTAGCCAAAAATCGAATACCACCGATTCCAAATCGAGCAGTACTGCGCCAGCAGCAGGAGCCGGTGCGGCAGCAGCAGGTTCGACAGCTGCAAAATCCGGCGCTTCTAAGTGGTTAGGGCCTTTAGCCGGTTTAGCAGTAGGTGGTTTATTGGCGGCAATGCTTTTTGGTGATGGTTTTGAGGGCATTCAGATTATGGACATACTGTTGTTTGCTTTGATTGCATTTATCTTATTTAAATTGTTTATGCGTAAAAAGCAGCAAGCCCAGCCACAGCCGGCTTATGAAACTTATCAGCGTGAACAGTATGAGCCGCAACAAGCTTCGCCACAGCCGCAAGCGGTATCGGTTCAACAGCGTGAGACTTCGGCAGCTTATGACCCGAATGCGACGGGTTCCATTATTGGTTCTGGGCTTTCTGGAGAGGCTCCTTCAGAGATGGCTCAAACGGTTACACAAACGCCGGATTGGTTTAATGAAGACGGCTTTAAGCAAGCCGCTACTGAACATTTTATTGCGTTGCAAAAAGCTTGGGATAATGTCGATTTAGCCGCGTTGCAAGACTATTGTGCCCCTGCGCTTTATCAAGCGTTAGCAGCAGATTTGCAAGGTGTTGCTGTCGGTGATAATCAAACTCGAGTGGATGCCGTTTCGGCTGAAATCGTTGATAAGGTGATTGAAGATAATTACTTCATTGTCAGCGTGCGTTACAGTGGCTTCATTGAAGAAGATGCCAACGAAGGCGCGCACGCCTTTAGCGAAATTTGGCATATTCGCCGCTTGCAAGAGGGTGAAGGAAACTGGCAAGTCGCTGGGATTCAGCAAGAGCAGCGTTAAATTTTACGCAACATTCCCTTTTGCAAAGCCTTAAGATGGTGACATCTTAGGGTTTTTTTAATTGCGATAGAGTTAAAAGGGGGATGCTTATGCACTACCAGATTGCGCCAAGATTTTATGTTTTTCTGCTATTGGCAATCAGTTCGCTTTTTGCCTTACAGGGTTGTACGAAAGCGCCGGTAAAAATCGTTAGCGCGCAGATGGTGGATAATCTTGATCGCGGTTCGGGTAACTTTGATCGAGTATTTCAGCTTTGTTTAGATCAGCCTTTAAGCTCGACCTACTATCATCGTATCGTGATGATTTCCAAGGAGAATGTCAAAATCGAGGGTGATGGCCTATTAAAGCCGATGGCCTCAGATCCTGACAATCCGTGTTATTTGCGTAATGTGTATCTTTATATCAATAAAGACTCGCCAGTTGATGCGCGCGCCTTAATCAAAGATTATATGGTGCCAGGGAATGTGCGCCAACTACTGGTGCAGATTTACACCGAAAAACCGCAAGGCAAAGAGCTGCCGATTGCAGAAAAGGTATTTAATAACCTTTAGCAGTCATGCTTCCCTTACAATAAGAAACCCGAATCGGTTGATTGCCGAATTCGGGTTTTTTTATTTCTTAGAAGATTTTATTGATGTCCTCAAACACTCATTCTCCAGTTGATTTTTCCTCACTTGCTTATGCCAATGGGGCGCCACAAATTAAAGCCGATTTTAAAGTTCTTGCTGAAGATTTTCAGGTGCAAGAGCAGCACGCCTATAGCTTAAGCGGCGAAGGTGAGCATCTTTGGTTATATCTGCAGAAATGCGGTGAAAACAGCGAATGGATGGCGAAACAGATTGCAAAATGGGCGGGGGTTCCACGTTCTGCGGTTGGTATGGCCGGACAGAAAGACAGGCACGCGGTAACCCAACAGTGGCTTAGTGTGCATCTGCCAGGCAAGCCCGATCCGGATTGGAGTCAGTGGACTTATCCACAAGTACAATTGCTGGACAGTATGCGCCATAACCGTAAGCTGCAAACCGGAGGTCTCAGTGGTAATCGTTTTAGTTTGCGTCTGCGTAATTTGCGTCAACTTACGGATGGTGCAATCGATAATACGTTGCAAGTGATTGCCGATCTCAGTATCCGTTTAGAGCAGATTAAGTTAGGCGTTCCGAATTATTACGGCGAGCAGCGCTTCGGTAAAAATGGGGCGAATATTCCGAACGCTGTGCAAATGTTGTTGCAAGGTAAGCGAGTACCACGCGAGAAACGAAGCTTGTATCTGTCGGCGCTGCGTTCTTGGGCTTTTAATCGTTACCTTGCACAGCGAATTACTGCCGATAATTGGAATCAATATGTGGTTGGGGATATCTTTCAGTTACAAGGCTCTAGTCGTTGTTTTAGCGATGATGGGAGTGCTGATTTAGAGTCGCGTTTGGCGCAGGGCGATATTCATCCAGTTGGTTTGTTGATTGGCGAAATAGGGGTGAAACTATTGCAACCCAGTGCGGCAGCTGAGCAGTTACAAGCGGCTTGGATAAGCGAATTTAGCACTTGGCAGCAAGCGCTGAGTGACGCCCGAGTGGCAGCCGATTATCGGGCGCTACGCCTTATTCCACAAGACTTACAGTGGCAATGGTTGCCAGATGCTCAGGCACAAACGCTGGATTTGCAGTTGCAATTTACGTTGCCGGCGGGTACGTTTGCAACAATGTTATTGCGTGAGCTTTTGGTTGCAGTTGAACCGACGCGACAATTTGCATAATCCATCGATTGGCTTGATGGTCCATTTAAATATTGCTCGGTATTGCGGCAAGAAATTTGTGTATAAAAGTGTGGATAAGTCTGTGGATGTTATTTACTTGGGCTTTGAATTTCCCAAGTAAACACTGGCAAGGGTTACTTTTTGTAAAGCGTGTCTGGTGAAATCAACGGTGCACTGGTGATGGTTGCCTTATCGTCATCAATAAGCGTATAAAAGCAGCTGCGTCGTCCGGTATGGCAAGCTGGGCCAGTTTGGTCAACCAACAGCAGAATGGCATCACCGTCACAATCAAAACGCAGTTCTTTTAATAATTGAATCTGTCCTGATTCTTCGCCTTTGCGCCAGTAGTTTTGACGGGAACGAGACCAGTAGCAGACGCGGCCGGTTTGCAAGGTTTCTTGCAGCGACTGGTTGTTCATCCAAGCCATCATCAATACTTCTTTGGTATCGAATTGTTGAGCAATGGCTGGAATCAAGCCATCTTGGTCAAATTTCACTTTGCTCTGTAGGTTTTGCCATTCAACAGTGTCGCCGATATTGGCTTTTTCCAGTTGTTTGAAGTTCACATCGCACATCGCAGGATTCCTTAGCTACGTTTGGCGTTGGCAAACGCCGCCGCAAACGGATTATTGGTGATGATGTCACTTACTTGTTTCGGTTTTTTCTTTTCTTCGATTTGTGATTTACGCCCCTTGTCGAGCATGGCGTTGAACAATTCGATGGTTGCAACAGCATCCGCTAGTGCGTCATGCGCGTCACCTGGAAAGGGCTTGCCAAGAACTTGTTCATAAGAAGCCGTCAGTTTTGGGGTTTTATAAAACCAGTACATGCGCTCAGAATGCCAACGAATGGCACCGTTTAAATCGCGACTCAGTTCAGCCACATCCAGCCATTTGTTATAGTCTAATTCAAAACGCAGCATTTTCTTTTCGGCGCTTTTTTCAAGATACATAAAATCGCTTTCGGTACTGTAGGCCAAAACCACATCGGCGTCGCGCAGTTGGTCATGAATTTCATCCCATACATGCCCTAACAAAGGCTCACCCTGCACCATTTCCGTGGTGATATTGTGTTTCTCATTTTCGGGGATGTCATAGCCTGGATTAATCAATTGATTAAATAACGTTTTGCCTTCGCCATCGCAAGCAGACAGTTGGATAATGTCGGCTTGTGGATCAGTCGAGATATTCGTCGCTTCGATATCGATGCAGACAATTTTTTTGCCTTTGAGTTCTTTAGCGTGTTCTTTGAGTTTATAAAGCACGTCGTTGCGGCGTTCTAAAATTAACGGAATCACTTCTGAATCCAGAAACTCTTTTAATAAAGCTTCGATTTTTTTGCGCAATTTCGGCACAGATTTGCTTAGCGCGTCGCGAACAGCTTCATCTTCGGAACATTGCGCGATAAACTCATCCACGGTCATGATTTCGTCTTTCACACTGACGGCGTTCAAGGTTGCGTTAACCAGCTTTTTCATATCAAAATCAAACGCTTCCAAAGGCGGAATTAACACCTGTGCATTCAGTAGCGATGTTTCGCCTTTGGCCGGAGACGCCATGATCTCCACACCCTTAATGTTTAAGCCATCGGAAGCCGCCACCGCGACGATGTATTCTTTCAGCGGTTGGTTGCGTTTATCAATCAGAATCAGTTGTGCGTTGCTCATGAGAATGGAGTCTAAGCCTAGAAAAACAAAAAAGAGTATTCTAACAGCCTACTCAAGAAAAAGGCCGTAAATGATTATGGTATTGCGTGATTAAGTTCTCTGTTGTCTGGGTGTTGTGTTCATCTTCGCTAAGTTGAATGACTCAATTTATCCGCTCCAATTAATGATGTCTTTATGCACTAAAATTGAGCGTTTTGCACCGCATTGATTCAATCTGATCGCATCTTACTGGCGTTTTGGCATGGCGCCTGCTTGATAAAACTGAATACGTAAACCCAAAGATGTACTCAATGCTTACTTTTCCTGTGCCTTATAACCCCACCGGTATTTTTGTCTTTACCGATTTAGATGGCACCCTCCTTGGTCATCATGACTATGCTTATCAACCGGTGATGCCGGTAATCAAGCGTTTACAAAGCCTGGCGATTCCGGTGATTCTTAACTCCAGTAAAACGTTTTCCGAGATGAGTGAATGGCTTGAACGCTTAGGCTTAGAGCCGCCTTTTATCGCTGAAAACGGCGGGGTGATTTACTTTTCCAGCACGGATTCTGCAGATAAACAGCTTCTTGGGATGGACTATGCGCGCATCTGTGCGATTTTGGCGAAATTGCGTTTAGAGCAGGGGTTTCAATTTGCAGGTTTTTCCGATCTTGGCGTGGAGGGCGTGATGCAAGCCACGTCGTTGGATCGCGCCAGTGCGAGTAAAGCGATGCAGCGCGCGGTAAGTGAACCGATTATTTGGTTGGACACACCGTCACGTTTAGCGATGTTTAAAGTGTGTTTGGCGCAACAGGGCTTGCAGCTACAAAAAGGGGGTCGCTTTTATCATGTGATGGCGCACCATGACAAAGCGAATGCACTAAAGTGGGTCGTTGAGCAGTCAATTATGCCGGTGACTCCGAGCGAGTCTGCGCCAAACGGAGCCTTGCAAAGTAATTTAGCACAGGGTGTGTTTGCGCAATCGCCTTGGGTGGTTGCACTGGGTGATGGTGGCAACGATCAGCGGATGTTGGAACAAGCCGATTTGGGGATTATTTTGCCTGCGGCGAATGGCGAGAATCTAGCGAAAACCAAAGTATCGTTATTTTTAGCGAAAAACGCCGCGCCTGATGGTTGGTCTGAGTCTCTACAAACGCATCTTATCAAGCCGCTCGAGTGCTACCTAAACCGAACGAGCGAATAGCCATTAACGTCATAGCGACGGGCTCAATTTACCGATTAGGACGATTTATCTATGAGTGATTTTTTTCAAAATGGAACCGTAACGACTTTTCACAATTTAACGGATCGAAAAGTCGAGGAGTTGGAATCGGACTTGCTGAAATTCTCCCAGCAGAATCGGTTGGGATTGATTCTTCCTTCGTTATTTAGTGAGCTGGAGGCACCCGCACTCAAGAATATTGTGCAGGAACTTTCCAAAGTGCCGTATCTTTCTCAAACCGTGATTGGTTTGGATCGCGCTGATGCGAAGCAGTTTGATTTCGCTAAAGGCTTTTTTGCCGACCTAGGGCAAGCGCATCAAATTCTATGGAATGATGGTCCACGGTTGCAAAAAGTGTGGAACAAGCTGAAGGATAAGGGATTGGCTCCAACCGAACCAGGAAAAGGAACGAATGTTTGGGGGTGTTATGGTTATGTCTTGGCAGCAGACCAAGTGGATGTGGTTGCGTTACATGATTGTGACATTATCACTTATCAACGTGACTTACTCGCACGTCTCCTCTACCCCGTCGCGCATCCCACGTTTAATTTTGTGTTTTCCAAGGGGTATTACGCTCGCCACGCCGATGGCAAGTTAAACGGTCGTGTGGCTCGTTTACTGGTTACGCCTTTATTGCGCGCTTTGGAACAAGTGGTCGGTCCAGATGAATTGCTCTGTTACCTAGACAGCTTTCGTTATCCGCTGGCTGGTGAATTTGCGATGAATGTGCAAGCGCTTAAAGATATGCGGATTCCGGCAGATTGGGGGTTGGAAATAGGTATTTTGGCCGAGATGCGTCGTAACTATTCTAACCGTCGGATTTGTCAGGTGGATATTGCCGATGTTTACGACCATAAACATCAGGATTTGTCGGTGCAGGACCAAACCCAAGGGCTGGCACGGATGAGCCAAGATATTTCCAAATCGCTTTTTCGTAAATTAGCAACACGTGGTCATGTGTTTTCACGTGGAACCATGCGTTCGGTGCGCGCGGTCTATTTGCGCACGGCCTTGGATCAGTTAGAAAGCTACGCTTTTGATGCCGAGATGAATGGTTTAACGTTGGATTTGCACGCTGAAGAGCAAGCGATAGAGATGTTTGCGCGCAGTATTATGGCCGCAGGCGATGTGTATTTGGACAACACGGAAGAGCGTCCGTTTTTACCTAATTGGAACCGTGTCGCCAGTGCTTGCCCGACAGTGCTGGAGGAACTGTTTGAAGCGGTCGCGCTAGACAATCAATAATCAAACTCGGCGAGGTAGGCTATGACCCAAGCTAATTTAGCGCGTATCAAAGCGCATCTGCAGAACATTTATGAAGATTCCATCAAGGTCGAAATTGCCTACCAAGGCATTGTTGAGTTGCTTGTACAACAGAGTAAAAGCAACGAACAACGCCCCAAAAAATGGGATCAAAAAGATGCACTTCTCATTACTTATGGCGACAGTTTTTTGCAGGATGGCGAAATGCCTTTAGTTACCTTGCAGCGTTTTTTGGATGAGTATGTTAAAGACTCTATTAATTGTGTGCATATTTTGCCATTCTTTCCCTATAGCTCTGACGATGGTTTTTCGGTTATTGACTATCTGATGGTTGATCCCGATTTGGGTGACTGGACGGATATTGCACAACTAAATAAACATTATGATCTGATGTTTGATTTGGTGATTAACCATGTCTCGCGTGAAAGTCTTTGGTTTACCGATTACAAAGCCGGACGCGCGCCTTACACCGACTTTTTTATTGACGTAGCGGGTGATCCCGATTTGTCGCAGGTCACTCGGCCGCGCAATACGCCCTTGCTGGTGCCGGCTTATACCCATCATGGGCGTAAAAAAGTTTGGGCGACGTTTAGCGCCGATCAGATTGACCTGAATTTTGCTAATCCGTTGGTGTTGGTGAAAATGTTGCAGGTATTGATGTTTTATGTGCAGCAAGGATCGCGCATTATCCGTCTGGATGCCATTGCGTTTTTGTGGAAGAAAATCGGCACTCCTTGTGTGCATCTGCTACAAACACATGAAGCGGTTAAGTTAATGCGTAGCTTGTTGGATCTGGTCGCCCCCGATGTCATTTTACTGACTGAAACCAATGTGCCGCATCAAGAAAATCTTAGCTATTTTGGCGAAAGCGATGAAGCGCATATGGTCTATCAATTCAGCTTAGCGCCGTTGATTTTGCACGCTCTGCACCGTGGTGACGGCAGCTATTTAACCGATTGGGCGAGTCATTTAGAACCGCCGCCGGACAATTGCACTTTCCTTAACTTTACTGCATCGCATGACGGGGTGGGGTTGCGTCCGGTAGAGGGGATTCTGCCGCAACGTGAAGTCGAGGATTTGGTTAATAACATGCACCGTCTGGGTGGCTTTGTGTCGATGAAGTCCAATCCAGACGGCACGCAAAGCCCGTATGAAATCAATATCACTTACTTTAGCGCCTTGCGCGAAACCCATAACAGTAACGGCCCTGACCAATGGCAAGTAGAGCGCTTTATCTGCTCGCAAAATATGATGATGTGTTTACAAGGCGTTCCGGCTTTTTATGTGCATTCTTTAACGGCAACGCCGAATGACAGAGATGGGGTTGAAAAGACTGGGCGAACACGCTCGATTAACCGTCGTAAATGGGATTATTCTTACTTACAAGCCTTGATTGGCAGTGAGCGAAGTTCCAACGCGGAAGTGATTAAGCGATTAACTAATTTAATTAAACAGCGCAAAAAACATAAAGCGTTTGATCCGCACACGCCACAAAGGGTGGTTGACTTAGGATCGAATTTCTTCATTTTGTGGCGCGCTGGCGATGGCGTAAAATTTCCGCTGCTGGCGGTGCATAATCTTACTGCAGAGATTCAACCGTTGGATTTAACCCTGATAGATGGATTTACCGCGCACAAAGCGTGGGTGGATTTGCTTGCCGCCGGTCAAATTATTAGCCTGCAAAGTTCAAAAGCCATGCTGCAACCTTACCAATCGATGTGGTTAATGCCACAGGAGATTGACGGCGAAAGTGCGCTTTGGGCGATTTCAACAAATTAAGGATAAGCCATGCCTCGCATATTGATTGCTCCGGATAGTTTTAAGGGGTCTCTAACCGCTGTGCAGTTTTGTCAAATTACTGAGCATCTTATTCAACAGCTGATACCAGAAGCGCAAGTCTTGCGATTGCCCTTGTCGGATGGAGGGGAGGGATTTGTTGATGCTTTTGTCACTGCGGACTTAGCCACTCGTGAGACGGTGTGGGTAAGTGGTCCGCTGGGTAAAAAAGTCAAAGCGGCTTTTGCTTGGCAGGCGCATAGTAACACTGCCATGATTGAAATGGCGCAAGCCAGTGGCTTGCCCAAAGTCCGCTTAGATGAGCGTAATCCACTGCAAACTCATACCTATGGAACTGGCCAAGTGATTCAGGCGGCTTTGGATAAAGGGGCGCAAAAAATTGTGCTTGGTTTAGGCGGTTCGGCCACCAATGATGGTGGTGTGGCAGCTTTGCAAGCTTTGGGGGTAGAGGTGGTTGATGCCGAAAGACTGCCGGTTGGTTTGGGTGGTCAAGTTTTGAAGTCTATTGCGCGCATTGACAAGATTCCTGAAGCCTTGAACCAAGTTGAATGGGTTCTGGCTTGCGATGTCACAAACCCGTTGCTCGGCGCAAACGGGGCAACAGCGATTTTCGGGCCGCAAAAAGGCTTGCAACCACAGCAGTTTGAGCTACTTGAAAATGGCTTGGCAAATTGGGCGAAAGTGATTCAACAGCGCACTGGAAAAACAGTGGCGAATCTGTCTGGTGCCGGTGCGGCAGGTGGTATGGCGGCCGGTTTTATGGGTATCTTGAACGCCCAAATTCAACCGGGTTTTGAAGTACTGCGCGAACAATTACAGCTTGATGCGGCGATGCAGCCAAAAGATGGCGTGCCATTGGATTGGGTGATTACGGGGGAAGGGCGTATCGATGAGCAAACTGCGTTTGGTAAGCTGCCAATGCGTATCGCTCAAATGGCGCAAGCGAATCATGTTCCTTGCATCGGTATTTGCGGTAGTTTAGGGGCTTCTTTACAAGATTTGCCGGCATTTAACGGCTTGTTCAGTATTGTGAATGCCCCTATGGCTGAAATGGACGCAATGCGTGATGCGCCGCAATTATTAGAGAGTCTTCTGCGAAATCTATTACCACTGCTTAAAATGCATTAATGCGCTGGTTGAGAAGAGTTGAATGCAGCTGGTCAATTAAAGTGCTTGTTTGACTTCTTTCGCCAGCCGTTCATTGATTGGGTAGCTTGCTCTCCTTAAGCAAATTGTAAGTCCATCTCGTATAAGTTCATCAATAAGTTGAGCTGATGAAATTCAGTTGGTATTTTCAGTACATCATCACAATGGTTGTGCAGTTCCTCAATTGACGTACTGGAATCTTTGTCTACGAGAAAGACCAGTTTGGCTTGTCGATTAATCATAATTTCCGCGATTTTCCGACATTTTTCATCAAAGGTATTGATATGAACAAATACGATGGTTGGCTTCTTACGGATAATTGTCCACATGATTTCGAAAAATTCTTTTTGGACATGCAAGGTGTGACAATAATCTTTTAAGTTACGCTCGATAGCTGGAATTTTATCTACGCTTAAGTCGATGTATAAAATGTCTTGGAAAGGTTTGGTATTGCTGTTAAACATAACGATACCTCCTTAAATATTTCAATACAGCAAGAAATTTGCTGTTAGTAAAAATACTTAACTAGTAAATTTAATTTAACAGTTTTTGTAGGGTTATGTAAAGAAACTTTAGCGCGTTTGCAAAAAAAAATTGGCGAATCGAGCGTTATAGATGAACCGTAAATTTTATAGGTGTGAAAAGAAGATAAAGCGCCTATCAACGCACCGCAAGCGATTTTCCGGTTAGTGGCTGGTTAAGAAAATCTTGTGTGCTTGATTTTAGGTTGCGCTAAGATTGAAGCGCGTTTGTTAAACCTAAGGAGTTGAGTAATGAGTAGCGTGATTAAAGGCAATCGCCCTTTGCGTATTTTTGCGGCGATGGTGTTAATTTTGTTGTTGGTTTCCCAGTGGATGGGGCAGATTGATTTAACCCAGATTTCGTTTTTATGGGTGATGATTGCGATGGCGATTAACGCCTTGCAGGCGTCCTACACCGGTTTTTGTCCGATGTTCAAAAACGCCAAAGGCGAATGCGTTGCCTGCGGTGTGGCTTGTGATACGCAGGAATGCAAACCAGCCGATACTAAATCAGAAAAAGAATCTTGCTGCTCTGGTTCGGATTGCTGCGGTGGCTCAAACAAAAAAGCTTGATCCCTTTTGCAGATATTCAAAACCGCTTTTAAAAACCGCCTTTAGTGGCGGTTTTTTATGGGGTTAAGGAAGGCTTTTTTAAGCACCTAGAAAGCTGCATGAATGAAGTAACGCCCTGTGTTCGCGCTGTTACCAAGGATGAGGTTGATCATTCGTGCCAGCAAACCTGAGTTTCTGGTGTCTGCGATAGAAGCTTCGTTTAGGGTTTGAAGTTCATCGCATCAGGACATGCAAAATCACTCTTTCCACTTGATTGAACAGCCCATAGAGGGGATTTGCTCCAGCGGGCCTTGGCCGGTTTTGGCAACTTGTTTCATCGCTTCTAATAAATCGCGGCGTACACCTTCCGGTGCGGTTTCTTTGCGTGATGCGTCCAAGCGGCCACGATATTGCAGTTTTAGCTCGGCGTTATAGCCGAAAAAGTCAGGCGTGCAAACTGCGCCGTAGGCTTTGGCAATTTCTTGGGTTTCGTCGATGACGTAAGGGAAAGGGAAGTCCCATGCATCGGAAATCTTCTTCATATTTTCAAAACTGTCTTCTTCCTTGAGCGTGGGATCGTTACTCATAATGGCAATCGAGTGGATGCCGTATTCATCGCGCAAAATACGCGTGTCTTCGACCAAGCGTTGGTGAATCGCTTTCACGTACGGGCAGTGGTTGCAAATGAACATGACTAACAGCCCGTTCTTGCCCTTGGCTTTTTCTAAGTTCCAGTTCTGACCGTCAACGCCGGGCAAATCGAAGTTGATGGCATCGGCATTAAAATCGCATATTGGAGTGGTTAAACTGACCATAGTGTGTTCCTTTTGTATATTGACTGAACAAATATTGTAGAGAAGTCCGTAAGAGGTTGACGCTAATGTTTGATGGGCGTAAAAAAACCGGAAATCAATCCGGCTTTTTTATCTGGTCTTTTCTGTAATTACGCTTTTGCAGAGGTATACAGTTCGCTAACTTTATTCCAGTTAACCACGTCCCACCAAGCTTGCATGTAGGCTGGACGTAGGTTTTGGTAACGTAGGTAGTAGGCGTGTTCCCAAACATCTAGGCCAAGGATTGGCGTGCCTTTCACCGCGGCAACATCCATTAACGGGTTATCTTGGTTTGGTGTTGAGGAGATTTGCAGTTTGCCGTCGGCAGAAACCGATAGCCACGCCCAGCCAGAACCGAACTGGGTTGCGCCGGCCGTTTGAAATTTGGCTTTCATGTCGTCAAAGCTGCCGAAAGTGGCGGTGATGTCTTCCATCAAGGCACCGGTCGGCGCGCCCATGCTGTCGCCGCTCATGATTTCCCAGAAGAAGGCGTGGTTCCAGTGACCGCCACCGTTGTTACGTACCGCTGGTGAGATAGCGCCGGCATTGGCAATCAGTTCTGCCAATGATTTGTCGGCGTTTTCAGTGCCGTCAATCGCTGCATTTAGATTCGTGATGTAGGCGTTGTGGTGTTTGGTGTGGTGAATTTCCATGGTGCGCGCGTCAATAGAAACTTCGAGTGCGTCGTAGTCGTAAGGTAGATCCGGTAGCGTAAATGCCATATTGATTTCCTTTTTCTGAGTTCAAAATGGGGTTAAAAAAGATGAATTTCTTATTGTAGTCTGCGCCCTGTATTTGTAAATACAGGGGGAGAGCTTATTAATAGATATTATCGAGTTTTTCCGGTGCGGGTGCGTAGTCGCTGAGTTTTTCGACTTCGGCAGGGGGCATCTGCATAAAATAGCCTTTCGTTTGAATCGCCTCGTAGACTTGTTTGCCGTCTTCGCGCGCCATTTTGCGATCTGGCGTTAATTCAAAATCAAAGATATGCTTAGGTTCACCAAACATGGTGATTAATTCTTTAGGGAGTTTTTCTAGGCCGTGTTCTTTCGGCACAAATAAATAAAGTTCGTTTTTTTTCGGGCTGCGGAACGCGGATACTTCGATGACTTGCATGGTTTTGCCTGTTGTTTGGTCAATTTTTACGGGCGCTATTGTATCAAAAAGTGTGACCTAAACAGCAGATGATGCTTGACCTACCCTTAACGGATTGATTATCCTTTGCGGATTTGAAAAATAAAAGTGGATTTTAACAAGATGCTACAGAATACAGTTACCGTCTTTGGCGGCACCGGGTTTGTTGGTCGAGCAGTGGTAAATCAGCTCTCTAAAGCAGGCTATAACACCAAAGTCGTGGTGCGTCGTCCTGAGCGTTTCCGCGAGTTTGCGCTTTACCCGCAGACTAAGTTGGCGCAACTGAATTCTTATGAAGATGCGGCGGCTTTGGCGACAATATTGCAAGGTTCTGATATTGTTATTGATTTAATTGCGGATCGTACGACGGCAACCGAAATGGTCGAGAAAGACGATTTTGATGTGGTATCGCAAAAAATGAAATCGGCGTTAGAAACCGCTGGTGTGAAGCGTGTATTGAGTTTGTCGCAAATTGGTGCCAACAATCATGTGGATAGTCATACTTGGCAGGGTTCTTTGGCGGCGTTGGACAATCATATGAATACAACTGCGAAAGCGGCGGTTACGCTTTTTAAAGCGGGCTTGTTGATTGGCGAAGGGGATGACACGACCACACCGTTTGCCAAGCAGTTAAATCGTATGCCGGTGTTGATGGTTGCAAACTCAGCAACTCAAGTTCAGCCGTTGTGGGTTCGAGATTTTGCGCAAGCGATGGTGCAGTCGATTCACGCTACAGCGACATTTGGTAAGACTTTAGAGGTTGCGGGTACGCAGGTGATGACTCTAAAAGCCTTAGGGAAAATGGTGGCGGAGATTATGCAAGTGCAAGATGCTGTTGTCTTTCCAATGTGTAAGTTTAATGCCAAAATCATGGCGGCTTTGGGTGGTTTAGCGCCTTTCCAATCGGTTACTAAATCGCAATTGGTGACCCTAGGGCATGATGCAGTGACCGATGCTTCCTTTGCTGAGCAGTTTGGCTTTGAACCAGCCAGTATTGAATGGTTAATTAGCACCTACGCAGCACCGAAACATTTGCGCGAGCGTTATAACGATTATCGTAAGTACGCAAACCGTAATTAAATGAAAGCGGATTAAGTTGTGCAGAAAACCGTCGTTAAGACGGTTTTTTTGTTTTAGGAGAAAGTTTCATGCAAATCTATTTGGTTGGTGGCGCGGTGCGCGATGCGTTGTTGCAGGTGCCTGTTTATGACCGTGATTGGGTGGTGGTTGGTGCCAGTCAGGAGCAGATGTTAGCGCAAGGGTTTCAACAGGTTGGCAAAGATTTTCCAGTGTTTTTGCATCCCGATAGCAAAGAAGAATATGCCTTAGCGCGAACGGAGCGCAAACAGGGAGCTGGTTATCATGGTTTTAGTGTGTTTGCTGAGCCGTGCGTCACCTTGGAAGAGGATTTGATTCGCCGCGATTTGACGATTAACGCGATGGCACGGGCCCAGGACGGTACGATTATCGACCCTTATGGCGGGCAGGTGGATTTGCAAAATCGCATTCTACGCCATGTCTCCGGCGCGTTTAGTGAGGATCCATTGCGTGTTTTAAGGGTCGCGCGTTTTGCCGCCAAGTTGGCGCCTTTCGATTTTGTTTTGGCGGAAGAAACAAAGATTTTAATGGCGCAGATGGTCGCCAGTGGCGAATTGGCTGAACTGACGCCAGAGCGTGTTTGGCAAGAAGTGGTGAAAGTGCTTGGCAGTGCCGAGCCGCATCGTTTTTTTGAAGTGTTGGATGAAGTCGGTGCGCTGGCGGTGTTGTTCCCAGAGTTGCAGGCATTGCATGGCGTGACGCAGCCAGAAAAGTATCATCCTGAGGGCGATGCTTGGATTCATACGCTGATGGTATTGCAACAAGCGACCGTGTTAGATGTTTCTTTGGAGGTGCGCTTTGCGGCGTTAATGCATGATCTTGGCAAGGGCGTTACGCCGCCGGAGTTATGGCCAAAACACCACGGCCATGAAGCCGCCGGAGTGCCTTTGGTTAAGGCGCTGTGTCAGCGTTATCGTGTACCCAAAAAAATCGAACACTTTGCCTGCAAGGTCACTGAATATCATGGTTTAATTCATAATGGCTTGAAAGAGGGGGCGCCTTTTCTTAAGCCCAAGACGTATCATAAGGTGCTACAAAATTGCGGTGCTTATAAAGATCCGCAGACTTTTCATAAGCTGTTAATTGTTTGTCAGGCGGATGCACGTGGCCGTTTGGGGTTTGAACAGATTCCTTATCCGCAACTGGTATTTTGGCAGCAGTTATTGGCCGCGGCCAATCAAGTCGATAATCAAGCGATCATTGCCGAAGGCTTTACCGGTAAGGCGATTGCCGAGCAGATTGAAAAGACTCGGATTGAAAATATCACGAAATTTATTCGTGGCTGAGGTGTAAGAAGTTATGCAATATTGGGTGTATTTATTATTGGCAACGGTGGCAGAAGTGATTGCGACCTCAGCCTTAAAAGCGACTGAAGATTTTACGAAGTTTTGGCCAACGCTGATTGTGGTGATCGGTTATGTCATCGCTTTTTATTTTTTGACCTTGAGTTTAAAGCAAATTCCGATAGGCGTCGCTTATGCGGTTTGGGCTGGCTTGGGTATTGTTTTTATCTCGCTAATCGGATGGTGGTTGTATGGGCAAATGCTTGATTTGCCGGCCATGCTCGGCATAGCGTTGATTTTGGCAGGGGTGTTAGTGATTAATTTGTTTTCAAAAAGTGCCGGACACTGAGAGATGAGAGTGCCCGGCCAAAGAGACTGAAAAATAAAATTAAAATTGTTGGCCAATGCCGATGTTCAGCAAGTTTGCATTGTCGCCATCTTCGGTTTCTAAAATGCTGTAAGCGCTATTGACGTAAAAATGATCAAATACTTTATACTCTCCGCCGATACCTGCTAGCCATCCTTTACTGTCAAAGGTTGCTTGTGCAGCCCCATTAGTTTCTTTCAATTCTTCTTGCGACCAGCGGTAACCCAGTTTGCCGAATAAGGTTATCTTGTCGTTCAAAGCATAGTTCGGTTTTAAGCTAAAACCGTAAATGTGATTCACTTGCGCTTCAATTGTACTTGGCTCTCTGTTAAAGGTTTCCGTGCCGATGCCTGTGCCGATAAATCCTTCAATCGCTAGGTGTTGGGTTAAGTTTGCGCCCAGTGTTGCGCTGACAATATCTAAATTAAGATTTGGCGAGTCAGTTTGAATTTGTCCATAGTTAAGTTCCCAATAAAGCGCCGGTAGGGGTTCTGCAAAAGCTTTGGCCGAGGCGGTTAGGGCTGTCAATGCGAGTGCTGTGATAAGGGTGGTTTGAAATGACATTTTATCGGTCTCGATGTAAATTACAGTAAATGTGAATAATTAACATATTAATCAAAAGACAAATAAATGCAAATGAAAAGTTTAATAAATCGCGTTATTAGCAGTAGTTAATGCTTGTGGTTGGTTTGGTGGATTGGCTAAGCATGTGAAGCGTGACAAGGCAGAGCGCCTTGTCACGCTTCATTGAAGGGGGAGATTATTTTTGGAAGCTAAAAGCGCCGCGAACTTGGCCTTCGCTGTAGTTGATAGCGCGATCGTTTGGATAGAGTTCAGCCAGTTTGGTTTTGACGCCAGCCGGAATTTGGTTCGCGGTTCCATGACAAGTTAAACACAGTCCGGCGGTCATGACAGGCTTCATGTAACGGGTGGTTTCTTTGCCATCAATTTTGACAATTTCAAATTTTTCGAGGGTTTTTGGATCAGCTCCCTCAGCAATTTGTTGTTCAAACCATTTGAGGGTTGAGCTTTCCCAAGCGTCAGGCGTTGCGGTTGCACCGCGTGGTTTTAAACTTACGCGATTGACTTGCCAAGGAGCGTGCTTGTCACTTAATCCTTTGGCAATCGCGGGTGCTTTAGTATTGCAAACATCAATCGCGGCAACCGGGCCACCAGCTTGCATTGCGCCTTTAAGCGCGGGAACCAGCTGGCCGCCAAACTCTTTAACGATGTTGCGAGCTTCTTGCTGGTCGGCGCTGATTTCAGTCGCTTGAGCGTTGAATGCTAGGCTGCTTAGTGCGGCGATGATAATCACTTTTTTCATGGGGATTCTCCTAAAAATGGTAGATAAAGCGGCCAATGACTGTATTTTGGTTTTATTTTATGTGCTAATAAAATAAATTAATATTAGGTTTTTGGCAATCTTTAAATGACGTGTTCCAATAAAATAAGGTGGCTCTTAGTGTCTCTAACTTGAATTATCAAGAAAGCATGGCAATCGCAGAATATAGCACGCAATTATCAACAGATTTTGAGACAGTGGCGTTAGAATGACCGCAAAACGAGATTCCGTAAAACTCCGTGATTGGAGTTCAGAAAAGGTTAGGTATTGCATGATTAAAAAGCTAATAAAACGACTGTTGCCGCTATTGATTATCGGTTTAGCGATTGCCGCTTTTATCTATATGAAAAACTCCAAACCTGTGCAGCCGCCTGTGGAAGTCAAAGAGAAGGTTTGGTCGGTTGAGTCGCAAGTGTTGCAATTGCAAAGCCGAACAGCGGTGCAGACGTTGTTTGGTCAAATTGAGTCGAATGCGCTGGTAAAAGCAGCGGCTCCGATTGCTGCGGTGGTTGAGCAGGTTAAGGTGTTACCCGGTGATGAAATTGTCGCAGGGCAAGTATTGGTTGCTTTATCGGCACAAGATGTCGCGATTTTAATGGCGCAAGCCAAAGCCGATGTGGCGGATACACAAGCGCAGTTGACGCTACAAAAATTGACCATTGAAGCGAATAATCAGCGTTTGATTCATGAAAATAAAGTGCTGGATTTAAAGCAAGAAGCCTTGCAACGAGCTAAAACGCTGTTGAAAAAAAACCTTGCTTCACAGTCCTCCGTTGACACAGCTAAAGAGGCCTTGGTGCGCCAAGAATATGTGGTTGTGGGTGCGCAGCTTGCAGTGCAGCAGAGTGGAGCGCAATTAACGCAATTACAAGCGCGTTTGGCCAAGGCGCAAACCACGTTGCAGCAAGCTCAGCTAAATCAGCAGCGTGCTGTGGTTAGAGCGCCGTTTGCCGGTCGAGTGGCCGCAGTGAATGTGAGTGAGGGGGATCGTGTGAATGTTGGTGCGGTGCTGGTCTCATTTTACGGTTTTGATAGCATGGAATTGAAAGCGAAGTTGCCCGCCAGTGCTCTTGCGCAAGCGCAACAGGCTTTTACGCAGGGGCAACCGCTGCAGGCGTTCGTGGGCAATGTCGAACAAGATAGGCTGGTTTTGCCGATGACTCGTTTGGCTGGTCAGGCAGAAACCAGTGGTGTGGATGCCTATTTTGCTTTGCCGCCGCAATTGCATGCTAAGCGTCCGGGCGAGTTGTTGGAGGTTTATTTACAAAGCCAAGCGCAGACACAAGTTGCAGCGGTACCTTACAGTGCGTTGTATGGTAATGACCGTATTTATCAGATTGTTGATGGCCGATTGCAGTCGATGCAGATTAGCCTGCAGGGTGAAGTTTTGCAGGACGGTAAATTGCAAGCGTTGATTCGCGCACCCGAATTGCGCGATGGAATGACGGTGCTGGTGACCCATCTGCCCAATGCGATTAACGGTCTGAAAGTGGCAGAGGTACAGTAATGGCTGACAAGAATTCCTCTCATCCGCATCCAGACGCTTTAGATAGCGATTTTGCGATACCGGAAAGGCCGTTTAAATCCCGCGGGATTATCGGTCTGTTTGCGCGTCATAAGGTTGCGCCGAATTTATTAATGTTGGTGATGATTCTGGCTGGAATTGTTGCATTGATGAAGTTGAATGTGCAGTTTTTTCCTAATTTCGAGTTGGATTATGCCTCGGTACGCGTGGTTTGGCCGGGGGCGAACGCCGAGGATGTCGAAAAGAGTGTCACCGACCCGATTGAGCGGGTGTTGCGCAATATTGATAATCTGGATGAGATGACGTCGACATCGGCACAGGGTTTGTCGACGGTGACCTTGAAGTTTGAGCAAGGCACCGACATGATTGAGGCGGTTGATCAAGTCAGTCAGCGAGTTAAAGAGTTACGTAATTTACCACAGGATATTCAGGTGCCGGTGGTGGAGCGAGTTGTGCGTTATGAGCCGGTAGCGCGCTTATTGGTGTTGAATCAAAATGGCTCTTTGGATGAGTTGCGTCCATTGGTGCGTCAGTTTGAGCGTGAACTGCTGGATTTGGGGATTGATAAAATCAATTTTACCGGCCTGCCAACCGAAGAGATGGCGGTGGAGGTTTCACAGCAGAAGCTGGAACAGCATCAATTGTCTTTAGAGATGATTGGCAATCAATTATCTGCAATGAGTCGCGATTATCCGGCGGGCACGGTGGGCGATGATGATTCGGTGCGCGAGTTGCGCGCTTTACAGCAAAAACGGGACGAAATTGCTTTTGCACAAACGCCGATTGTCAATTCAGTCAGCGAAAATGTCACTTTAGGGGACATTGCTGCGATTGAGCGCCGTCCGCAGAAAAATGCGCCTTACATTATGGTTGACGGCTATCCTGCTATTGAGATGCAGTTACAACGTGCCGAAAGCGGCGATACCTTGAAGTCTTCGCGGATTATGCAGAATTGGTTGGCGCAAACCGAACCGCAACTGCCTCAGGGTGTTCAATTTAAGGTATATGACGAAACTTGGTCATTGGTGAATCAACGAATTATGTTATTGGTTAATAACGGTATCAGCGGATTGATTCTGGTGGTGTTGATTCTGTATATCTTTATGCACGGGCGGGTCGCTTTTTGGGTTGCGGTCGGGATTCCGGTTTCCTTTATGGCGACCTTGATGATTCTCTATTTGGCCGGTGGCTCAATCAACATGGTCAGCTTGTTCGGTTTGATTATGGCGTTAGGGATTATCGTCGATGATGCCATCGTGGTTGGTGAAGATGCACTGGCGCATCACGAACGCGGTGAACCGGCGCTTGAAGCGGCCGAAGGGGGCGCGCATCGAATGCTGGGGCCGGTGACGGCATCCTCTTTGACGACAGTAGGGGCATTTTTGCCGCTGATGATGATCGGTGGCGAGATGGGGAATATTCTGTTTGCGATTCCTCTGGTGATTATTGCGGTTATCTTCGCGTCTTTATTGGAAAGTTTCACTATCCTACCGGGACATTTACGTCATGCTTTGCATAAAGTAGAACCTGCTAAAGAGGGTTCGGTGCGCTTTAGACTCGATTCTGCGATTAATCATTTTCGGCATCATCAATTTCGTTCTGTGGTGCGTTGGTGCTTGGCGCATCGTGCTATTACCATTAGCTCGGCTTTGGCGATGATGATTTTTGTTATTGCGCTTTTGGCGGGTGGGCGGCTTGGTTTTGTCTTTTTCCCATCGCCCGAGTCAACCAAATTAAATGCTGATGCGCGCTTTGTTGCTGGCACGCCGGCGGCTGTTTCGGCTGGTTATGTGGGGCGATTGTATCAGGCGCTATTGGAAACTGAGCAAGCGCTTGAGCCAGGGATTTTGAAAGTTGCGGTAGTGCATTACAACAAAACCAGTCGTCAGACCGGGCCAAATTTTTCGGGGATTAATATCGAACTCGTCGAGCCGGATCAACGTCAGACTCGTAATGCTGAATTTATTCGCGTTTGGCAAGAGAAAGTCGGTACGGTTCCTGGTTTGGATGTTTTGACCATTGAGGCACCGCGCATGGGGCCGCCGGGCAGCGATATTGATATTCGCTTAACCGGTGCTGAGCCGAAAAAGTTAAAAGAAGCGTCGATTGAGTTGCAAGAGGTTTTAACGCAAATTCAAGGCGTCAGCGCGATTCGCGATGATTTGCCGTTTGGGCGCGATCAGTTAATTTATCAATTGACGCCGCAAGGTGAGGCGCTTGGCTTTACTTATTCATCGCTTGGTCGTCAATTGTCGGATGCGTTTTCGGGTCGTCTGGTACAGATTTTTACTGATGCGGAAGATGAGGTTGAAGTGCGGTTACAGTATCCTCGAGCGCAACAAGCCACCTTGGCAAGTTTAAATTCGATGCAAGTTGTTGCGCCGTCCGGTGAGCGTGTGCCGCTTAATGTTGTCGCTTCTTGGCAGACGCAGCGCGGCTTCGATATTATGCGCCACGTTAACGGCCAGTTGGCGGTGACGGTCGTGGGCGAAGTCGATAAAACGGTGAATAATGCCAATCGCATTCTGCAGACTTTGGAGAGCACCACCTTGCCAGAATTGCAGTCTAAGTTTGGAATTAATTATTCGTTAGAAGGCCAGAATGCTCGACAGGCGGAAACCATGGGGGATATGAAAGTGGGTCTATTGATTGGCCTGTCGTTAATTTATATTGTTCTGGCTTGGGTGTTCGGCTCTTACGGTTGGCCACTGGTGGTGATGATGGCGATTCCGTTTGGATTGGTGGGTGCAGTCATGGGGCATTGGTGGATGGGCATTGATATGACGATTCTGTCGATGTTCGGTTTTTTCGGTTTATCCGGAATTGTGGTCAATGACTCGATTATTTTGGTGAGTTTCTATAAGCAGTTACGCGAAGCCGGTTTGTCGGTGCAGGAGGCTTTGGAGGAAGCAGCGGTACAGCGAGTGCGTGCGGTTCTGTTGACCTCCTTGACTACCATCGCCGGTTTGACGCCTCTGCTGTTTGAAACATCGCTGCAGGCGCAGTTTTTGATTCCAATGGCGACTGCGATTGCTTTCGGTTTGATGTTTTCTACCTTGCTGATTTTACTGGTGATTCCGTCAATGCTTTCACTGTATGAGCAGTTTTTGCTGAAAGTTCAGGGGAGGCATCATCAGATGCATCCGCCTAGTCCTTAGTTGAGTGCTTAGCCTAACCCCGAAATGTTCGGGGTTTTTTGTTGCGTTTGTCATCGAGCGGTCATCTTTGTTCGTTACGTCTAGGGCAAAATAAATGGCGATTTTGTGAATCGAGTGGGTGTAAATGTAAATGTTAATCTGCCTTGGTTGGGCAATGACCGAACGCAATAGGTTGTGTGTTTCAGTAAAATTTACCGCTAGTTACTGATTTTTAATGGAATTTATTGCAAAAGCGATTTTAAAAAATATTGTGTCCAAGATAAGAAAACTTGATGCAAAACGCAATTTGAGAGAGAATATGCGTCCAAATTTACCCTGTGGAGAGCCTTAAGGTTCTGAAGTTCTTCGATAAACCGTGAGTAAGGCGGCTTCACAGTAACCGAATTTTTGTTTAAAAATTGAGGAAAATCTATGGCAACTCGTAGAGATCTAGCTAACGCTATCCGCGCATTAAGTATGGACGCGGTTCAAAAAGCCAACTCTGGTCACCCAGGTGCACCAATGGGTATGGCGGACATCGCTGAAGTATTGTGGAATAGCCACATGAAATTCAACCCGACCAATGCGAATTGGGCGGATCGCGACCGTTTCGTTCTTTCTAACGGTCACGGCTCTATGCTTATCTATTCTCTACTTCACCTTTCTGGTTTTGACCTAAGCATGGACGATATCAAGCAGTTCCGTCAGCTTCACGCGAAAACAGCGGGTCACCCAGAGTATGGTTATGCGGATGGTATCGAGACCACCACTGGTCCTTTAGGTCAAGGTATCACCAACGCCGTAGGTATGGCGATTGCTGAACGTACGTTGGCAGCACAGTTCAACAAGCCTGGACATGACATCGTTGACCACCACACTTATGTGTTCATGGGTGACGGTTGTTTGATGGAAGGTCTTTCACACGAAGCGTGTGCAATGGCCGGTACACTAGGTCTTGGTAAGCTAATCGCTTTCTGGGATGACAACGATATCTCTATCGACGGTCCGATTGGCGACTGGATGGAAAAAGGGGTTCCTGGACGTTTTGTTTCTTATGATTGGCACGTTATTCCAAATGTTGATGGTCACGATGCAGACGCAATCAATGCGGCCATTGAAGAAGCGAAAAAAGTCACTGACAAGCCAACGCTTATTTGTACTAAGACGGTTATCGGTTTTGGTTCACCAAACAAAGCAGGTACTTACTCTTGTCACGGCGCACCTTTGGGTGACGAAGAAATCGCTTTGGCACGTGAGCAACTAGGTTGGACAGCAGGTCCATTTGAAATTCCAAAAGATATCTACGCTGGTTGGGATCACAAAGAACAAGGCGCGAAAGATGAAGCGGCTTGGAACGAAAAATTTGCTGCATATAAAGCGGCTTACCCAGCTGAAGCAGCTGAGTTTGAACGTCGTATGTCTGGTGAACTACCTGCGAACTTCGAAGTTGAAATGGATGCGTTTATTGCTAAGACTCAAGCAGATATGCCTAAGTTGGCTTCGCGTCAAGCATCACAGAAAGCAATCGAAAAACTGGGTGAAATTCTGCCAGAAATGTTCGGTGGTTCTGCTGACTTGACCGGTTCTAACCTAACTAACTGGTCGAAGATGGTTAAGGTTAATAAAGAAAACGCGAATGGTAACTACCTGTCTTGGGGTGTTCGTGAATTCGGTATGGCGCACATGATGAACGGTATGGTTCTTCACGGTGGTTTCAAAGTGTTTGGTGGAACTTTCTTCATGTTTATGGAGTTCATGCGTAACGCTCTACGTATGTCTGCATTGATGAAAATCGGTACGATCTATGTTTACACGCACGACTCTATCGGTCTGGGTGAAGATGGTCCTACACACCAGCCAGTTGAACAACTAGCAACCATGCGTGTTATCCCTAACTTCCAAACTTGGCGTGGTTGTGATGCGGTTGAATCTGCGGTTTCTTGGAAAGTGGCTATGATGCGTTCAAACGCTCCAACCGCTTTGGTATTCTCGCGTCAAGCGCTAACACCAATGCCGCGTACCGCTGAGCAAGTTGCCAACATCGAGAAGGGTGGTTATGTACTGAAAGATTGTGCAGGTACGCCGGATCTAATTATTATTGCAACCGGTTCTGAAGTTGGTTTGGCCGTTGACGCTGCTGCAGCAATGGATGCAAATGTTCGTGTGGTTTCTATGCCTTGTACTGATGCGTATGATGCACAAGATCAAGCGTACAAAGATTCTGTACTGATTCCTGGTGTTAAACGCGTTGCGGTTGAAGCAGGTATTAAAGATTGCTGGTACAAGTACGTTGGTCTAGACGGTGATGTTGTTGGTATGACGACCTTCGGTGAGTCTGCGCCGGCAGAAGAACTGTTTAAAGAGTTCGGTTTCACTGTTGAGAACGTCGTAGCAACTTGTAACAAAGTTCTAGGCAAGTAATTTATTTGCTAGAAAGGCGATTTCGGTGAACGGTTTAGCAGTCGTGTATTTCAATGCACTCCTGCGACCCGCCAAGAAGTCGCTAACTCTAGCAGCGAATTAGACATAATCACGCTGCTCAATTTCGAGCTAAAAGATTGTGAAGAATTTAAAGTTAGTTGAATGTTCGACTACTTGAATATCCAGCGTGTTTAGCGTTGTAGCTGGGCTGCGATTGAGTGAAGTTCATGAGCATCGATAACGATGTGATTGATCTGAACGATTGAAGTAACACCGCTACAGCCTTAAAGACTAAAGATAAAAAAGTTTTATTTTTGAAACGGTAGGAATAAGCCTTGCCGTGTAATTTTGGAGAAAACGATAATGACAATTAAAGTTGGTATCAATGGTTTTGGCCGTATCGGTCGTATGGCTTTCCGCGCAGCTGCTAAAGACTTTCAAGACATCGAAGTTGTAGCGATTAACGATCTTCTTGATCCTGAATACCTAGCATATATGCTTAAGTATGATTCAGTTCACGGTCGTTTTGACGGGACTGTTGAGGTATCTGGCGGTAACCTAATTGTTAACGGTAAAACGATTCGTATCACTGCAGAGCGTAATCCAGCTGACCTTAAGTGGGATGAAGTGGGTGCGGATTTGGTTATCGAATGTACCGGTTTCTTCTTGACGGAAGAGTCTTGCCAAGCGCACATCGAAGCGGGTGCTAAGAAAGTTGTGCAGTCTGCACCTTCTAAAGATCACACTCCAATGTTCGTTTACGGTGTTAACCACAATGAATATAAAGGTGAAGCAATCGTTTCTGCGGCATCTTGTACCACTAACGGTTTAGCGCCTGTTGCTAAAGTTCTGAATGATAACTTCGGTATCAAACGTGGTCTTATGACAACGGTTCACGCTGCAACGGCAACGCAAAAAACCGTTGACGGTCCTTCTATGAAAGATTGGCGCGGTGGTCGTGGTATTCTTGAGAATATCATCCCATCTTCAACTGGTGCGGCTAAAGCGGTCGGTGTGGTTCTTCCAGAGCTTAACGGTAAATTGACTGGTATGGCATTCCGTGTACCGACTTCTGACGTTTCTGTTGTTGACCTAACGGTTGAGCTAAACAAAGAAGCAACTTACGCTGATATCTGTGCAGCAATGAAAGCGGCTTCTGAAGGCGAAATGGCGGGTGTTCTTGGTTATACCGAAGAAGCCAACGTTTCAACTGACTTCCGTGGTGATTCTCACCCATCTATCTTTGACGCTAAAGCAGGTATTGCACTTGATTCAACTTTCGTTAAAGTCGTCGCATGGTATGACAATGAATACGGTTATACCTGTAACATGATGCGTGTGGTTCGTCACGTAGGTTCTAACTAATCTGATTCATTTTGTTTGTGAGGCATTTCGTTGTTGTGGCTGCCAGTCGTTTACTACAGTAAACTCCTTCGGCACGCCTAGAACTGCCTCAACAACCAAATGAATCAGTCGTAGTTGGACTGAACGAACACTATAATTTGAGGGTTAGGAACCTAGTTTCTAATTCTCAAATTAAATTTGCTTGTCAGTTTTTCGGTTGCTTAACCTGAGAATTGAAAAGCAAATTTAATTTTTATATTAATCCAATCACCGCTGGCTCCAGTGGTTTTAACTTTGATAAAGAGGACTCAACATGTCTGTAATTAAGATGTCTGATCTAGATTTAGCTGGTAAGCGCGTTCTGATTCGTGAAGACCTAAACGTTCCAGTTAAAGATGGTAAGGTTACTTCTGATGCGCGTATTCGTGCTTCTTTGCCAACCATTAAAATGGCAGCTGACGCTGGTGCAAAAGTAATGCTTATGTCTCACCTAGGTCGTCCAACCGAAGGTGAATATGATGAAGCGGCTTCTCTGGCGCCAGTAGCAGCAGATCTTTCTGCAAAACTAGGTAAAGAAGTACGTCTAGTTAAAGACTACCTTGACGGTGTTGACGTTGCAGATGGTGAAGTGGTTCTTCTTGAAAACGTTCGTTTCAACGTTGGTGAAAAGAAAAACGCTGAAGACCTATCTAAAAAATATGCAGCACTATGTGACATCTATGTAATGGATGCTTTCGGTACGGCACACCGTGCGCAAGCTTCTACTCACGGTGCGGGTGCTTTTGCTCCAGTAGCGTGTGCAGGTCCTCTTCTAGCAGCAGAACTTGATGCGCTAGGTAAAGCACTAAACAACCCAGCGCGTCCATTAGTTGCAATCGTTGGTGGTTCTAAAGTTTCGACTAAACTAACTGTTCTTGAATCTCTATCTGAGAAAGTTGATCAGCTAGTTGTTGGTGGTGGTATTGCAAACACGTTCATCGCGGCTGCAGGTCACCCAGTTGGTAAGTCTCTATATGAAGCAGACCTAATCCCGACTTGTAACAAACTGAACGAAATCATGGAAGCACGTGGTGCAGCGATTCCTTTAGCGTCTGACGTTGTGACTGGTAAAGAGTTTTCAGAATCTGCTGCGGCAGAAACCAAAGCAGCAGCAGATACCGCTGAAGACGATATGATTTTTGATATCGGTCCTGATTCTGCAGCTGAACTAGCAGAAATCATCAAAAACGCAGGCACAGTTGTTTGGAACGGCCCAGTAGGTGTTTTTGAGTTTGATCAGTTCGGTGAAGGGACGAAAGCGGTTTCTATGGCGATTGCTGAGTCTTCAGCTTTCTCTATCGCAGGTGGCGGTGATACCCTAGCGGCGATCGATAAGTATAATATCGCTGATAAAGTTTCTTATATTTCTACCGGTGGTGGTGCTTTCCTTGAGTTCTTGGAAGGTAAAAAACTACCTGCAGTAGCAATGCTTGAAGAAGCAGCAGCTAAATAATTTTTAGCTAACTGGGTCGTTTTCTACGGCCCAGTTTTATTCTCCTCATTTATTTTTATAAACCTAGCTTGGCAATAGATGAAGGGTGGCTCGTCAAGTATATTTACAAAAGCCCCCAGCCAATACTGGCTGTGGATCGGCGGCAGTAAGCATATTTCGCGAGACATCTTTATTTGACTGTTACCAGGCCTTAAATAGAAAAGGAATCTATTCAAATGGCAGTAAATGGTTTGCGAAGAACAAAGATTGTAGCAACACTTGGACCAGCAACTGACCGCGAAGGCGAGTTAGAGAAAATGATTGAAGCGGGTCTGGATGTGGTGCGTATTAATATGTCACACGGTAATCCAGAAGAGCATATTGCGCGTGCGCAACGAGTTCGTGATTTAGCCGTAAAATACGATCGTGAAGTTGGGGTTCTGGTGGACTTGCAAGGTCCTAAAATCCGTATTGCTCGTTTTGCAGAAGATAAAATTTTCCTGAACGAAGGTGATAAGTTTGCACTGGATAATAACGTTGGTAAAAACAACGGTAATCAGCACGAAGTTGGCCTGACCTATAAAAACCTACCTTACGATGTTAAGACGGGCGACAAATTGTTGCTAGACGATGGTCGCTTGGTTTTCCAGGTTGATAATGTCGAAGGCGAGCGTGTTAATACCACTGTTTTGGTTGGTGGTTCTTTGTCGAATAACAAGGGAATTAACCTTGCTGGTGGTGGTCTTTCAGCAGCGGCATTAACCGATAAAGACAAAGAAGACATTATTACTGCAGCGCAAATGGAAGCCGATTATTTGGCGCTGTCTTTCCCACGTTCTGCAGAAGATGTTGAGTATTGTCGTTCATTGGCGCAAAAAGCCGGATTGAACTGTTCAATTGTATCCAAAGTTGAGCGTGCGGAGGCGGTGGCCGATGATGCAACCCTTGACGGGATTATCTTGGCGTCTGACGTTATCATGATTGCGCGTGGTGATTTAGGGGTTGAAGTGGGTGATGCTCAACTGCCTGCGCTACAGAAGAAAATGATCAAGCGTTCTCGTCAGCTAAACCGTGTCACCATTACAGCGACACAGATGATGGAAACGATGATTGAGAATGCTATTCCGACTCGTGCGGAAGTATTTGACGTTGCCAATGCGGTTATGGATGGTACTGATGCGGTAATGCTTTCAGGTGAAACGGCAACGGGTCGTTCTCCTAGTTTGGTTATCGAGACGATGGGACGTATCTGTCGTGAAGCGGAAAAACAACGTTCAGCACGCGAATCTACGCACCGTATTGATGAGTCTTTCACTGCAGTTGATGAAACGATTGCGATGGCGGCAATGTATGCAGCCAACCATTTTGATATTAAGTGTATCGCAGCCTTGACCGAATCGGGCAATACCGCTTTATTGATGTCGCGTATTTCATCAGGTAAGCCGATTATTGCTTTGACGCCACACATTGCAACGCGTCGTAAAGTGACGTTGTATCGCGGTGTTTATCCATCATCAGTGCGTTACGATGAGTTAGATAATAACGAAATCAAGAAACAAACTCTTGAGCATTTGAAATATCACGGTTTAGTGAGTTCCGGTGACATGGTGTTATTTACGCGTGGCGAGCTACGTGGCCAGTTAGGCGGTACTAACATGATGGAAATTGTTAAGGTAGATTAATTATCTTGACCGGACGCTGGGTGATTTGTTCAGCAATTTTTATATTTGGCGGCTAATTTAAAGCCTGCTAGAATATTGAAACTTTTTTAAATATATTTTTTGAAACCAATAGAGGAGTCTCGCAGATGGCGATGATTACACTTCGTGAATTAATGGATTACGCGGCAGAACACAGCTTTGGTATGCCTGCGTTTAACGTAAACAACATGGAACAAGTTCGTGCAATCATGCGTGCAGCTGACGCTTGTGATTCTCCAGTAATCCTTCAAGGTTCTGCTGGTGCGCGTAAATACGCTGGTGAGCCAATGCTACGTCATATGGTTGCTGCAGCGGTTGAAATGTACCCACATATTCCAGTTGTTATGCACCAAGATCACGGTTCTGACGTTGGTGTATGTCTTCGTGCAATCCAATCTGGTTTCACGTCGGTCATGATGGATGGTTCTTTAGAAGCAGACATGAAAACCCCGGCTTCTTATGAGTACAACGCTGGTATCACTGCTGAAGTTGTTAAAATTGCTCACGCGGGCGGTGTTTCTGTTGAAGGTGAGCTAGGCTGCCTAGGTTCACTTGAGACTGGTAAAATGGGTGAAGAAGATGGTCACGGTTCTGATGAAGAGCTAGATCACTCTATGCTTCTGACTGACCCTGAAGAAGCGGCTCAGTTTGTTAAAGATACGAATGTTGACTGTTTAGCAGTTGCTGTAGGTACTTCTCACGGTGCTTACAAGTTCACTTCTAAGCCATCTGCCGATGTTCTAAAAATTGACCAAATCGCTAAAATCCACGCACGTATCCCAGATACTCACATCGTAATGCACGGTTCTTCTTCTGTTCCAGAAGAGTGGCTAGACATCATCAACAACTACGGTGGTGACATGGGCGCGACTTATGGTGTTCCTGTTGAAGCGATCGTTGAAGGTATCAAGCACGGTGTTCGTAAAGTAAACATCGATACTGACCTACGTATGGCATCTACTGGTGCGATCCGTAAGCACCTACACGATAACCCATCTAATTTCGACCCACGTAAGTTCTACAACGCGGCTGAAAATGCAATGATGGAAATCTGTAAAGCTCGTTTTGAAGCTTTCGGTTGTGCTGGCCACGCTTCTAAGATCAAGTCTCTTGGTCTAGAAACGATGCAAGCACGTTACGCTGCTGGTGAACTTGACCAACGCGTAAAATAATCAACGCTGTTTGATTTGCTGAAAATAAAACCCGATGCAGTCCTGTGCTCATCGGGTTTTTTATTGATCTTACTCACGTGTAAGGTACGGCACTCAGGCGTTTTCCCCAAGTTATGCACAGTTTATTCTAATTTGTCTGTGCATAACTTTGGCGTTGCGCTAAAGCGTAAATAAGTAATAACGCGGCTATCTATAAGAAATCGCAGAAATATTTACTACTTAATAAAATAAATAAGTGGTGTTTAATTGCCAAAATTCTGTGGATAACTTATGGTTGTGGCACTCTGTTTCAGGATACAAACGAATTTATTTATCCAATTTGCTTGATTTTAATCAATATTAAGCGGTGATTTTAGTGATTGCTTTAGTCAGTTTTACCTTTAACAGTAAATCAATAGGGCGGTAAAAAACCAATAAAATCATGGGGTAAGCACGCTATAGCGTTATCATTAGCGTGCGCTAATGAATGCGTCTATAGAGACCTATAGAGAATATTCAATCTTTAGTGCTCTTTCTTTCAATTGGTTATTGGGGGAAGTGGTCTCTATTATGTACCCTGAATTTTAATTCAACTCCAACCTCAAAGGGAGCATTTAACTATGGCACAAACATTTGATGCTGGTGTACAAGACTACCAGTTGACTTATTGGACTCCAGACTATGTACCTTTAGACACAGACCTATTGGCTTGTTTCAAAATCGTAGGTCAGCAAGGTGTTCCGCGTGAAGAAGTTGCAGCAGCGGTTGCAGCAGAATCTTCAACAGGTACTTGGACCACAGTATGGACCGACCTATTAACGGATATGGACTTCTACAAAGGACGTGCATACCGAATCGAAGAAGTACCAGGTGATAAAGAAGCGTTCTACGCATTCATCGCTTACCCACTAGACCTATTTGAAGAAGGTTCAGTTGTAAACGTACTAACTTCATTGGTAGGTAACGTATTCGGCTTTAAAGCACTACGTTCACTGCGTCTAGAAGACATCCGTTTCCCAATCGCATACATCAAAACGTGTATGGGACCACCAAACGGTATCCAAGTTGAACGTGATCGTATGAACAAATACGGCCGTCCACTACTAGGTTGTACCATCAAGCCAAAACTAGGTTTGTCAGGTAAGAACTACGGTCGTGCGGTATACGAGTGTCTACGTGGCGGTCTAGACTTCACGAAAGATGACGAAAACATCAACTCACAACCGTTCATGCGTTGGCAGAACCGTTTCGAGTTTGTTGCAGAAGCGGTAAACAAAGCGCAAGAAGTAACAGGCGAGAAAAAAGGTCACTACCTAAACGTAACGGCAGCAACCCCAGAAGACATGTACGAGCGTGCTGAATTTGCGAAAGACCTAGGTCAGCCAATCATCATGCACGACTTCATCACTGGTGGTTTCACAGCGAACACGGGTCTAGCAAAATGGTGTCGTAAAAACGGTATCCTGCTACACATCCACCGCGCGATGCACGCAGTAATCGACCGTAACCCACGTCACGGTATTCACTTCCGCGTACTAGCGAAATGTCTACGTCTATCTGGTGGTGACCAACTTCACACAGGTACAGTAGTAGGTAAACTAGAAGGTGACCGCGCGTCAACGCTAGGTTTCGTTGACCAACTACGTGAAGCATTCGTACCAGAAGACCGTTCACGCGGTGTATTCTTCGACCAAGATTGGGGTTCAATGCCAGGTGTATTCGCAGTTGCATCAGGTGGTATCCACGTATGGCACATGCCAGCGCTAGTAACCATCTTCGGTGATGACTCAGTTCTACAGTTCGGTGGTGGTACGCAAGGTCACCCAGGCGGTAACGCGGCAGGTGCTGCGGCAAACCGTGTAGCGCTAGAAGCGTGTGTTAAAGCACGTAACGAAGGTCGTGATGTAGAGCGTGAAGGTGCAGACATCCTACGTGACGCAGCGCGTTACTCTCCAGAGCTAGCAGTAGCCCTAGAGACTTGGAAAGAAATCAAGTTCGAATTCGACACAGTAGATAAGCTAGACGCCTAATCGTCGCCAATCCCCTGAATTTGAACAAATCCGTTAATAAGGAGTTTAAAAGATGTCTTTTAACACAACTGATTACCGCACTAAGTTCACAATGGAAACATTTGGTTTCCTACCAGAGCTTACTGCTGATGAAATCTACGACCAGATCGTGTACCTAATCAACCAAGGTTGGGCACCATCAATCGAGCATGATACTGTTGCGAATATCCAATCGACATACTGGGATATGTGGAAGCTACCATTCTTTGGTATGCGTGATCCGAACGCAGTATTGGCGGAGATTGAAGAATGTCGTCGTCAATACCCAGACCACCTGATTCGCGTTGTTGGTTACGACAACTACACTCAGTGTAAAGGTCATGAGTTCGTAGTTTACAAACCACGTGGCATGTAATTGCTGTTTGGATTATTTGATTAACTAACGAATGAAAAGGGAGGCCAAAAAATGAGTCAATCTCAAAGTGGTCGCGCAGCAGCGCAAGCACGCCGTCAAGCACAGCTTGGTGGTGCGTCTACCTCCCCGACAGCGTCAAGCAGCCAGCCTAGTCCGCGTCAAGCGGCTAAGCAGGCACCTGCTCCAGCACCGATTCCATCGCGTGCTGAGCAGCGTGTTCATAAGGCTGCTCCGGTTGCACCTGCAGCACCAATGGCTTCAAGCCGTCAGCGTGTGCAAGTGATTAGCCAGCCGATTGCTGTGGCTGAAGGTCGTGAAGCAGCAAAACAACGTCGTTCTTCTCAGATGAAAGGGAATCGCGGAGCGAATAAATATGCTCCACAAAAAGCGAGCAATAACCTGCATCCGAAAGCAAAAGCCTATCAAAACCGTGTTAATTCTGAGAGCGTGAAAGCAGCCGCTGTTCAAGTTCCAGAAAAAGCCAGCGTGTCTGCAACGACAACGCAATTTTTAGCTGTTTCGGCAACTAAAAAGGATAACGCTGTGACTGGTAAGCCTGTCGTTGTAGCCGATGGTCGTAATGCGGCGCAAAAACGTCGTCAAACACAATTGCGCGGTAACAGTGGTTATCAGAAGCAAAGCAGTAACAACGTTCATCCAAAAGCGAAAGCGTATCAAAACCGTATTGCGTCACAAGAAGTCGCAAAACCAGTTGATGCTCCGGTTGCTAAGGTTGATGTTGCACCAAAAGCACAGACTGCGACGCGTGTTGAAACACGTCGTAATGAAGTGAAAGCGGTTGTTGCAGCGAATGCTAACCCAAGTCGTGGTATGTCACGAGCTTATCGCAAAGCGCGTACTCAAGGTAAAACCGTTGAATCTGCTTATAAAACGAAAAGCGGACAAAGTGGTGCAGTTGCTCGTATGAGTAATCCTGAAGCCTCAAGTCGTGATATTGCCCGTACAGTTCGTACCGAACGCTGTGTACGTGGAAAAACGTGTGGTACAGCGCCATCTGCTAATGCAAAACGCGGTCGTAAAAACCGTGATAATTCTGCCCCTGATAAGGTGGGTCATTCGACCACTTTAAACGGACAAGCAGTTTCTGGAACGCAAGTTGGTCAAGGTAGCTTGACTGGTGCGGAACGTGGTGCATGTAAAACAGTTAGCGGGACGGAATATTTCGGTTCTGAAGAGTTTAATACGCATTGTGCAAGCACGCCAGAAGCGGGAAAGCCAAAAGTAACCCGTACGCAAACCACTCGTGGTGAAACGATTAGCGGGACAGCTGTCGGTAATGCTAAGGCCGTAACGGGTGACCGTGCCGGATCCTGTGCAACGCTAACGGGTACAGAATATTTGCCAGCTGATGAAGCTGAAAAATTTTGCGGTACAAAACCTACTGTGCCAGCAAAAATTACTGGTTTCAGTGTAGATTCTAGCCAGTTGGATGCCAAAGAGAATGGTTCGAAAGTGACCGGTAGCAACAGCTACAAGTCGCAGTCAACGACTCTTCGTCCGTCCGAGCCAACAGCAGCGCCGCAAAAAGTGGTTGCTTCAAAAACGGCTTCTGGTAATAAAACCACTGGGACTCAAGTTGGACGCTTAAAAGATGTAACTGGCGATGAGCGTGGCTATTGCTCCGCAGTAACCGGTACAGGCTATCAAGGTGCTGAAGAAACAGAAACTCTGTGTGATTCAAAACCAGTAGCAGCGCCAGCAAAAATTACTGTTTCAAGCACCACTCGCGGTCAAATCGTAAGCGGCGATCGTAGTGGCGAAACAACCGGTATTACCGGCGCCGAAGCAGGAACGTGTAAAGCAATTACAGGTTCTTCATATATGTCGGCAGAACATAGTGCAAGCTGTGGAATCCAAGCGAAAGCAGAAATTCAGCACCGTACTATGGGATCGGTAATGTCGGGAAAGCAAGCTCTGACCGGCGCTCAACCAGGACCTGATGGTCTTACGGGTGCAGAAAAGGGGGCATGTGAATTAATTTCGGGAACGCCATACCAAGGAGCAGCACAAACTGCCGCGGTATGTGGTAGTCAAGTTGCCGCCTCTCAACCAGGTGAACCTGATTTTCCGCAATTAATCAACGCGAACATTCCCGCTGCGCCGGTCAGTGCACAGCAAATGATGTTAGCACCGGTGGTAGGAATGCCTACCGTTGTGCCAGTTGCGGTTGTTGAGGAAACTCCAGAACCTGCTTCCCGCATTACCGGTGATGGTTGGGATCGTGGCTCGAAAATCACGGGTACCGAAGGTCACTCGGCGACTTCTCGAAATGCTTCTTACGGTGGTGGACGTACTCCAGCGCCAGTTGCAGGTGCACACGGTTTTCGACCAAAAGCAATGCCGGATGTTCCGCAAAGTGTGATAACTGGTTCAGCAGGAAACACCTCGACAGGCGCGAAAGTGACCTTGACTGGTGGGGCTCGTGCTTAACTGAAAATCGGTTGCTATGAATAAGGCAGTATTTACTAAGGGTGCACGTCGTAAGGCTGCAAAACAACATGTGGTGCCTGTACCTTATAAAAATGGTTTGGTTCCGCACTTGTTTGCCCCTACTTTTAGAGTAGGGCATCCTTTAGTCGATACCGTGGAGAATCAGCGCTTACGTGATTATGAGTTGACGTCTAAAGCTCGTTTCGATCGTATTGAAACGTTGTTACCGCGTCTGCAAAATATGGTAGGTCTTGGTGATTTTTCACGTTCGGCAAATGCCATTTTACAAGCTGAACTTGGATTTAAGTTGCCAGATAAGGTACTTGCTGAGGCAAGTGTCGGCGGCCTGAATCTAAGCAAGCTTTATGCTCAATGCGTGTTTGAACAATATCTTGCATTTAGCCAAGAGTTTTTCGAGCAAGACCCGCTTAAAGGTCAACAAACTGCAGAGGTAGCGGAGGTATTTCAATCATTGGGATATCATTCGATCGGTGTCGCGCCATGCGCGGATGGTCGTTTAGCGCACTTTGTCAGCTATATATTACGGTTGCCCTATTCTTTGGTGCGTCGTAAAGCCCATGCTGGTGCCTTGTTTGATGTCAGCGAAAGTGTAAGGAATTGGGTCTTTACCGAACATTTACGGTTTCGAGAAGCTAAGCCTAATGCGGCCAATGAAGCGACCCGATATTTAAAAATCGCGTCCTATCATTTCTCAAAATCCGATCCACATCATCAAGGCTGTGCTGCGCATGGCAGTGACGATACAAAAGCTGCACGAGCGGCTTTGGATAAATTAAATGCTTTTAAGCAAGCGATTGAAGATCGTTTTGGTTGCGGAGCGACCGTCGATATCGCCCTTTTGGGGGTTAATACCGATGATGATAGTTTACGGGTGCATATTCCTGATGAATATGGCCAGGTTGGTTTAGCAGACTATGTTGATAGTCATTTGCTGTATCACCAAACATTGAATTTAGATGCCGAGCAAGCACGTGCGGTGTTGGTTGACAGTCTACGGGTTTCGCATCTTCGAAAGCGCGTCGATAAAGCAGCCAACTTACGTAAGCTACTTGCTTGGTTGCTTGAGCGTAATCTGGCACAGATTGACTATGTGCATCATTATGAATCTGGCTGTTACAGTGATATCGGTCACGCGGAACGCTTTATTGGAATAGGCAATGGGTTTAGTGAAGTGCAGTTGCGCAATCTAACCTATTACAGTTTTTTGGAGACTCTTGAAGAAGGGCTTGATGATGTCAAAGTTGGCATCAAAATTTTCAAAAAACTGAATCTAACTAAGATGTTGCCGATTCCGCTGATTGTCGGTTTTGAATATGACGGACGGGTTCCGGGTTCAAAAGACCGCGCTGCGAACAAGGCAAAGCGGATTGCTGGCTTAGTTCAGCAACGCTTTGCCGAGTTATCTGCAACTGGAATGTTGCACACGATGTGTACTCTGCGCGATTACAGTAGTCATCGACCAGCATTCCGGCTAGATAACGATTAACCGATTTAAGGATGGCAAAGTGAAAATTTGGCGTGTTACCGGCACGGTAGTTTCTACCAATCGAATAGCGATGATGGACTATATGCCGTTGCTGTTAGTGGAAGACAAACCGGGTGGCAGTCCGATGGTTGCGGTTGACCCGGTAGGCTGTCGAAAAGGCGACTTCGTATTGTGTTGCGGCAGTTCAGCGGCGCGAGATGCGACCGGAACCAAAGGCTACCCAAGCGACCTGACCATTGTCGGAATCCTCGACAAATGGGACTGGGAGAGCAAGTAGCGATGCAGATTCATCAAATAGGCCGACAAATCACCCTAACCAGTCGACTAGATGATTTAGGGCATCTGCCGCTCAAAGAATTAAAAACGCTAGGCGGGGGCACAGCCGTAGGCATGGACCCGATTGGCACCAAAGAAGGCGATTGGGTATTTACGATTGCCAACTCTGCGGCGCGAGACGCTGCCGGAGACAAACGATTACTAAGTGATTTAACGGTGTCCGGAATAATTGATAATTGGCAGGACATCATCAACCCAGATGACAAATGAATAAAAAACTCGAAAGGAGAAACCGATGAGTGAATATGGTATTGCTTTAGGCATGATCGAAACCCGCGGCTTAGTTCCAGCGATTGAAGCAGCGGATGCGATGACTAAAGCGGCAGAAGTACGCCTAGTTAGCCGTGAATTTGTAGGTGGTGGTTATGTAACCATTATGGTTCGTGGTGAGACAGGTGCGGTCAACGCAGCAGTACGTGCTGGTGCAGACGCATGTGAGCGTGTTGGTGACGGTCTGGTTGCGGCGCACATCATTGCCCGTCCACACAAAGAAGTTGAACCTGTTTTAACTGCAGAAAAAGCATAAGTTTATAACCCCCTATTAGTCAGGAGAAAATCATGAGTGAATACGGTATTGCACTAGGAATGATCGAAACACGTGGTCTAGTACCAGCCATCGAAGCGGCTGATGCGATGACCAAAGCAGCGGAAGTACGTTTAGTCTCTCGCGAGTTTGTTGGTGGTGGTTATGTAACCATTATGGTTCGTGGTGAGACAGGTGCGGTAAACGCAGCCGTTCGCGCTGGCGCAGACGCGTGTGAGCGTGTAGGTGACGGTCTAGTTGCAGCACACATCATTGCACGTCCACACAAAGAAGTTGAACCGGTACTTACCGCTCAATAATCCCCCCTATTTTAAGGAGCCTATTCATGAGTGAATATGGAATTGCACTAGGTATGATCGAGACGCGTGGTCTTGTTCCTGCAATCGAAGCAGCTGATGCTATGACGAAAGCGGCGGAAGTCCGTCTTGTTTCGCGTGAATTTGTTGGTGGTGGTTATGTCACCATTATGGTTCGTGGTGAAACCGGTGCGGTCAACGCAGCAGTACGTGCTGGCGCAGACGCGTGTGAGCGTGTAGGTGACGGTCTGGTTGCGGCGCACATCATTGCCCGTCCACACAAAGAAGTGGAGCCTGTTTTAGAAATGGGCAACACCGGTTCAGCGAAACGTCTGTAAGGGTTAATTCTCACTGAGACCAGGAGGCACGAATGCGTTACCAACCGAATATGCAAGGCAATGTCCTGCCGGGCGCTGCCGCTTACCCTCGCTTTGAAAGCGCACAAACACAAGCGCCGAATACGCAAATATTAGGTTACTTGGGTCGTGCATTGAGCTTGGAGTTTTCAGCAGGTCAGCATTATCTGGCTCAGGCTTCCTTATCGAAGTTCCGCAACGAAATGCAGTTTGCAGAAGGTTTTGTGACCTTGGCAAACGAAGAATTTCAACACGCCAATCTGATTACGGACCGAATGGTAAGCCAAGGTGCTTTACCGGCGGGAAGTATTCTCAGTCCAGCGAATTCAGCGAACAACATTATTGAAGCGCTGCGCACGTGTGAAGCGCGAGAACTGGCGTTGATTCAACTTTACGGTGAAGCAACACAGTACAGTCAAAATGTGGGTGCTGCGGATGATTTTGCGTTGTTCTCTCGTCTTTTAGAAGAAGAACAGACGCAATTGGTTCGAGTACAAGGTTGGCTAGAAGAGTACTACCAAAACATGGCCGCGAATCCGGTACCACAATGGAACTTTGTATGAGTCCAAAGTGGAAGCAACGAGATAAAGCGGGGACCTTAGAAGCGCGATACGAGTTCGCGAGTTTCGATGTCCTGCGTGAATTTTTGGATGAAGTTGCGGAGGTTGCAGAAACCGTCGGGCATCACCCAAATCTCAGCTTCGGACGAGAACATGTCTCGGTAATTATTTACGCTCACGAGCAATCGGGTTTGAGTGACATCGATTTTGCGTTAGCGCAGGGTATTGATGGCGCTCTGCTTAAAGTGACTCAGGAGACAGCGGAATGAGTGAACAGAATCGTGGTGAAATTCCAGCAAATGTGATGGCAGATGCCAGCCCAGCAGAGAGTGCTGCGCCGGTGGAGTCAGTTTCAACTGCGGCGAAAAAGCCAGTGGTTAAGAAAGCACCAGCCAAAGCGGCAGCGAAACCTGCGGTGAAAGCGGATGCGCAAGAGACACACATTGCGGACAAGATTAAGGCGTTCCCAAGACGTCGAGTCTGGCCGGATTAAGTTTTATCGCTTGCGATAGAATTAGAAAGGATGCCTTGGCATCCTTTTTTGTTATTTTTGAGTGATTATTGGTGTATGGTCTTACGAGTCTATAGAACAATAATCAAATAGTACTTATTGACTCCCTTCTATATAACCAGCGTGAAATATCAATTTCTCTTTGGGTAGTAAAGTCCTTAAGATAGCGAATATTTTTAATTATATTGGAATCTGTCTCGGCATGATTGAGTTACGTACCTGGGTCTTTATTGACTCTTTACAGCCCCAACTTGCGGCTTATATGGGGACGGCCTCAATGGGTTTCCTTCCTGTTCCGGGTGACAGTTGTTTGTGGGTTGAAGTGGCGCCGGGTATGGCGGTTCATCGCCTGTCGGATATCGCCCTCAAAGCCTCTAACGTCCACCTTGGTCAACAGATTGTTGAACGATCTTACGGTTCGATTTTTGTGCATCACCGCGTACAGAGTGATGTATTGGAATCGGGTGATCACATGCTGCGTTATATGAACACAGAACACAGTACACGCCACCCTTGTCGTTTGATGTGGCACGAAGTTATCCGTTCGATTACGCCGGATCATGCAACGTTGATTAACCGTGATAATCGAAAGGGATCGATGATTCTTCCTGGGCAATGTATGTTGATCATGGAAACGGATCCGGCAGGGTATATTATCTATGCGGCGAACGAAGCGGAGAAAGCGGCAAATATCACCTTGATTGAAGCGCGTGCTGTCGGCGCTTATGGGCGTTTGATTATGGCAGGGAAAGAGGCCGATGTACAAGAAGCGGCGCGTGCTGCGTCAGCAGCCTTGACGCGCTTGAACGGTCCGAATGGTCCGGCTTGTACCGATGCGATGTAAGATGAAAGGCGTAAAATCGGCAATCGTTTTGGTGTAAGGCATGAAAATAGAGATTCTCTATTTGCAACTGGCGGGATATTCATTAAAATCTATGGATTGCCCGTATCGGGTGTTACCGATATAAGGAGCGACATGAGTCGACTACCGAATGCCAGTACCAATAGCCATTTTCTACTGCGTCATGCTTCATTACGCCAAATACAGATTTTTGACGCGGTATCACGCCATTTGAGTTTTACGCGTGCGGCGCAAGAACTCTTTTTAACCCAGCCCACGGTTTCGGCACAGGTTAAAAGTTTTGCTGAGGCGATTAATATGCCTTTGTATGAGCAGGTCGGACGCAATATCTATCTGACCGAGGTTGGCGAAAAAGTCGCCAGCAGCTGCCGTGATATTATTGACCGACTCTCTAATTTAGAGATGATGCTCGATGACTATAAAGGTTTAAAGCGTGGACGTTTGCGGATTGCGATTGTCACGACAGCAAAATATTTTACGCCGCAAGCACTGGGTGAGTTTTGTAAGAAGCACGAAGACATTGAACTGAGCCTAAAAGTCACTAATCGCGAAAATCTGTTTAAGCGAATAGAACAAAATTTAGATGATTTGTATATCATTGGGCAAGTCCCGAGTAATTCGCAAGATCTTGAAGTTGTGCCTTATATTCCCAATCCGTTGGTGATCATTGCTCATCCGCAACATAGTTTAGTTGGCCAAAAAGTCACTTTAAAGCGTTTGGCGGAAGAGCCGTTTATCATGCGTGAAGAAGGTTCTGGTATCCGTTCTGCGGTGGAGTCTTTATTTGCTGCGCAGGGGTTGAAGATTGATGAGCGCCTGACCATGGAAACATACGAGTCAATCAAGTATTGTGTTATGGCTGATTTGGGCGTTGCTTGTGTTTCCAGTCACGCACTCTCGCGTGATGAGCATCTTTATGGTTCAATTGCGATGCTGGATGTTGAAGGTTTTCCATTGCAGAAGCAGTGGAATATCGTTTATCCGAAAGGCAAAGAACTTTCAGTTTTAGCCAATGAGTTTTTAGAGTTCTTGCAAAAACATGGCAAGGACTATGTTCAAACAATTAAATAAGAATGGAATGCTATGAGTAATCGTCGATCAATCAGTGGAACAGTAGGCATTGAATGGGATATTAATCCTCGCGTTAGTGTAGGTAGTAACCAAGGTAATCGTGGTTTGCAAGAGTCTCCAGTGACCACGCGAGATATGTATAAGCCGATTGATACGCCAACCGCAAACGAATCTTGCGTTTGTGCACCCTCTTCAGAGCGTGTAGCGCAAGAGTTGTTTGATCGTTGGAATATGGCATTGCAAACACATGACCAAAAAGCTGTCGCTAGCCTATATTGGGAAGATGCAATTTTACTGCCAACGGTTTCTAATGTGCCACGTGTTAACCATGCAGAAATCGAAGATTATTTTCACCATTTCTTAGAGTCTAAGCCTTACGGTACGATTATTTCCCGTAATCTAAAACAAGGCTGTAATAAGTTAACGGATGCAGGTGTGTATGAGTTTAAAGTCATTAAAGACGGTAAGCCTCAAGTGGTTCCTGCGCGTTACACTTTCGTCTACGAGTTCCGTAATGGCGAGTGGAAGATCAGCCATCACCACTCATCAATGATGCCTGAAAAATAATTTGATTGGCATTCTTTAAAACCCGCTTCGGCGGGTTTTTTATTGGCGGATGTTTTTCCGTTTAAGCGGTTTGAGAGGGTGTAAAGATGTGTCTATTTATTATATTGTTAATGGCGATTGTGTGTAACCGTCCGGTAAACACCTCTTACCAACCACACTTATCTGTGAATAATTAGGTGCCCACGTATTTTAAATGGGCACTTATTATGACAGACACACTATCAACGCTTCCCACAGTCAAAAAGATTCGCCGTCGCTACTCACGGGAATTCAAACAGCAGGTTTTGACCGCTTGCGAGGACCCTAACACCTCGATTGCACAAGTGGCTCGAGACTACGGCATCAATGCCAATCAAATACAGAACTGGAAGCGTCAGCTTAAAAAACGCCATGCTTCCCAAGCGGCATTTATTCCGCTGGTCTTGAACGATCTGCCGCCGTCATCGCCTCAAACGCTCTTGGTCGAACTGCCTGCACCTCAAGGCAAGATTGCTGTGCACTGGCCTGTCACAGAATTGGCCAAATTAAGCGCCTTTGTCAAGTCGGTGCAGTCATGATTCGCATTGATCATTATTGGCTGGCGACTGAACCCATGGATATGCGTGCAGGACCCGATACCGCATTAGCTCGTGTCATTGCCGTGTTTGGTGAGGCCAAGCCCCATCATGCGTATCTGTTTGCCAATAAGCGTGGCAATCGAATGAAGATACTGATCCACGATGGCTTAGGCATCTGGCTGTGTGCTCGACGTTTGAATCAAGGTAAATTCCATTGGGCTGAGCTGTGGCGCGGCGATTCCGTGACACTCTCACCTGAACAATGTCTGGCTCTGGTGCAAGGCTTGCCTTGGCAACGGCTCGAGACTTCCTTATCACTGAGTTAGTCTTTATAATCCGCGGCATGAAAACAATGCCAAACCTCCATCAACTCTCTGCCGACCAGTTACGAACACTGGCGGCGCAGTTATTCATTCAGGTCGAGACTCAAGAAGCTCGTCTTCAAGAAAAAGACCAACGCATTGCGGCCAATGCCAAAGAGATTCAGCACAAGACCCTAAAAATCGATCAACTCACCTATGAGTTAGCCTATCTCAGACGTTTAAAATTCTCACACAAAAGTGAACAGATCAGCGCCTTACAGATGACACTGTTGGATGAAGTGACCGATGCCGACATTGCGGCGATTGAATCGGAACTGGATGCGCTTAGAGACAAAACCGACACAGCGCAACCAAAGAAAAAACCTAAGCGTCAGCCGCTACCCGAAAACCTACCTCGTCTTGACATCCGTCATGATCCCGAATCCACCACCTGTTCATGTGGCTGTCAATTACGCCATATTGGTGAAGACGTCAGTGAGAAGCTGGATTATCTGCCCGGGACGTTTCAAGTGGAACGTCATATTCGCTCCAAATGGGCGTGCGATGCCTGTGAAACTCTGATTCAAAAACCGATGCCCCCACAAATCATTGACAAAGGTCTGCCAACCTCTGGGTTACTCGCACATCTGCTCATCGCCAAATACGCTGATCACTTACCGCTGTATCGTCAAGCTCAGATCTTTGAACGGGCCGGTGTTAAATTACCCAGTTCCACTTTAGCCGAATGGGTCGGCGTCTGTGGTGTTCAACTTGAACCGGTGGCTCAAGCACTCAAAGACTTTTTGCTGACGCAACCGGTCTTGCACGCCGATGAAACCCCAGTGCCCATGCTCAAGCCGGGGAATAAGAAAACCCATAAAGCCTATCTGTGGGCCTACACCAATCCAGCCAATGCACAACATAAGGCGGTGTATTACCACTTTAGTGAAGGACGAAACGGCAAGTTTGCACGAGAGGTGCTACAGGATTGGAAAGGATTGTTGGTGTGTGATGACTATCCTGGGTACAAAGCCAGTTTTAAACAAGGCGTGACCGAAGTCGGTTGCATGGCGCATGCCCGTCGTAAGTTCGTGGAACTGCATGAAAGCGGCAAAAGCACGATTGCCATTCAAGCCATTGAACTAATGGGGCAACTTTACGCGATTGAAAAAGAGATTCAACCCTTAGCCCCAGAGGAACGACAGACCATTCGGCAGCAAAAATCCAAACCGATTATGGACTTGCTGCTCAAATGGCTGCAGGTCCATCGAGAAAAAGTGCCCAAAGGTGGGGCAACGGAAAAAGTGATTCACTATAGCCTGAAACGTTGGGATGCCTTAAGCCGATACCTCGGAGATGGCCGCCTGCCCATCGATAATAACTGGGTGGAAAATCAAATCCGACCTTGGGCGTTAGGTCGCAAGAATTGGCTGTTTGCCGGCAGTCTGCGCAGTGGTCAACGTGCGGCGAATATTATGAGCTTGATTCAATCGGCCAAGAATAACGGCCTGGATCCTTACGCCTATCTCAAAGACGTGCTTGAACGCTTGCCCACCCATAAAGCCAGTCAAATCGACCAACTCCTACCGCACAATTGGCAACCTAGCAACCGGTGATTGCCGGACGCTTACGATTGTGTTTTATGCATTACTGGGCAAGGTGGATAGCTGGGTATTGGCTGAAAAGATTCATGCTGAAAATATAGTGATTGCTGAGGAGTGGCAGGTTATCTGGGAGTTGTGGCCATTATGGACATTGGCATTTCTTGGTGGTGTCTTAGCGGTTCTATTGCTTATGAAACTGGCTTCATTCGGCTCTGCCGGAGCAGATAAAACGGAGTAATTGTTCGGTGGTTGCCCGGTTTTCAGGTTTGGTGTACAAGCGAATCAGTAATATAGCTTGGTCTTTAAACACAGTTTGAATAACTTTTCTGCAGTTCTTTCTCTAACTGCTTGTCATCCCATGCAAAATTGATTTTTTATTAATTTCATACACAGAGTTATGCACAGGTTGTGAAGTTCTGTGAACAAACCCGAAAAGCAACTTTGGCCCCTTTGTTTATCGAGGTTTCAGCGTTTATAACGATTATTTATTGGGATTCTTAACACAAAATTATGATGAAGTGTGGCCACTTATCCACCTTTTAGTAAGGCGCTCATTTTTCTTTTTTTTTATGCGTTTTTTTAGGATTTTTTGGTTCTGATGGACTCATTGCATTAAGTTATTTCATGCCTGTCGGATGACTGTAAGCAAAGAGTGAAAGTTTGACCGATTAGAGTCAGTCTTGCGACTCTGCTTAAATGCTTAGAGTTTGAAGTCTGCTAAAGGAATGATTTCGCTGTCGGTAGTGTGTTCTTGGCGATAGATAGGGCACTCAATCCAGTCTTCGAGACCGCTGCTAAAATCTTGTTTGTCATGCACTTGATTCACTACCGCGCAGTGCAGGGTTAAGCCGCTTTGTTGAATTGCTTGCGCGGTCAATAGTGCATGGTTGATGCAGCCTAAGCGATTAGCGATGACTAGGATAACTGGTAAGCGCAGCTGTACAGCAAGGTCGCGGTTAAAGCCATCATTGGCTAAAGGAGATAACCAGCCACCGGCGCCTTCTACCAATAGGGCTTCTCGGGTTCCCAAGGTCGGGTGGCAGGATTGTGCTAATTGTTCGATGGTCACCCATTTCCCTGCTTGCTGTAGAGCAAGATGTGGAGAAATGGCTGGTTCAAATTGATAAGGGCAAATCTCTTGTAAGTTTTCGTTGCTATTGGCGCCTTGTTGTAAGCGCAGGGCATCGTCACTTAGTAGTGAGCCATCCGCTTGGCGTGTGCAGCCAGAAGCGATGGGTTTACGTACACGCACGGAAAAACCTTGCTGTATTAGGCTACGTGCGATGCGTGCCGCGATAAAGGTTTTGCCGACGTCGGTGTCGGTGCCGGTAATAAAAAATCCAGTCATAAAACGTATTCCGAAAGGCAAATAAGGTGGTAAAGACCGCGATAGTTCAGCAATTTATGGGGTGTAAATCGGTATTTATGCGGTATTGTGTGGGGCTTCTTGTAAGGCTGGAAGATTCGCGTTGCGAAATCGTTAAGCCTTACAGCCACTGAACTTAGCCATTCTCATCAGTTTTTTTTGGAGGAGAAGGTGGACAGGAGATTATGGATTCTCTGTGAGGCGCGCTTGCGCTTCTTGGTATTTCTCTAAAGTACGTTTGACAACATCTTCCGGTAATTCCGGAGCGGTCGCACTTTTTTTATTCCAATCCAGAGATTCCAAATAGTCACGAATATATTGTTTATCGAAACTTGGTGGATTTGACCCTTCAGCATAACTTGATGCCGGCCAGAAGCGTGAACTATCTGGTGTTAGGGCTTCATCAATCAGATAAATTTCGCCGTTTTCATCTTCGCCAAATTCAAATTTGGTATCGGCGATGATAATGCCGCGTTCTTTGGCAAATTCAGCCGCAAATTGATAAAGAGCCAAAGCGATGGCTTTTACTTTTTGCGATTTTTCTTCGCCCATTATTTCACAAAGGCGTTCAAAGCTGATGTTTTCATCATGGTCACCGACTTCTGCCTTGGTTGAAGGGGTGAAGAGTGGCTCAGGAAGTTGCTGCGCTTGCACTAAACCTTTTGGCAGTTTAATTCCACAGACGCTCTGCTTCTTTTTGTACTCTTTCCAGCCTGAACCGACTAAATAACCGCGCACAATCGCTTCAACCGGTAAAGGTTTGAGCTTTTTAACAATCATGCCGCGCCCGTCTAATTGGGCCAATTCGTCGCTGGTCAGATAATCTGCCAAAGCCAAATCATTGGTGAGTTGGTTGGGAACAATTGCGGTGGTTTTATTCATCCAAAATTGTGCGGTCTCGGTCAAAATGCGACCTTTTCCTGGGATAGGGGTTGGTAGCACGGCATCAAAAGCCGAAATTCGATCGGTGGTGACGATAAGCATATGCTTGTCATCAATGTCATAAATATCGCGAACTTTACCCTTGCCAATAAGAGGTAGGCTGGTCAGGTTTGATTCATAAAGAGGCTGCATAGAGGCTTCCTGATGAGTTGAGTCTAAAATCTTTTCTGCCTAGGTAATCATCACCAAGGCAGACGTGTCTGGATTAATCTTTGGAGTAGTGGGCGCTGGAGTAACGCAAAACCAGTATCGATAGCGTTATCAACGTAATGGTTCCAGCGATGGCAATCATCTGCCATTCATTGAGGCTTTTCATGTCCAAAATCATATAGCGCGCCAAAGCCACGATGGCGATGTACAGAGGCATACGGATGGGCAGTTTACCAGAGTCGAGGTAAATCGCCACCATTGCCAACACCTCTAAATAGAGGAATAACAATAGTAAATCCGCCAAAGTGACGACTTTCGCCTGTATCATTTTGCTCACTTCTTCGATTCCAGCGATGACGGTGGCAATCGCAATCACAACGAGACCAATGAACACCACACCGCGAATCGCACGTTTTAACAGGCGTTCTGGACGGTTTAGAGTACGTTGCATTGGCGTGTTGATTTGCTTCTCTTCCATGACTTGCTATCCTTATGAATCTTTGTGCTTAAGTTTTTGCTTATTCACTGGATTCTACGCATGAAAAATGACACTAAGATGGCAGTGCCGAAAATTTTACACAGGTTTGTTACAGGGCGATTACCGAAGATTGTCGCCGCCATTTTTTTGCCCATTTTATAAGGATGCTGTTAAAATGCACGCATTATTTTTTCGACAATTTTTACAAAGGGTTTAACCTCATGGCTAAAAAAGAAAATTGGATTGCACCGTCGATTCTATCGGCAGATTTTGCAACACTGGGTAAAGACGTAAAAGATGTGATTGCAGCCGGTGCTGACGTGGTTCACTTTGATGTAATGGATAATCACTATGTACCAAACTTGACCATCGGGCCATTGGTTTGTGAATCGTTGAAAAAATTCATGGATCGTGAAGGGGTTAAAGCGCCGATTGACGTACATTTGATGGTTAAGCCAGTTGATCGCGTTATTCCTGACTTTATTAATGCCGGTGCGGATTACGTGACTTTCCACCCAGAAGCGTCTGAGCACATCGACCGTTCTTTAGCAGTTATTAAAGACATGGGCGCAAAAGCGGGTTTGGTTTTTAACCCGCATACGCCATTGCACTACCTAGAGCACGTTATGGATAAAATCGACATGATTCTTATCATGTCGGTTAACCCAGGTTTTGGTGGTCAATCTTTTATTCCGCAAGCCTTGGAAAAACTCAAAGCGGCTCGCCAATTGATTGATGCTTCAGGCCGTGATATTCGTCTTGAAATAGACGGCGGTGTTAAAGTTGAAAACATTCGTGAAGTTGCCGCTGCCGGTTGTGATACGTTTGTTTCTGGTTCCGGTATTTTTGGTAAAGCCAACGCCAATGATGCAAATCGTTACGACACCATTATCAAACAAATGCGTGACGAGCTAGCGAAAGCGTAATCTGTCTCAACGTATTTTAAGTGGTTTAGTTGGAACGCTGGTGGAGTCTTCGGGACTTACCAGCGTTTTGGTATTTATAAGGGGCTGGCGACAAGCTGCCACCATAGAGCGAATAATTCGATGACAACAAAATTAAAACCGAGCTTTGTATTGATCGATTTGGATGGAACCTTGATTGATTCTGTGCCAGATTTGGCGTACTGCGTGGACGAAACGATGAAGCAACTTGGCTTGCCGGTACGCGGCGAAGCGGCTGTGCGAAACTGGGTTGGTAACGGCGTGCAGCGTTTGACCGAGCGTGCTTTGATTAATGCAGTGGATGGTATGCCGGAGCAAGCATTGATGGACAAAGCCTATCCGATTTTCTTGGCGCTTTACCAAGAGAATACATCCAAGCGCAGTTGCGTTTACGATGGTGTGGTTGAAGGTATCGAATGGATGAAGGCGCAGGGCTATCGCGTTGCGTGCGTCACCAATAAAGCCGAAGCTTTCACGTTACCATTGTTAAAAGACAAAGGACTGTTAGAGTATTTTGAAGTGGTGGTGTCCGGTGATACCTGTGCCGAGAAAAAGCCGCATCCAATGCCGTTGCTACACGCCGCGGATTTACTTGGTGTGTCTGCGGAAAACGCGTTGATGATTGGTGATTCCAAGTCCGATGTTAAAGCTGCGCGTGCCGCTGGCTTCCATATTTTCTGTATGACATATGGTTATAACCATGGTGAAGATATTCGCGATTACCATCCGGATGTTATTATGGATTCATTTGCCGAACTGCCTAACTATTTAGAGGCAAAATAAAGGACTTGATTATGCCCAATGGACTGCTTTTTTTATGGCGACTTTTACAACAGCTTACCAAGCCCTTTTGGTGCTCGATTTTGGGCATTTGGCGATGGTGGCAGTTTCAACTCTGGCAATGGCGTCAGCGTTAATCGCACCTTAAATTAAGAATGTTTATTTAGGCAAAGAGTTATGACAGCAACAGAATTTCACCAATATCAACAGCAAGGCTTCAATCGTGCGCCGGTGATGCGTACCGTGTTGGCCGATTACGACACGCCACTCAGCGTTTACCATAAGTTGGCTCAAGGCGCTTATTCTTATCTATTTGAATCTGTTCACGGTGGCGAGAAATGGGGCCGTTACTCGATTATTGGCCTGCCTTGCGCGCGCCGTATCGAGGTACGCGGTCAGCAAATTTTTGAATACTCGAATGGCGAGCTGATTCAGCAACAGACTAGCAAAGATCCCCTGGCGTGGATTGAAGCGTTTCAGAACCAGTTTAAGGTGTTTGAAACATCCGGAATGCCAGCGTTTAGCGGTGGTTTGGTTGGCTATTTTGGTTATGACACGATTCGTTATGTTGAGCCGCGTTTGGCACTGAGTACGCCGGAAAGGGATGATATCGGTGCACCGGATATTCAGTTATTGGTGTCTGAAGAATTGGTGGTGTTTGACAACTTAAGTGGTCAAGTGCATGTGATTGTGCACGCCGATTTAACGGCACAAAACGGTCTGCAGAACGCGCAAGCGCGTGTTGATGAACTGGTGCAAAAACTGAATCAACCAATGCCGATGCCAAAAGACGTTGCCAGTCATCAGCCGATTTTTGAAGCTGATTTTCAATCCAGTTTTGGAGAACAGGCTTTTAAAGATGCGGTCAGTAAGATTCAGCAATATGTCTTAGCAGGTGATGCCATGCAAGTGGTCATTTCGCAACAGATGTCGGTTGAGTTTCACGAAAGCCCGATGGATTTATACCGTGCTTTACGTCACTTGAATCCATCGCCCTATATGTTCTATTTGGATTTAGCGGATACGCATATTGTTGGATCTTCTCCAGAGATTCTGGTGCGCCTGCAGGACGATACGGTCACAGTGCGTCCAATTGCTGGCACACGCCGTCGTGGTCTTACTGAAGAACAAGATTTGGCTTTAGAGCAAGATTTACTGAATGACCCGAAAGAGTTGGCGGAACATTTGATGCTGATTGATTTAGGGCGTAATGATGTCGGGCGCATTGCTCAAATCGGTCAGGTTGAGTTGACCGAGAAAATGCTGGTTGAGCGCTATTCGCATGTGATGCACATTGTGTCTAATGTGGATGGCAAGATAAAAGACGGCATGAGTGCCATGGATGTGTTGCGCGCCACCTTCCCAGCCGGCACTTTATCTGGTGCACCGAAAATTCGGGCAATGGAAATCATTGACGAATTAGAGCCGGTAAAACGCGGTATCTATGGCGGCGCGGTTGGCTACCTTGGTTGGAACGGCAATATGGACACTGCCATCGCGATTCGTACAGCGGTGATTCAAGAGAATAAATTATTTGTGCAAGCCGGTGCCGGAGTCGTGGCCGATTCGGTGCCCCAGTCGGAATGGGATGAAACCATGAACAAAGCGCGTGCTATTTTTCGTGCCGCACAGTTTGTCACCGAAGGTTTGCAAGTCGATGCCGCCAAAAGCAGCAAGTAAGAGAGTACAACAATGTTATTAATGATTGATAATTATGATTCTTTCACCTACAACCTAGTCCAGTATTTTGGCGAGCTGGGGCAAGATGTGGCTGTTTATCGCAACGACCAGATTGATTTGGAAACCATTAAAACCCTGAGTCCCGATTATTTGGTGATTTCGCCGGGCCCATGTACCCCGACGGAAGCAGGAATTTCGGTTGCCGCGATTAACCATTTTGCGGGCAAAATTCCAATTATGGGAGTTTGCTTGGGGCATCAGTCGATTGGTCAAGCCTTTGGCGGTAAGATTGTGCGTGCCAAGCAGGTGATGCATGGTAAAACCTCGCCGGTATTCCATCAAAATATCGGGATGTTTGCCGATTTGCCGAACCCAGTCGAAGTGACTCGTTACCATTCTTTGGTGATTGAGCAAGCCAGCATGCCGGACTGTTTGGAAATCACCGCATGGACACAGGACGCCGACGGCAATTTGGATGAGATTATGGGCGTGCGCCATAAAGAGTTTGCGATTGAAGGGGTGCAATTCCATCCAGAATCCATTCTGACCGAACAAGGCCATCAGATGTTGCGCAATTTTTTAGCGCAACACGCTAAGTAAGGAGCTTGCTATGGAACTGAAACTGGCTTTAGAGAAATTGCTGAACCAGCAAGATTTGACGCATCCTGAAATGAAATGGGTCATGCAGCAGATGATGACCGGTGCGGCGACTGACGCGCAAATCGGTGCGATTTTAGCGGCCTTGCGTGCGAAAGGCGAAACCATTGATGAAATCACCGCTGCCGTCGAAGTGATGCGGAGTTTGGCAGCTGCTGTGGATGTTAAAGATAAAACCCATCTAGTGGATACTTGTGGTACCGGCGGCGACGGCGCTAATACATTTAATATTTCTACGGCTTCTGCATTCGTGGTTTCCGCTGCAGGTGCAACGGTAGCTAAACACGGTAACCGTTCGATTTCCAGTAAATCCGGCAGCGCCGATGTTTTAGAAGCGGCCGGGGTTGATTTAAGCATTACGCCAGAACAAGTCGCCGAGTGCGTGAATCAACTGAACATCGGTTTTATGTTTGCGCCGGCGCATCATAGTGCGATGAAACACGTGATTCGTGCGCGTAAAGAGATGGGCGTGCGTACTATTTTTAATATGCTTGGGCCGCTGACCAATCCGGCCGGCGCGCCTGCTCAGGTTATCGGTGTGTTCAATAAAGCCTTGGCTCCGGTGTTCGCCGAAGTCCTGAAGAATCTTGGCTCGCAGCACGTGATGATTGTCGCTGCCGAAGACGGTTTGGATGAGATTTCCGTTGCCAGCAAAACCTTTGTGGCCGAGCTAAAAGACGGGCAGGTCACTCAGTGGCAAATTGATCCGTCTGAGTATGACATGGACCATGCGGATTTATCCGATTTATCTGTCGAATCCGCACAAGAGAGTTTGAACATCATTCGCGCGGCATTTGCGAATGCGGATGGGGCTGCGCGAGATATTATCTGTTTGAATGCAGGGGCATCCATTTACGTTGCTGGGATTACTGATAGCTATGCTGCCGGGGTCGAGCTGGCGCGTACCGTGATTGCTAAGGGGGCTGCAATGGCTAAACTGGATGCTTTTATTGATAAAACTCAGTCTTTTACGCACCAATCGTAAGTTGGTAGAACCTGATTCTCATGCTCCGGTGTGAGAGCCCCTTCCATTTACTTGATTTTTCAAATGAAAAAACAGTTGTGTTTTATTGCGGGTAGCTTGGCTTTTAGCTTGGGGTTTATCGGCATCTTCTTGCCGCTTCTGCCGACTACGCCATTTATGATACTGGCTGCCGGTTGCTTTGCCAAAAGCTCGCCGCGTTTTCATCAAGCTCTGTTGAATAACCGTTTTATCGGTGCCGATCTACGACGCTGGGAAAGCGAGCGAACCATGCTGCGCGTCACCAAAATTCGCGCCACTTGGATCATTGTCGTGATGTTCTCAATCTCCATCGCTATCCTCTACGAGCGTCACTGGCTGCAACTGATGCTTATCGTTATCGCCGCAATTCTGCTGTTCTTTCTCTGGCGCGTGCCGGAACAAAAAACCAAAGCTAATTGATTCAATTTTTTTGTTATTTGATTCATTCATAAAGTAAATTTTAGCTTAAGTCGTTGTTTTAAATAGCTTGTTGATTTCTTTATTTGATTCATTAAACTATTCAACAAATGATTCATTTAAGCGTGGTAGTGACAGATGGCTGACAACAAACAGACGATACTCGATGCGTTACGTTATGAGATGCTGAGCTCGCGTGACATTGCCAAGCGCACCGACATCAGTCAGCCTACGGTAAGCCGAGTGTTAAAAACCTTGCCGGTACTCAAACTGGGCGGAGGTCGATCCACCGTTTTTGCTCTGTTAGCTAAAACGGATGGTTTGCCGCTCTATCAAGTTGATTCAAAAGGTCAGATGCTACTGTTAGGTACGCTTTATGAGCGCCCAGATGAGGCAACGGTTTTGGTTGGTAACGATGGCTACCAAGCTTATGAAAACCTGCCTTTTTATTTTTACGACACTCTACCTTCCGGTTTTTTGGGCGCTATCACCCTTAAAAAAATCGTTCAAACTGACACTGTATTAACTTCCAGAAGCGAGAATTGGAGTTATGCGCAGATTGTGCATTATCTGACGCATTACGGTTTTGACCTTGCTGGTAATCAGGTTCTTGGTAATTCCATGGCGGAACAAGCCTCGGCTGCTCAGTTCGAGGCGGTCAGCCGTGATGGTTATTCTCAAATCACGGCGCAGATTAAAGCTGCGCCGCAAATCTATGGCTCCTCGGTTGCAGGAGAGCAGCCGAAGTTCACCGCTTACAACGGCAATCAGCATTTGATTGTGAAATATTCGCCTTTGTTAAGTGAAAACAATCCGGTGGCACAACGCCATCGGAATTTAATGATCTGTGAACATCTTGCGCTTGAGAGTTTGCGAAAAGCGGGTATTGCTGCGGCAAAGTCGCATTTGCTAAGCAGCGATCGACTGTATTTAGAAATTGAACGCTTTGATCGAATTGGCGAGCATGGTCGTCGAGGCATGGTTTCGCTACGCGCCTTAGATGCCGAATATGTCGGTAAAAATAGCAACTGGGTGGAAATAGCACAGGAATTATTGAAGCAAAAACGAATTACCCTGCAGAGTTTTGAACAAGTTGAAATCGCCTATGCCTTTGGACTTTTGATTGCCAATACAGATATGCATCTTGGTAATTTTTCCTTTTTTATGGAAGGGCTGAGTATTGGTGAAGCAACGCCTATCTACGATATGTTGCCGATGGCCTATATGCCAAAACAGGGCGAACTGATGAATCCCGAAATGACCATGCCGCGTTTTATTCCCGTGTCCGAGAGTGCACAAGCCAACGCGCAAGCAGTCGCCATTAAATTTTGGCAAACAGTGCTGGATAATCCCGATATTTCAACAGATTTTAAGGGGCTTATTCATTCAATCACACGCTCTCTGTATTGCTAAAAAATTGAAATTCTGACTAATCTAATGTTGTAATACATTTGTGATACACTTTGTATTATAGTGTTTTTAGGAGAGAGTTATGAGTGCTTTGACTTTACGTTTACCCGATAAATTGGATCAGCAGATTCGTGATTTGGCATCTGTTCAGCATATGTCGCTGTCGGATTTTGCGCGTACGGCTTTGGAAGTATATGTTAAACAGACACAGCAAGAGCTGGCTTTACAAGAGATGGTTGCGGCAGCTCAGGCGATGCAAAGCCATCCTGAAATAGCCAAAGGGGTAGCAGAGTTAAATCAGGAATTATCGGTGACTGATGTGGATTTGAATGCACACTCTGTTCAAGAACTGGAAACAGGTTGGTGGAAATGAGTTTGGCGCGTGGCAATATTGTTTTAGCCAGACTCAACCCTAATCAAGGCGCAGAAATCGGCAAAATCCGTCCGGTGATTGTGTTAACCCAAACGGCATTAATTGAAGCTGGGTTGCCGATGATTTTTGTGATTCCTCTTAGCACGCAATATTGGCCGGAACTCAAATCACTACGCGTCGCCATTGCCCCACGAGAGCGTCTGCTCAAAACTTCCTATGCGGTGTTAGAACAAGCCCGTTCCATAGATAAAAGCCGAATTGAAAATAGCGTACTAACATCCCTGACTCAATCGGAGATTAAAGAAATTGAAACGAAATTTTCGATGTTGACTGGGATAAATGCTCCGTGATTCTTTATAAGTACTTATCGTTTAATTCAGGAAAAAAATTAATTGAAAATGGTCGTATTGGTTTTACGACAGCAGAGCACTTTAATGATCCATTTGAATTAAGGGCAGTAAACCTGAATTTTGAAACTAATCCAAAAATGAATAACATTTCCGAGGGGGCATTTCGAAATCGTTGTAATGGAGCGTACGCGATTTTATCTTTAACAAGACAACCTTTGAATGCTTTGATGTGGTCGCATTATGGTGATTCTCATAGAGGAATGGTGGTTGGAATTGATATTGATGAAGCGGGCTTAAATTGTGAAGATATGAATTTAATTCCCGCAAAGTATGGCGAGATCATTTACACAGCAACCAAGCCTACAAAAAAGTTATCTGCTCCAGCTTTTAAAGATAGGCTCAGATATTTCCACTTTTTATCAAAGTAACTTTGAGTTGTTTAAAACGGCCTTTTTGTATAAGTCTTTGGAATGGTCTTACGAGGAAGAAGTAAGGGTTGTCAAAAACATTAAAGTAAATAATCATTTGTCTAAGTATCACGGAGAAGGTTTTTTTGAAAATTCAGCTGGAAACTGGCAGCAGATCCAAGTTTCAGGAAGACCTTTGTATTGCTTGGATATCCCTAAATCGTCAATTAAAGAAATTTACATGGGTTGTAATTCATACAAGAATGTGACAAGAGCAGGAATGAGTGATGAAGAAGTCTTTAGTTTTTACGCGCAATGGATGAAGGATGGAATAGATGTTTTTCATTGCCAGCCAAAATACGGTACATGGCAGCTTGAAGCGGAAGAGTGGAAATCAACTTTCTTAGATAAATGGAGAAATAATAATCCATAGAAATGATATGTTTTATTTTCTATCTCGTTGTTAGAATTTGTAGCCATTCTTCGTGCATCAATTAAAAAATGCTAAACTACGCGCAAATTTAAAAAAGGGTTTTGTGATGCTGAATACGCCGACAATTTTAAAGAAGATTATTTTGCGCAAGCTGGAAGAGATTCAGGAAGGTTGTGACAAGGTTCCTCTGCGTGAAATGAAGCAGAAGGCGTTGATGATGAGCACCACGCCGACTAAAGGTTTTGCTGATGCCTTGCAGGCGAAGTTGGATGCGGGTCAGTCGGCGGTGATTGCGGAGATTAAAAAAGCGTCGCCATCGAAAGGCGTTTTGCGTGAAAACTTCGATCCGGTCGAGATTGCTAAAAGCTATCAAGAACATGGCGCGGCGTGTTTGTCAGTGTTGACCGATAAGGATTTCTTCCAAGGCTCGAACGAGTATCTGCAGCAGGTGCGTGCAGCGGTGGATCTGCCGATTATCCGTAAAGATTTTATCGTCGATGATTACCAAGTTTACGAAGCGCGCGTTATTGGAGCAGATTGCATTTTGTTGATTGCGGCAGCCATTGGCGATGCGCAGATGTTTGAGCTAACGCAAACTGCGTTGCAGTTGGGTATGGATGTGTTGATTGAAGTCCATAACGAAGAAGAGCTCGATCGTGCTTTGCGTTTGCCTCTGCCGATGATCGGCATTAATAACCGTGACCTGCACACTTTTGATGTGACGCTGGAAACCACCCTTAAAATGCTGGATAAGATTCCGGATGATCGTATCGTCATTACCGAAAGCGGGATTTTAGGGCCGGAAGACGTTGCTAAAATGCGCGAACATCACGTCAATACTTTCCTTGTTGGCGAAGCCTTTATGCGTGCCGACAATCCAGGTGAGAAATTGGCGGAACTGTTTAAATAAGCGAGTTTTAGATGCGAGCAAGAAGCCGGAAAAAATTCCGGCTTTTTTTATTGTGTTTAGTCAGCGTGCCGGATTCACAAGATTGGCGGTTGAGCTGTTGCAGCGGAACCAGCCGGCGATACTGGCGCGTGGCAGTTGCGTTGGCAGGACTTCGTGCGGAATTTCTTCGCTTAAGAAAATGGCCAATTTGCCAATGCTGGGAATGATGGTTGCTTCGATGGTTTGTCCATCTTTGGCGTAAATAACCAGTTCGCCGCCGTTTTCGGCTTGCCAATCGGGATTGAGGTAGAGCACGGTGCTGACCATGCGATTGGCTTGTCCTTGAAAACTGTCCAGATGCTTTTTGTAAAAATCACCCGGTTGATAGAGTGCATAATGTGCTTCGTATTCAAACAGCCCCATAAATAAAGCGCGGTTAATTTCCTGTTGCAGTGCAGCCATAATGCAGAAAAATTCGGCTTGCGCGGCACTTTCGCCGTTTAACCAGCGAATTTGATCGCGGCGAATATCGCGGTTTAATTGTTGTTCGTCACCGCGTCCAATGCCGGCTTTTTTCAGTTTACCGTTTTCTTCAGCCAGCATGACTTCATTGAGTAACGCAAGGCAGAGGCTGGATGAGATTGCTTGTGGCCATTCGTACCAACCTTTTTCCACCAAATTGTCTAATAGGTGTTCTAACGCATCCGGGTTTAAGGTCATTCCAACAGCTCTCGCAATAGGCCGTTTGTGCACGGCAAAAAAGTTGGCGAATTATCCGCCCGAAAGAATCGCTTGGCAATGAAAATTTTTGGATTGTCTTAAAAAGCGTTAAAGCGCATTATTGTTAGTAATCTCAATGACATAGCCCAAAGAATCACCCGCAGAGAAGGGTGATATTTTTTCTTGCTTTTTGTAAAAAAAAACGAATAATACGTTTCTTCCTTTTTCACACAGAAACCTTCGTGTTTGACTCCACCCGATAGTGCGGATTTTTAGCATGCGAGTTGAAGGCAACAGACAGAAAAATGGTTAACACCTCACGTAAAATGCTTGCGTAAATTAAGCGCGCGGCGCCGTGGCTGGGGTTCAGGCAACTAACCTTTGTTGTCCGGACTAATAATTAATCATTCATCCGTAACATATCTTTCGGCGGATGTTTTTTAAAGGTATTCCTAGAATGTCACATTCAGAAAATGTCTTGGTCACAAGTAACGACCATTTTGAAGTGGTTGAGAAAACAACCCTTATTGATGATAGCTGGCCAACGCATAACCAAGCCGTTGAAGATGCAACCTTAGACCATTTTATTAGTCGTGATGGTAAAGTGTTTGCCGGAACGCATTTAATTGCCGATTTTTGGGGCGCTTCTAAGCTTGATGATTTGCAATTGATGGAGCAAGCGTTACGCGAAGGCGTGAAACGTGCCAATGCCACGTTACTGCATATCCATTTGCATCACTTTACGCCAAATGGCGGTATTTCTGGTGTGGCGGTGTTAGCAGAATCGCATATTTCTGTGCATTCGTGGCCAGAGCGAAACTATGCGGCATTTGATGTGTTTATGTGCGGCGACTCTGAGCCAGAAAAAGCGATTGAAGTTTTGCGCGAAGCTTTTACCCCGAGCGAGGTTAAAGTGGATACCCTACTTCGTGGTGAAGTTGAAAACGAAAATTCATAAATACCGCGAGAAAAAAGGATAAACTCATGAGCAAGCAAACTTATCTGGAAACGCTTTACCCAGCATGGGGACAAAACTTCGTTATCGACGAAGTGCTGTTTGAAGTGAATACGGGGCATCAACATCTGGTCATTTTTAACAATGCCAAATGGGGAACGGTGATGGCGCTGGATGGCGTGATCCAAACCACCGAAAAAGATGAGTTTGTTTATCATGAGATGATGGTGCATGTGCCGATGTTGGCGCATGGTAACGCGAAAAAAGTGTTAATTATCGGCGGCGGTGACGGCGGTATTTTGCGCGAAGTCTTAAAACATCACAATGTCGAATCGGTCACTCAAGTTGAGATTGACCAGCAAGTGATTGATATGTGCATCGAATATCTGCCGAACCATTCGGCTGGTGCCTATAACAATCCCAAAGCCAATATTGTGATTGATGATGGCGTTGAATTTGTGAACCGTTGTACGGAAAAATTTGACGTAATTATATCTGATTCAACCGATCCAATGGGTCCGGGAGAGGTGCTATTTACCTCGCGATTCTACCAAGGCATTCAAAATTGTCTGGCAGAAGGCGGTGTGTTTGTAGCCCAAAATGGCGTTAGTTTTTTACAAACTAGCGAAGTAGTCACGACTGCAAAACGTTTAGCGCCTTTATTTAAAGAAGCGTCTTTCTACACCGGTGCTGTGCCTACCTATGTTGGTGGTATTATGACCTTTGCGTGGGCGACTGATAATCTAGAGTTAAAGAACGTAGACGTGGAAACATTGGAATCGCGTTATGCCGCTACACAGCTGCAAACGCGTTTTTATACACCCTCATTGCACAAAGGCAGCTTCGCTCTGCCGCAATACATTTTGGATGCTGTAAAAAATGGTTGAACAATCTATTGTCGAACAATTTGCCGAAGAGACGCACCCGGACGTCTTAGAACAATTTGACCGTGCGAGCTTGCAAGAGCTGGTCGAAAAATACGAAACCCCATTTATGGTGCTTGACCTTGAAGAGATTGATTACCAATACAAATCTCTGCAAGCTGCGCTACCGGGCGTAAAGTTATTTTATGCACTAAAATCGCTGTCTCACCCTGAGTTAATCAAGCGCTTGAAAACCTTGGGTTGTCACTTTGACCTAGCGACCATCGGCGAAGTCGAATTAGTCGAATCTCTTGGTATTACCGGCGATCAGTGTATTCATACGCACCCGATTAAAAAAGACAAAGAAATTCAACGAGCGTTGGATTTTGGTTGTAAGCGTTTTGTGGTCGATAACTTTGAAGAGATGAAAAAGTTCTACAAATACGCCGGTCAGGTGGAACTGATTATCCGTGTGAGTTTCCGTTCAAAACAAGCGGTCGTCGATCTGTCGCGTAAATTTGGTTGTACGTTAGAAGAGCTTCCGGTATTGGTTGAAATGGCGCAAAGCAACGGCGTAGATGTAGTTGGGCTTTCTTTCCACGTTGGTTCACAGTCGCTGTCGCCAATGATGCAGGTTAATGCGATTCGTTCAAGTATTGCGGCAATGAAAGTGATGCACAACGTGAAGTGGAAGTTCCTCGATATTGGCGGTAGTTTCCCGGTTTCTTATCAAGAAGAAGTCACGCCAATCGCTGAGTTCTGTGTACCGGTAATGGAGGCGCTTGCAGAGTTGCCAGAAGGTGTTGAAATTTTTGCCGAGCCTGGACGTTTTATCTCTGCGCCGTCGATGATTGAAGTCGTTTCGGTGGTTGGCAAAGCCAAGCGCGGAGCGCGTATGTGGTACTACCTTGACGATGGTGTATACGGCGGTTTCAGCGGACAGATGTTCGACCATGCCAAATACCCAATTGCACCATTAAAACAGATTGATCCGATGGGCGAGTTCTACCCAAGCGTTCTTGCTGGACCGACCTGTGACTCAATTGACGTGGTAGCAGAAGACATTGAATTACCTGAATTAGAAGTCGGCGACATTCTAATCGGTAAACAGATGGGCGCTTACACCATCGCGTCGGCGACCGAATTTAACTACTATCCTAAGCCGAAAGTTGTTGTGGTCGAAGACATTTTTGATCCGGAAACCGAAGCTTTATAATCGCGTATAAATCAGAGGATTGGCAATGACAACAGTTGTTAAGTGGACAGGAAGTGGTATGGCATTTGATGCCATCGCCAGCACTGGGCATCAAGTACGTATGGATGCGGCACCGGACGTCGGCGGCGCAAACACTGGGCCGCGCCCAATGGAAATGGTGCTGATGGGTTTAGGCGGTTGTACCGGCATTGATGTGGTGATGATGCTACAGAAAATGGATCAAAACGTGCATGACGTACAGATTGAAATTCAATCCGAACGTGCCGATGAGATTCCCAAGGTCTTCACTAAAATTCATGTCCATTTTAAAGTCATTGGTACGGCTTTGAACGCGAAAAAAGTACAACGTGCGGTAGACCTGTCGGCAGAGAAATACTGCTCAGTCTCCAAAATGTTGGAAAAAAGCGCACAAATGAGTCACGACTTTGAGATTATTGAAGCTTAAAAGCGGTAAATGCGATGTCTGAAGGTGTTTAGACTCGTAAATTATGGTTTTAAGTCACTAAACAGTTGTTTCTTTAATGACCTCGGTTAAGCTGTCCGGCTACCGAGGTTTTTTTATGCCGTAAAATTGTAGAGTGGCGTTACAAGCGTCATCACCAGATGGCACTTGAGCGTCAACTGATGGCAAAGGTAAAGCGGAAAAGCTGTAGGGTGGTCGTTACAATACAGGATGATATAAAATCATGGCCGATTTTGACGCTATAGACAAAATGCAACCGACAGGTTTTTGATGGCTATTTTGGGACGGAGACTTTTATGCAAGAAGGGTTAATTTTTGCTTTTTTGTTAGATGGGCAAGGCGGTGGTAAGCGTCTAACTTGGCAGCAGGTGAATCGCTGGACTCCCGATAAAGGGGAGTTGTGGTTGCATTTTGATTACAGTGTCTACCAAACCAAAGAGTGGTTGTTTAATGATGCCGGCTTGAATTTGGCGGTGGCGGAAACCTTATTGAGCAGCGAATCACGGCCGCGTTTTAGTCAGTTGGATGATGGCAGTTTAATGGCTTGGCGAGGGGTGAATTTAAACCCAAATGAAGAGCCCGATGACATGGTTGCGGTACGCTTATGGCACGATGAACATCGACTTATCACCACCTTGAAGCGCGATCTTTCATCGATTAATGAGTTGGTGGAAATGTTGGAACGTCAGCGCGGTGCGTTGAATTTGGGCCAATTGATGATCGAAATGGCGGACAAGCTGATTGAGCATATCAGTGATATTGTCAATGATTATGAGGATCAGATGGCGCTTCTGGAAGAGCAGGTCATTGAGGAAAGCAGTGCTAAGTTACGAACTGAGTTGAGTCAGTTGCGACGTCAAGTGATTAGTCTACGTCGTTATATGACACCGCAAAAAGAGGCCTTAATGCGTTTTTCTATGGAAAAACTGGCTTGGATGAATCAGCAAGAGCGCATTGCTTTGCGTGAAGTTGTTGATCGCATCACCAAAGAGCTAGAGGATTTAGAAGCTTTGCGCGAGCGCGCTGTGGTGGCTCAAGAAGAGTTGCAAAATCGCTTGAGCGAACAACTTAATAGTCGTATGTATCTGTTGTCGATTATTACCGCCGTGTTTTTGCCACTGGGCTTTTTGACTGGGTTGCTAGGGGTGAATGTAGGCGGGATTCCCGGCGCAGAAAATCCGCAGGCGTTCCGCTATTTTGTATGGATTGTGGTTGGCTTGATTGTTGTGCAATTAGTGATTTTTAAATGGCGTAAATGGTTTTAAAGCCGTGGGGTTCGGTGAGTGCTCAACCGAACCTTGTTCGTCACTAGATTAACGTTTCTTTTTTGCGTTTTTCTTTGGTTTCTTTTTCTTGGCTTTGGCTTGCGCTTTAATGGCGGATTTAATCGAAAAATTGGCTTCTAGGCCAGCGATTTTGCCATGCGGGATCGTTTGTTGCAGATGGTATTCAATTCGTTCCAGCGCTTTCATATCATGGCGTTCGACTAAGTTAATCGCAATCCCAACTTGTTGTGCGCGTCCTGTTCGACCAATCCGGTGAATATAAATGTCGCCGCGGTAAGGTAGGTCGTAGTTGATAACATGCGTGATGTTGAGCATGTCTAAGCCGCGCGCGGCAATATCGGTTGCCACCAGTACTTTGATTTTGCCGCTTTTGAACTTGTGCATCTTTTCCATGCGTACTGCTTGGATAAAATCGCCATGCAGAACCTGTGCGCTAATATTTTGCGATTGCAGGTATTCGCTTAACGCGATGGCACGCTCTTTTTTGTTGCAGAACACAATCGCGCTTTGGCAACTGGCATCTTGCAAGATATTGGTTAAGAGCGCATTTTTATGCTCTTTGTCATTGGCTAAATAGGTGACCTGTTGAATCTGTTCGGATTTGGTGTTCGGCGCATCAATCTGAATCTCTTGCGGCTCGTCCAAAATATCTTCGGCGAATTTACGCACTCCTGCGCCAGCAAGGGTGGCTGAAAAGAGCGCGGCTTGGAACTCGTCAGGAATCGCTTCCAGCAACGTGCGAACCGTTGGGCCTTGCCCCATATCCAGCATGCGGTCAGCTTCATCCAATACCAGTAGTTCGATATACGAAAGATTGACTTGATCTTCTTCCATCATTTTTGCCAAACGCCCTGGCGTGGCAACGATAATATCGGTTGGTTTGCGGAGCGTTTGCGCTTGCGTTGCTTGGTTGAAGCCACCGGTTATGACTGCGGTAGGAAAATCGCAGTTATGGCTGAGTTGTTTAACAGTCTTGTGAATTTGAAAAGCCAGTTCGCGAGTTGGAGCAAGTATCAAGATGCGCGGGTGGCGAGTTGGGCGCGGCTCATCCAGTAGATACTGTAACGCAGGCAATACGAACGCGGCTGTTTTGCCGGTTCCGGTGGCGGCACCGACCAGTACATCCGCGCGCTCCAGCATGGCGGGAATCGCTTCTTGCTGAACAGGGGTGGGCTTGTGGTAACCCATTTTGGCAATCCCTTCGAGGAGGGGGGAATCTAAATCAAATTCGTCAAATGTCATCAAGCGATAATCCGGTTAAGCAAGAGGGTGGTTAAAGCGGGTTTGTAGGGTGCTCTATTGTATAACAAGGGTTGTAGTCGCTGGCGTCGAGTTTCATGCGTTTTTGAGCAACGAACTTCTGCAACAGTTTATCCATGGCTTGCATGATGACGGGATCGCCAACAATTTTGAAAGGTCCGTGCTTTTCAATTTCACGAATACCATCTGCCTTGACGTTACCGGCAACAATCCCCGAGAAAGCTTTACGCAGTTGGCTGGCGAGTTGATGTACGGGTTGGTTTTTATGTAGGTTCAGGTTATGCATATTTTCATGGTTAGGAATGAACGGCAGTTGCTGGTCAAGTTCCAGTTTTAAGCGCCAGTTATAGTAATACGCATCACTGGAGGCTTTACGGTCTTGGCGTACCGCCTCCATCGCCAGTTTCATTTTGGTGGCGACGTCTCGTGGATGGTCGATAATCACCTCAAGGAGCTCGCAAGCTTGTGCACCTAAGGCATCACTGACAAAGTCGATAATCGCATCAAAGTAATCACGGCTTGCGGCATTGCCAGTTAAAATCACCGGTAATGGGATATTGTTGTTGTCTGGATGCAGCAGAATACTGAGCAGGTACAAAAGTTCTTCCATGGTGCCTGCGCCGCCTGGAAAAATGATGATGGCATGGCCAAGACGCACAAAGGCTTCTAGCCGTTTTTCAATATCCGGCATGATACAGAGTTCGGTAACAAAAGCGTTTGGCGCTTCGGCGGCGATAATCCCAGGTTCGGTCACGCCGATATAGCGGCCATTTTTGTAACGCTGTTTGCCGTGGCCAAGCAGCGCACCTTTCATCGGGCCTTTCATTACGCCTGGGCCGCAGCCGGTGCAGATGTCAAGATTGCGCAAGCCTAATTCATACCCTAGGTGTTTGCTGTACTGATATTCGTCTTCGTTAATTGAGTGTCCGCCCCAGCAAACAACGATATTTGGAATGGTGTTGGCTTTGACTAAGCCAGCATTGCGAGCAATGTGGAAAATTGCATTGGTAATGCCGTGACTGCGTTGTAAATCAAAATGCCCGCTATTTAGGACATCATTGCGCGCATACAGCAGATCGCGAATCACCGCAAATAGGTGCTCTTTTAAACCGACAATCAGTTCGTTGTCGACAAAAGCATGGCGCGGCGCGTTTCTAATAATCAGCTGCACACCGCGTCCTTTGACGCTGACGGTAATTTCAAATTTCGAAAACTTATTCAACAGTGCCAAACCATTGTCTTCGTTGGAACCCGTATTCAATACCGCTAGCGCGCATTGGCGGAGCAATTCATTCAGGCCTTGCTGAGTGACATCACAAAGCTGGCTGGCTTCTTGGTAAGAGAGAATTTGTAACGACCCTTCTGGGCGGATAACCACTTCTTCGATATCGGTGTTCATACAATCCTTTAACCGGCGGTATTTTGATTGGATTTATTAAGGTTTTTTGCGTAATCTTGTGGACAGTATTTTAGCGCAGTTTTGAGGTAAATAATGCGAGAGAGTCAATCTTACGAAGAAGGGTTTTTAATCATCTTGTTGCTGCTGGCAATTGGCGGCTTAATTTGGCTGTTTAATCCGTTTTTGGAGGCGCTATTTTTTGCGATGATTATCGCCACCGCAAGTTACCCCTATTTTCAGCGTTTGCAGAAAAAATTCGCCTATTCGCCAAGCACGGCGGCGGGGGTTATGAGTGCGTTAATTTTTATAGGGGTGATTGCACCAGTAACCTATTTGTTGGTGGAAATCAGTCTGCAGGTTGGCCAATTGTATAGCCATGCTCAGGCGTGGGTGGGGCAGCAAGATGCCGAATCGATTACGCGTTTAAACAGTTCGATGGTGGCTTATTTGCCGATTAGTGAAAGCACGCAAGTACAGCTTTTGGAGCAGTTGCGTGAGCATTCACAAAAGATTTTAAGTTTTGTGCAGAAGACCACGGTATTTTTATTGGAAGGGGTCTTAGGCACCACCTCATCCTTTGTGACGTTCCTAGGGTTATCGGTGTTTGCGCTGTTCTTTTTTTATCGGGACGGTCACGCAATTGCTTGTCACTTAAAAGTACTGTCACCGTTGGAAAACCGCTTTGACAGCATGATAATGAGCCGTTTTTCTAGCTTGTCGAGTGTCTTGACGCTGAGTGTATTAGGCATTGCAGTGTTGCAAGGGGTGAGCTTTGCAATCCTTGCTTGGTTGCTGGGTTTGCCGGGAATGTTTATCGGTATGGCGGTTGCCGTCACTTCATTTATCCCGATTGTTGGTGCGGCTTTGGTGTGGATTCCACTGGTGGTTTATATGGCTGTGCAAGGCGACTATATCAGCGCGGGCATTGTGGTTTTTTGGGGGGTAGTGATTACCGGTTTTGTGATTGATAATATTGTTCGTCCGGTGTTAATTAACCGTTTGACCAAAATAATGGGGGGCGGCGAGGAGCAGCTGGCGGTGGCGAATCATACCTTGATTACTGTCCTATCTACTTTTGCTGGTTTGATTCATTTTGGCGTGATAGGCCTGTTTTTCGGACCGGTTATCGCTGCGATGGCGATTACCATTTTTGATGTTTATGAAGAGATGCATCAAGATCGTTTAGATCGAAGTTAAGGTGTTCTAACCATGACGCTGCTCCTGCTCGGTTCTCTTTTCGGGTTGATACTTAGCCTCTTTTGCTTATAAAAATCAGCGTTTGATAATACTTTTTTATAGGTGCAAAATAAATTCAGGGGTAGAAAGATTGATAATTGTGACTACAGTTCTTATTCTAGGAGGCCTTAATGAAATGCACCTCGATTACCTATGATAAGGATACAAAAGTATGCTGCGGTATCACCTAAAAAACCTCTGGTTCCGAGATAAAACCGAAGAAGTCGTTTTTATCAATAAACATGCGGTGCAGTTGCGCGCCGGATTGATGTTACTGATTCCAATTTATATGGTAGTGGTGTTGTTTACAACGGTACTGGCCCCAACTTGGACAGTGCTGCCCAATACCTTTGTTGAAGAAACCTTTGATATGACACAGGATTGGCATGCCATTTATAACGTGCAAGCTTCGCGTACGCTGTTCGACTACACCATTCCTAGTCTTGTTCTGTTGTATGGGCTGTTTGAGATGATTGCCGGGTTGTTTGTCCGCACCTCGTATTTGTCACCAACCATTCATTTAGCGACCTTTTTAACGCGTAATACACGCCCAAAATGGGAGCCGCATAAGCCGAAAAAATTCGCTTGGCTAATAGGCGTAACCTTAATCAGCTTGTGTCTTATTTTCTTTAATCCGGACATGGTGGCGCGTTTTATTAATGCACTTTTCGCAAGCGAACTTTTGCCAACCGATTCGAACTATATGCCTGATTTTATTCCGATACTGGTCGGCATCTGCTTTACATTGATGTGGCTGGAAGCGATATTTGGCTTCTGTTTGGGGTGCCAATTACACTGGTTGTTGGCCAAAATTGGAATCTTTAAAGAGCACTGTTATGACTGTATGAATGTCGATTTTGACCAAAAAGCGTGGATTGCTGAACGTAAAAAAATGGAGCAAGCTCTGCAAAATGAGCCTTAACTTGCTTAGGATGGATGAGCTTGACCGTTGACCGATAAAAAACGCCACGAATCGTCGTGGCGTTTTTTATTTGTAACTTATAGATAAATTTTTCCCATCTTTACGTCACACTAAAATTTACTTACTTTGATTTTTTAGGGCTTTGCGCTCGCGAGCATCATAAACCTCTTTAATTAATTTTAAACGATTCATTTTGCTTTCCTCACTTTAAGTGCGTGTTACAAACTATGTGTAAAACTTAAAGCATAGGTCATGCCAATAACCAAAGGTAAATTTCGATATTGACAGCAAAGACGCTGGATAAGCTTAGGTATCCAATAAAAAACCCGTATGCACGGGTTTCTAATCAGATGCGGTGAGTGTTTAATTTAAATTGAATGACCGTAAGTCAACAAATTGAATCAAACTCGAGGTGTCACGTATTGAGATGTTAACCTTGCTTGCCATGCCTTTTTCAGTAAAGTAGGCAAATTTGCTATTCTCATCTTCCATTTCAAATTTTTTGTCTGCTTTAAGTTCTTCGTATTTTTCCAAGCCAGAAGACTTTTGACGCGGTAACGATTCTACGATTTGCAGTGTCACTTGTTTTTCTTTACTAAATTTAAATAGGCTTAGATTAATGACACGATTGTCGTTGAGAATGGTTAAAAAGAGAAATTTATCTATTGAATTAACAACCTTCGAGTTATCAAGGGTATCGTTTTTTGACCAATAAGCGGACCAGTCTTCAAAGTCCAAGTAGTTTTGAATAAAGTTTTTAAAAATCTCGTAAGACTGGTCTTTGGAAATCTCTAAGATTTCAGCCATGCGCACCACCATTTCTTTTTCATTTTTATCCGAAAGTGTATCAATCCCTCCGAGGGCTTTGGCTTGAGTTGATAGCATCAAGCTCAAAAAAAGAGCGGAAAACGTCATTAACGGAATTTTTGTGATCAAGTTCATAGGGTCATCCTTGGTTAAGAAAAGATACAGGCTGTTGAGGATAGTTCACGGTGTCTTCATTCCCTTTATCGCTAAAAACGGTAGGGTTAGATCTTAAGTGTTTTGCAACCAACCAAAACAGTCATGGAGATAAAGCCTAACAAAGCTGTATAAAAAATCCAATAAATTATGGGTTATGTAGTGTGCAAAGAGGCCCGATCGTTTTGCTTTATTGGGTCGTAGCAAGATCAGTTTGGTGCATTCTCTGTGAATATTTGGTGTTGTGTGCTGGTGAACATGACGTGATTAACGTTTATGTTCGTCCAACCTGGATTGAAAAATATGCTCATAAAGCAAGATTTTTAAGTAAATGTAAGTATGGATTTGGCGTCTTTCTGTAAAGAATTGAAATTATTTTGTCATTTTCCTGTAATTGGTAAGGGAATTGTTTACTTGTAAAATATATTTACATAGAATGTTTTTAAACAGAGTATATCTACACAGTAGGCATGTGCTGAGGAGAAGGTTATGAACGCTAATCTAAGAGATCACGAGAGACTTAAATTCGCTACTCAAGGTCACATTATTTGTGAAAACCTATTACTTAGAATGCTGGTGAATAATATTTCGGTTGAAGGCATCTGCTTTACAACTGAAAACAAGCTCAATATCAATACCTTGATGCACCTAGAGCTTTCTGAATTGAATGAATATGGTATTGAGTTGATTGCTTGTAAGGTTGAAGTCAGACAGCGCCTTGAAGTGGCTTCAGGTTTTAAGTATTGCTGCCGTATTGTCGAATCTGATAGAAATTGGAGCGTGCTTCTTGCTAAGGTTGAGAATCGCATTAACGGCGCTTCTAAGAAAAGCTTGCTTAGTTACCTGAGTCAAACAATGGCTGCTTAAGTCCGGGGTGGGTTATGCAAAGACACAATTATTGGACGCCACTTATTATTTTCATCAAGTTGATGATGATTTCTTTCACTGCGCAAGCAAGCCTTGCTGAGAACAAGCTGAATCAGATCAAGCAGCAAGCAAAACAGTTTGAGATGATTGAACAGATTCGCTTTGTGAATGCCCAGGTTAATCAAAGTGCGGAGTTTGTTTCTGATCAAGAGCAATACGGTAAACAAGAGTTTTGGAGTTCGATAACGCAATTTTTGGCACAAGGCAAAGGGGATTGTGAAGAGTTTGCGGTCACCAAGTATGTTCTGATGAAACAATTAGGATTTAAAACTGCTCTCGCCTATTGGAAAAAGAACGCCGTTGCGCATTTGTCAACCGTGGTGGTTGCTGAAGGCTATTTGTGGAACTTAGATTTGGGTGGCGATATTTATGAGGTGACCCAACCCCACTTTGAGCGTATGGCATTTTTTCATCTTGATGGTTTGGGTTCAATTACCGATTTTTTTAAACCGCTCCCCATCGCCACGATTGAAGGTGGAAAGCCGATTTTCAAGTCAAAAACAACTGAATTTTCTAAGTTAATTGCCAAAATAAATAGAGATGAGCGCTTGCCAGTGATGTTAGCCAGTGCGAATTAGATTGAAATGATAGAAAAAGCGCTTGAAGGAGTTTGTATGCAGACGAGAGAACAAGTGGATCAAGAACTCGCTTTGTGGGGCAAGATGGTCGCCAAGAGTTATTTTTTGGATGTGCATAAACGTGCAGATTTTCGATTAAATGTGGAATTGCCTGCAGTGATGAATCTGGGTAGCAAAATTGCCAATATATGGATGGTTAATATTTCTCCGAAAGGTTTTGCTTTTCGTTGTGAACCTAGGCTGCGAAAGTCGATTTTAGAAGAAGGTATCAATCAATTTGAATTTAATCTGGTTTTGCAGAATATAAATCATCCTGCATTTTCCGTCGATTTCAAAGTCTGTAATGTCGTGCAAGAGATTACAGGTGCTGTGCGTTTTTGTTGTGAAATTTTGGAGGAGTCGACTTCTTACAATCAATTTTTTGAAGAGATTTATGCTCAAAAACAGAGCGCACCGCAAGCGATGACGTCTGTCCATGCTGAGGGGTTTGAGCACTTTATGACTGGCTAAATATCAGTGTTTTCTCGTGCAGAAATTTAAGCGTGGCCATTAAATAAAAAAGCACCCGTATCTAAGATGCGGGTGCTTTTTTGTTGGTGAATCGGTCTATTTATTTCATCGGATCCATTAGGTTCGGTTCATCGCTGTAGCCACCGTTGATGCCTTTGGTGACAATTGCGACGGCATCGTGTGGATGCAAGCTTTCTAGGTGGTTGACGCGTACCCAGAAATCAAGATAGTGAGCATCTTGAGCGCTGAGAGCCGCTTGCAGACGGCGGCTGGCATCTTCGCAGAACATTAGGTTGGCGGCATTGAGGCGCGCAAATTCTTGTTCATCCTCGCGTTTAACGGCTGCTTGTACCGGCGTTTGCAGTGCGGCTTCGATGTCATTGATAAGGTTGGAAATCACCAAACTATCGTTTTGCGTGACTTTTACTTTAACTTGTGCATAAGAACGCTGGCTGTGCGGTGTGGCACAGATGCCTTCCGGTGTACCTAACCATGCCATGACATCATTGTAGTTAACCGCTTTGCCATCAAAATCTCGCTCAAACGCTTCTTGAATCAATTGACGCGAGAGTGCGGCAGAGCAAGGACAAGTTGATGAGTAAGGGATTTCAATTGAGATTTCGCAATCAAACTGTCCGCTGCGCATTTCGCCACGTACCGTGCAAGGATAGTGTTTCCAGCCACTGTTATCGCTTTTTAGCGATGATCGGCGTTCATAGTAGTCAAACTTAAATTCAACAAATGCATTTGAGCTGAGTCCGGTGTGCGATGTAATGAATTTTTCAAGAATGGCTTTGACTTGGTTCGGTGAAAGCGGTTTTTCAGTCGACATCTGATCGAGAATCAGATACAGACGTGACATATGAATCCCTTTGCTTAAAGGGTCTTCTAAATTGACGTAGGCTTGGGCAAGTGAGGACATTCGCACGCTGTCAGCTGCGTTTGTTCCTTGTTGAACCAAAACAGGCAGTTCAATGCCGCTCATTCCGACCCAGTTAAGGGTACCTTGTGGTGTTTGGTGCGGCTGACACGCGATATCGGGCATGTGCTTAGTCATGCAATTTCCTTCGGCTGTTATGGACGGTCCCGTTGCAAAAGCCAATCAAGAGCAATTGGTGACACGTCTCGTGTTGAAAAAATGACTAGCGATTTTAACAAATATTTAAAAGTATGCTCTTTTATTTAGCAAGTATTAGCGATGGCTAATGACGCTAAGTAGTTGAGTTTCCATGTTTTTGATGAGGCTTCTATCAATTTTCGCGCTTGGTGTGAATAGGCACTCTAAGCGACTGTCTTGTCGCCAAGCGATGTCGTTGAGTTGTAAACCGCTATCGCTGTAATTGAGTAACTGCCATTCTTTGCCGGTGCGCAGTAACCCTTTGGCGCGCACAAAATAGGGACTAAATTCGGCAAACCACTGTTTTAGAGCGCTGCGGTTAAATAGAATTTGTGGACTAAGCTGCCAACCAATCGCTAAGACGGTGTCATCTTGCGGATTGCTTTGTAGTGTTGCGTTTAGGCAGTTCGGTAAGTTGCTGTGCCATGTGTCTGTTATGGCGGCGTGTGCGGGCTTGTTTTGCAGTGAAAATGTCTTGTTCATTTGTAAGCGAAAGATTGCACTTGGCTTCGGCTCTTTTGGTGTGCTTAATTGCGTCCAATTTACTTGCCCTTGTTGGCTGCGTTGCTGTGCTTTGGGCGGATAGAGGCTGGATAAAATTGCTTCGCTTGCGACCAGCTCATCGGTTTGGCTGAGATCCATTTTATTAAGTAATATTAAGTCGGCAAGATGGACTAAATCCCGCATCACTTGTGATTTTTGCCAGCGTTCGGCGGTGAGTTGCTGTGGTGTAATCAAGCAAATGATCTTGGCGAGTTGCAGTTGTGGAAATTGTTTTAAAGTGTCGATGATTTTGGCAGGATGTCCTAGCCCAGTGGGTTCGATAAGCAGCGCATCTAGGTTGGGTTGTTGAATTAAACGGCCTAGCGCCTGGCTAAGACTGAATTGCGCTGAACAGCAGATGCAACCGCCGCTGACGTTTTCAATGGTGAGATTCGGATGTTGAGACGCCAGCGCGGCCCCGTCAATATCAATTTCGCCAAATTCGTTAATTAAAACGGCCCAATTTTGATTGGTGGGTTTTTGTTGAATCAGATGGTGTAAACAGGTGCTTTTGCCGCTGCCGAGCAGTCCGGTAATCAGATAGACCGGCAGCGTCATAGCTTTACTTTGGAATGTCTACGCCGCCCAGCAATTCGTCCACAATTTTTTGCTGGTGGATGTCGATGCTAAGACGTTCGCAGATGATTTTTGCATCGCGGTAAGCGTTGCCCAAACAGGTGGTTGCTCCTGGTGATGGTGTCATATTGAAAATCAAATTGTCATTTTCTGGAACAATACTCGCTTCACCCAGTTTAAGCTGCATGGTTGTTTTGTCGATGACTTGCGGACGTAAGCCGCCAATCTCTTTAGCGTATTCAAGATCTTGCGGCTTGATGTCCGGAATGATTTTCTGCGCGTCCTTGGCGAACAGGCGCTTGCGTACCCAAGGTACTTCAAACATAAAATTACGCAGGATGTAATTGCGGATGGTGCTGTCTTTCATTAAATCCCAGAAAACGCGAATCACTTTGCGATCCAGTTTGAGCGATTTCCAAAAGTCAAGGTAAGTGCCGCCAGTATAGCGTTCTAGTTTGGGCAGTACTAAAGCCGTTGGCCCAAGACGGGTTTTACTCAATTCGACAAGGTCTGGATCGCCATGCAGTGCGGCAAACGGCAGTTTATCGTTTTGCATCGTGTAGACTTTACCATTAAGGATTTTGGGGACGTAGTAGAAGCTACCAGCCATCGGCAGAATCGACATATCTAAACCATGCCCAACTTGATTGGCCAACAGCAAGCTGTGCGCACCGGCTGATACGACCACGAATTTGGCGTAAAAAGTGCCTTGTGAAGTGTTCACTTCATAGCCGTCTTCGTATTTGCGAATTTTTTCGACTTCGGTACTGAGCGAAACTTGAATGTCGGTGTTGCTCTTACGTGCTTCACTGATGAGGGCTTTGGACATGTTGCCGTAATTAACCGCAGAATATTCGTCCGTACAGCCAGAGGCGAGAATTTTTTCTGGACGACGTTTGCCATCTTTCATGGTCACTGCCGGTTCGATTTCAGCGATTTTGTCGGCATCCCAAAGTTCCATATAAGGAAAGTCGTTGGCAAATTCGATGTGACGTTTTTCCAAGCGTTCGCACTCTTCGTCGCCGACCGCCATAATCATTTTAGGGAACTTATACAGGAAATCGTTTTTCTCGACTTGTTTGGCAAAATGCACAATCATATTGGCTTGCTGCTTGACGAGTTTTGCTTTGGCCAAAGTGTAGTTCGTTTCAATATCGCCACAATGCAAAGTCTGGCTGTTTGCACGCGCGCTGGAGTTGAGCGGCGCAAGGCTGCCGTATTTTTCTAACATTGCCACCGATTTTACGTCAGTGTAACGCGACAGCATGTAGGTTAGGGCGCAGCCAGAAATGCCGCCGCCCACGATAACTACGTCATAAGACCGAATTTTCATCTTGATAACCGATACTCTTGTAAGGACTCTGAAAAAATTTAAGCCTGTAATTATAGCCTATTTATATCAAATGATTTGTGCTTAACGCCTTATTATTACAGGATTATTTGTGTAGCAGATGTTGCAAACTGGATGCGGCATCGGGATAGTGAAAATGAAATCCCAAATCAATCAAGCGTTGCGGAAAGACACTGGCGCTGTGAGTTAATACTTGCGCGCCTTCCCCAAACATGAGTTTGAGTTGCCACTCTGGTAAAGGTAAAAATGCTGGACGTTTTAGGGTTTTACCTAGTGTTTGAGCAAACTGTTTTTGCGTTATAGGGTTCGGCGCGGTTAGGTTAAAAGTACCGTTTAGTTCTGGACGCGCAATAATAAATTGCATTGCCGCACATAAATCGTCAATATCAATCCAACTAAAACATTGCGTGCCTCCGGCAATCGGTCCGCCCAAACCGAGTTTAAACGGTGGTAACATCTTGGCTAAAGCCCCGCCTTCGGGCGAGAGTACGACGCCAAATCGTGTGATGACCAAATTCTCGGCATGGGTAAGTTTGTGCGCTTCGGCTTCCCATGCCACCGATAATTGTGCGAGAAAATCATCGCCGGCCTGCTTGTCTTGTTCGCTGAAAGGTTGTGTGCAATTTTGTGTTTGTGGGTAAAAGCCAATCGCGGACGCGCAAATGATTCGCGGAGCTTTGTCGCATTCTGGCAACACTTGTGCCAGAAGGCGGGTGGTGTTGATGCGACTGTCCCAAAGAATTTTTTTATAGCCTTTGCGCCAGCGTTCTCCAATATTTGCGCCCGATAGCTGCACCACCAAATCAGCATTTTGAATGGCAGAGAGCAGGGTGCTGGTGTTTGCAAACACCGCTCGGCCGTGTTGGCTAACTTGATGTTCTTGCTGTAAAGCTGTGTGCAGTGCATTGCCAATAAGGCCAGTGCCGCCCAGAATAGCAATTTTCATAACATCCCCTTTATCACTCTGATTATGACTGGATAATAAAATTATACATCTGTATCAAAAACTTATACAAATAGCTTTTTTAATGTCACGGCGCTCTTTACAATAGCCGCAAGAGGTTTTTAAAGAGACGCAGAGTAAATTCACAGATTTTTGTGAGGTGCAAAGAGGTATCGCCATGCAGCTATCTTTGTTTAGCCAAATTGTTCTGCTTGAAGTTATTTGGATTTATTCTGTATTTCGTTAAATTGACTAAGTGAATAGAAAAGGGGGAGAAGTGGCGCAGTTTCAACAAGCGGTATTAATCACCGGTGCTGGGCAGCGTGTCGGATTGCATTTGGCGCAAGCGTTTTTAGCGCAGGGTAAGTATCCGGTATTAATTACCTACCGCAAACCCCGCGCAGAAATTAACGACTTGGTTGCCAAAGGGGCGAAAGCCTATCAAGTGGATTTTAACGATGCGACCCAGCTGCAGCAGTTTATTGATCAAGTCCAACAAGACGTCGTTAGTTTGCGAGCCTTGATTCATAACGCTTCCATTTGGGTAACCGATGCGCAGATTGCGGCCGACCCTACGCTCTATGATGCATTGTTTGCGGTGCACGTCAAAGCCCCTTATCAGTTAACGATGGGCTTACAGTCGCTGTTATTCAAGTGTGAGGGTGGAAGCGATGTGATTGGCTTTTCCGATGCCAGCGCACAGCTTAATCGCAGTGATTACATTGCCTATCTTAGTTCCAAAGCGGCTTTACAGAATCAACTGCGTCAATTTGCTGCCAAGCTTGCACCGCACTGTAAAGTGAATGATATTGCCCCAGGGTTGTTGATGTTCCATGCTGAGGACACTGCCGCCATGCGAGCCAAGCGTTTGGCGCGCCAGTTATTGCCGTTTGAGCCAGGGCCAGAAGTGATCTGGCAAAGCGTGCAATTTTTAATGAATAACGCTTATGTTACAGGTGTCAGTCTGCCGGTCGATGGCGGCGTAGGCATTAAATAAGGCGATTAAGGAACCATTTTTATGCAAACTCAAGACCAACAATCCCTGGCCAAGCCGCATTTCCCTAAACCTAGAATTGCGATTTCCGACTGTTTACTGGGTACGGAATGCCGTTATAACGGAGGCCATGCACAATATGATTTTGTGCGTTATAAGTTGGCCGATTATGTTGAATTTAAGCGTTTTTGTCCTGAAGCTGCGGTGATTGGTACACCAAGGGAAACAGTGCGACTGGTCGCTGTTGAAGGCCAAGTGCGTGTTATTGGCCCCAAGTCTGGCCAGGATTATACGGACGGTTTACAAGATTACACGGATAAGAAAATGCATTTTTTTCACAAGCAGAATCTGGATGGGGCGGTGGTTAAATCGCGTTCACCTAGCTGTGGCCTGGAACGCATTAAAGTGTATCGCCCAAGTGGTGAATGGTTTGGTTCCAAAGACCCTGTGGACATGGGCTTGTTTACTCGAAATTTATGCGAAAACTTTCCGCATATTGCGATTGAAGAAGAGGGGCGTTTGCAAGATGCTTGGTTGCGTGAAAACTTTATGTTGCATATCTTTTCTGCCGCACGTTGGCGTGAATTTTTTGAAAGCAAGCCAACGGTTGCTGCTTTTCAAGCGTTTCATCGTGACCACAAATATTTGCTGCTTTCTAAAAGTGAAGCTCTCTACCGTAAAATGGGGCCGATTGTTGCGGCCTGCACCAAAGAAAATTTAGCAGAAAATTTACAGGCTTATGGAGCGCTTTTTTTGGCTGCTATCGGCACCAAAACCACTCGCGGTAAGATGATTAACACCATTGAGCATATGTATGCGTATTTTAAAGAGGATTTAAGCGCGCCGGAAAAGGCCTTTTATCAGCAAACGCTTAGTGAGTTTCAGCAAGGTATCGTGCCTTTGGTGAGTTTGATGAAGTTATTGGAGGGGTGGATTCATCGTTACGGTTGTGAGTATTTAGCAACGCAAAAAATTATCCACCCTTATCCCGCGGAGCTGGCTTTGCGCTCAACCGTAAATGCGTTTCGTGAAGGTAAGCGCGAGCAAAAAATCGATAAGTCTTAAGGGTGCCAGATACCGCCAAGAACGGCATCGCGCGTTGCTCCGGTAACGGCGCTCAGCGCGATGGGTTGATCATTAAGGCGTTGATGTGCCAGCCAAGCGAACAGCATCGCTTCAATCGTAGATGGGTGATGTCCGGCCGCTTGCGAGGATTGCACTTGGTAGTTAGGTAGATACGTTTGAATGCGCTGAATTAAATACTCGTTCAGTGCACCGCCGCCACAAATCCAAACCGAGCGGTTGCTTGAATCTTTGGCAGTGGCTTTGCGGATGTCAGTGGCGATACAGATCGCCGTCAATTCGCTCAGGGTGGCGAGCAAATCTTCAATCGGCAAATCTTCAATGACGCTGCTTGATAGGGCCTTATTTAGCCACGGCCAATTGAAATAGTCTCTTCCTGAGCTTTTCGGTGCGGCTTTAGAAAAATAGTCGTCTTGGCGTAAACGGGTTAACAGGGCGTGTTGAATTTGCCCTTGGCGCGCTAAGTTGCCGTCTTCATCAAAAGGTTGTCCTAAAAAACGTTGAGTGGCTTCGTCCATTAAGCCGTTTCCGGGGCCGCAATCCCAGCCAATGTTTTTTTCCTCGCTCTCAGGAGGGGCGATGATGCTGATATTGGCAATGCCTCCGATATTTACCACGATGGCTTTGTCGTGTTGTGCAAACAGCATTTGATGAAATACCGGCGCAAAGGGTGCGCCTTGTCCACCGAGTGCCATATCGTCTATCCGGAAATCACCCACGGTCAGGATGCCGGTTTGCTTGGCGATAAGTGCTGGATGGCCAATCTGCAAGCTCATGCTGACTTCAGGTGCGTGAAAAATCGTTTGGCCGTGGCTGCCGATAGCTGTAATTTGTGCGCCACTTAGTTGGGTCTCGGTCAGCAGTTGTTTGACACTGGCGGCAAAGGCTTGCCCCAGTTGGCTATGTAGCTGGCAAAAATCCAGTAAGGCAATTTGAGGTTGTTGATTGAAGTTGAGTAATTTTTCTTTCAGCGAGGCTTCCAGCGTTGTGCTGGTAAAGTGTTGCAGTTTGATTTGTTTGCCGCTAATGGCGACCAGTGCGGCATCAATTGCATCCACACTGGTGCCGGACATGAGACCGATATAGAGTGCTGTTTTACTCAAAGTTATAGGCCAACTGCGTGCTCTGGTCCAAGCGGTTTAGCTGAGATAATAAAAAGTTACTGCGTTGGGTAAACTCTTTGCGATATTTCACGGCAATGGGGCCAGCGGCCGGAAATTTAATTTTTAACGGATCAACGTGTTCGCCATTGATTCGGAACTCGTAATGCAGATGTGGTCCAGTCGAATTGCCGGTGCTACCGACATAGCCAATAATTTCGCCTTGTTTAACCGATTGCCCTTGTTTGTACTTGCCGTATTTTGACATGTGCGCGTATAGGGTCTCGTAGCCGTTGGTGTGACGAACCTTGATGACATTGCCGTAGCCGCCCATCCAGCCACGATGTACGATTTTACCGTTACCGGTAACGCGTATTGGTGTGCCGGTTTTTGCGCCATAGTCGACACCGCGATGCGGACGTTTAGTGCCAAAAATGGGGTGCAAGCGTTTGGGGTTAAAGCGCGAAGTAACGCGTACGGTGTCCATTGGGGCTTTTAAAAACGCTTTTTTCAGGTTATTGCCGTTTTCATCATAAAAGCCGATGACTTTGGCTCCGTCGCGCATAATAAAACCGTTGTGAATCTGTTTGCCGCCATCGGTACTGACTTGAGCGGCCAGTATGTCGCCATCACCGATGTACTCACCGTCTAGGTAGCGCGCTTCATAGATGACTTTGAAGTAGTCGCCGTCTTGCAATTCGCGTGCAAAATCGACATCCCAAGCCAGTAAGTCTGCTAGTTCCATAATGCTTTTGGCGCTTAAACCGGCGCGTTCAGCCGCAGGGTAGAAAGCCCCTTTGATTTCGCCATAGGCAGTACGAGTGCGGATTTCAACCGGTTTTTCATGTTTACTAATGTGATAGCCAGTGTCGGTGGCAATTAGTTCATGACTGATTGTTTGCGATGTTGGATAAACGATTTTTTGCAAGTTGCCATCTTGATCGAGCCAAATTTTCAGCTCATCGCCGACTTTAAGATGAGTTAGTAATTCGCTATTTTTGCTTTGGCTGATGTGATACACCGTACTGGCGCCAATGCCAACACGATCCAGTGCGGTACTCAATGAGTCATTGCGTTCGATTTTTACGGTTTTCACCACGAGTTCTTGCGCTTGTGGTGCGGCTTTCTCCGATTGTTGCGTCATTGCAGGGGCAATTTTGGCAAGCGTGGCCGGCTGCGGCAGAACAAGCGGTTGCGGTTCAGTGGTTAAGTTTGCATCGGAAACTGTCGGCAGTGCGCTGAGCGCAACGATGAGTGCTCCGCCCAGCATGGCTAAGCCGGCGACCGGTAAAGTAATAGGCCAGTTTTTCATAATCTCCCTACTTTTGACAGAAACAACCGCTATACATTGGGTATCGTTGTATGGGCTACAAAGAGTTAACACATAACCATAGTAGACTCTGCCGCTATAGTCAAATAATCACTGTTTATCGCGGCTCGCAAAGCGGCTTAATGGCGCTGATTTAGAATCTCTTAAGCCGCGGTTTCTTTTATGCGTAGCGTAATCAATAGGCCGTAATCTGTTGGGTGTATTTCAGTAATCGAGTGTTTGTTGACGCGCGCCCAGCTGCCAATGTCGTTTTCAGCGCCTTTATCAGTACAAGCGATCTGAATTTGAGCACCGGCTTGTGCCTTGCGTACGGCTTGTTGGAGCTTGATGACAGGCATTGGGCATTTGAGCCCTTTGGCGTCAATGAATAGAACATTTTCTTCTAACACGGGTGACTTCTTCCTTATGGTTAAACCTTGGCAAATTATGCGCTATAATCAGCCAATTTTCTAAAATTCCTGACCGGTCGTGCGTGCTGTTTCGTCGCCGACCGGCGTCGCTCTATACAAAATTTTAAAGAGGTTTCACTGTGTCGGCAAATGCAGCAACAGATATCAATACCTTCCAAGGTTTGATTCAAACCCTACAAGCCTTTTGGGCAGAACAAGGTTGTGTGGTTATGCAACCCTATGATAACGAAATGGGGGCGGGCACGTTCCACCCATCGACCTTCTTACGTTCCATTGGCCCTGAGCCATGGCGCGCTGCCTATGTTCAGCCTTGTCGTCGTCCAACGGATGGCCGCTATGGTGAAAACCCGAACCGTCTACAACACTATTATCAGTTCCAAGTGATGTTGAAGCCGTCGCCGGATAATATCCAAGAGTTGTATTTAGAGTCGTTAAAGCGCATGGGGATTGATCCTTTAGAGCACGATATCCGTTTTGTCGAAGACAACTGGGAATCACCGACGCTGGGTGCTTGGGGTCTAGGTTGGGAAGTTTGGATGAACGGTATGGAAGTGACCCAGTTCACCTACTTCCAACAAGTTGGTGGCTTGGAGTGTCGTCCGGTAACGGGTGAAATCACTTATGGTTTGGAGCGTATCGCCATGTATCTGCAAGGTGTTAATTCGGTGTACGATCTGACCTGGGTCGACGGTCCGGGCGGTAAAGTGACTTACGGTGATGTTTTCCACCAAAACGAAGTGGAAATGTCGACTTATAACTTTGAAAAAGCGGATACCGATATTTTGTTCCGTACCTTTGATGAGTGTGAGCAAATCTTCGCTAAGTTGGTTGCCGATAAATTACCCTTACCGGCTTACGAACAAGTTCTTAAGGCGTCGCACGCGTTTAATATGCTTGATGCACGGCATGCGATTTCAGTCACCGAACGTGCGCGTTTTATAGGTCGAGTGCGTACTATGGCTCGTCAGATTGCCGAAGCGTACTACGAGGGACGTGAAGCTTTAGGGTTCCCGCTGGTTAAGGGCACGATGCAAGGGGAGGCAAAATAATGCGCAATACTGTCGATTTTTTAGTTGAAATTGGAACCGAAGAACTGCCACCAAAAGCCCTTAAAAAACTGAGCCAAGCTTTTGCCGATGGGATAGAAGCCGGTTTGCAGGACGCAAAATTAAGCTATGGTCAGGTGGATTTATATGCTTCGCCACGTCGTTTAGCGGTACGTGTGCAAACGTTGCAAGCCAAACAGCAAGATCAAACGGTGGAGAAAAAAGGTCCTGCCAAAAAAGCGGCATTTGATGCCGATGGCAATCCAAGCAAAGCGCTGCAAGGTTTTGCGCGTGGTTGTGGCGCGAGCATCGAGCAGTTGATTGAGGTAGATACCGATAAAGGCGTTTGGATGGCCTTTATGCAAGAGCAAAAAGGCCAAGCTGCCGCGCAACTCTTGCCTGAGATTGTGAATCAGTCCTTGGCGAAATTACCGATTCCAAAACGGATGCGTTGGGGAGCCTCAGATGTAGAGTTTGTGCGTCCGGTGCATTGGGCGGTCATGCTGATGGACGAGAATATCGTTCCGGCAACCATACTTGGTCATGAGACAGGGCGCGCTACGCGCGGTCATCGTTTTCATGCACCGCAGCAGCTTGACATTGCCACGCCGGCGGATTACATCAATACGTTGTGCACACAAGGTTATGTGCAAGCGGATTTTGCGGTTCGTGCGGAGATGATTCGCAGTCAAGTTCAAGCGGCTGCACAAGCGGCTGGTGGTATTGCGCAGATTGATGAAGACTTGCTGGATGAAGTCACCGCGTTAAATGAATGGCCGCAAGCGATTGTTGGTGATTTTGATGAAATTTTCCTAAGCGTGCCGTCAGAAGCACTGATTTCGGCGATGAAAGGCCATCAAAAATATTTCCATATGCTGGATGCCGATGGCAAGTTGATGGCCAAGTTTATTACCATCTCGAATATCGAAAGCTCGAATCCGGCTTCGGTAAAATCGGGTAATGAACGCGTGATTCGTCCGCGCTTGTCGGACGCTAAATTTTTCTGGGATCAAGATCGTAAGCAGCCGTTAGATGATTTCTTGCCGCGCTTAAAAACGGTGGTGTTCCAACAGCAATTAGGCACCTTATTTGACAAGGTGCAGCGTTTAGAAACCTTGGCCGTGAAGGTCGGAAGATCCTTGGGGGCGGAGCCAGCAATGTTGGAGCGCGCCGCGCGTCTATCAAAATGCGATTTAATGTCGGAAATGGTTGGGGAATTTCCTGAACTGCAAGGCATTATGGGTCGCTACTATGCGATGCAACAGAAAGAAGATCAGCAAGTTGCAGATGCGTTGGATGCACAATATCAGCCGCGTTTTGCCGGTGATGAGCTGCCAAGTTCTGCGGTAGCACAGGCATTGGCGATTGCCGATAAGCTGGATACGATTACCGGTATTTATGGCATTGGACAGGTACCAAGCGGTGATAAAGATCCGTTCGCACTGCGCCGTTCTGCATTGGGGATGTTGCGTATCATCATCGAAAAAGAGCTGGATTTAGACCTTGAGTTGATGATTCGTTTCGCATTGGATTTGCATCCGCAGGTGACGTGTAACGATAAGCTAGTTGCGGATATTCACGATTTTGTGATCAGTCGTCTAAAAGCCTATTTTGCCGACCAAGGCGTTTCGGCAGAGCAGTTTGAGGCGGTACGTTCTTGTGCGCCAAGTCATCCATTGGATTTTGCTAAGCGTATCGAAGCGGTTAAGGCGTTCGCGCAAATTGACGGCGCGGAAAGCTTGAGCGCGGCCAATAAGCGTATCGCAAATCTACTGAAGAAAGTGGACGCTGAAATTGCTGAAACAGTGGATACCTCTCTGTTTGAAAACGCTGCCGAAAGTGCCTTGTTTGCCAAGTTGGACGAATTACGTGAACAAGTGAGCGATTTGATTGCCGACAAAGATTACATTGCTGCCTTGCAACAATTGGCAACGATTCGCGCCGAAGTGGATGCCTTCTTTGAGGGCGTGATGGTCATGGCTGACGATGAAGCCGTGCGAAATAACCGTTTAGCACTGTTGCATCAGATTTATCAGTTGTTTACTGATATTGCCGATATTTCACGTTTATAAATTATTGCGTTAAGCCTCAAAGCACGAAGATTTGAAGTTCTAAGACGGGCTTCGACTTCGTGCTTTTTTGTATGGCGAGCGGACACAGGAAATAAAAATGCAGCTAAGCCCTTCCAAGATCATTGTTTTAGATCGCGATGGCGTGATTAACCAAGATTCCGATGCCTTTATTAAGTCTGCCGAAGAGTGGCGGCCACTTGATGGTAGTATTGAAGCGATTCAACAACTCAAGGCCGATGGCTGGCGAGTGGCGATTGCCACCAATCAGTCGGGAATAAAACGCGGTTATTATGACCGCGCAACCTTGAGTGCCATGCATCAAAAAATGCATACTTTACTGGCGCCTTATAGGATTGATTGGATTAGCTATTCGCCCTATTTGGGCGAGGATAACTCTCCGGCACGCAAGCCAGCAGTGGGGATGTTCCAAGCGATTGAACAAGCGTTGAACATCTCTCTGCAAGGTGCGCCGATGGTGGGTGACACTTTGGCCGATATGCAAGCTGCTATGGCGATGCAAATGCAACCCTATTTAGTCAAAACCGGTAAAGGCGAGCGCACCTTAGCCTCGCAACATCCGCTATTGGCGAATATTCCGTTATACGATGATTTAGCGTCTGTTGTGCAGCATTTATTAAAGGAGAAAAGATGAATCCGATTTTAATTTTACGTTCGCTGTTGTTCGCTTTAGGGCAGACAATCTCGCTGGTTGTGATATCTGTGTTAGGTCAATTAACTCTGCCGTTTTCACATAAAGCGCGTTACCGCGTAATGACCCAATGGGCGACGTTTTGTTTGTGGTGGTTACGTCTAACCTGCGGTATTAAAGTGCGTGTTCACGGCGCAGAGCTGATTCAGCCAGAAAAAGCTGGTCTAATCCTTGCTAGACATGAATCGGCTTGGGAAACCTTGCAGTTGCAACGTATTTTTCCACGGCAAGCATTTGTTTTGAAGGAAGAGTTATTGCGGATTCCTTTCTTCGGTTGGGGGATGAGATTACTTCACCCGATTGCGATTGACCGCGGTGCCGGACGAAAAGCTTTAAAGCAGATTTTGCAAGAGGGGCAAGCGCGTCTGGATGACGGTATTTGGGTGGTGATTTTTCCAGAAGGGACGCGGATGCCGCCGAACGAGTTGGGCAAAATTAATATTGGCGCAGCCATGTTGGCTAAGCAGGCTCAAGTTCCGGTTTATCTTGTTGCGCATAACGGTGGTCATTTTTGGCCAAAAAACAGTTTTATGAAACGCCCAGGCACGGTGGATTTGTACATTAAACGCATTGATGATGTTAGCGCCTTAAGTACGGCAGAAATTAATCAACTCACCGCAGAATGGTATCAACAACATTTTTCCGCTCCTTCGATTGCCGAGTCGTTAGACGCGCAGCCGGGGGGCCACGAATAAAGTCGTTTGGCTTTTTCATTAATTAAGAGGAATTCGACATGAGTCGGCTTGCCAGTTTTCTAGGGATTGCATTTGCCATAGTGCTGCTTGCACTGAGTGTGTTCGATTACGATCAGCAACAATTTATTCACGCCTTCTTTAACTGGCAAGCACTGTTATTGGTGCTTGGAGGAACCTTAGCTGCGGTATTGATTAACTATCCCCTCAACCAAGTCTGGTCGATTTTCCCCGGCGTTTATAAAATTTTTGCCAGAGAACCCCGCTCTGATGAAGATTTGATTAATGAAATTTTTGATTTGGCGATGCTCGGTAAGCGTAAAGGGGTTTTGGCCATCGAAAATCATCTGGACAATGTGGATGATAAATTCCTGCGTACCGCTTTGAATGAGATGTTGCTTTATCAAGACAAAGACAAATTGCGTGAAGCTTTGCAAACCCGTTTGATGACAACTCGTCTACAAGAACTCAACTCGCAAGAAGTGTTTATCAATATGGCCTCTTATTCACCGGCTTTCGGCATGATGGGCACGGTAATGGGGTTGATTATCATGATGACCACCGAAGTGAATGTCGATTTGAACTCACTGGCCACATCGCCAACGAACGATATGCTATCCGGCTTATTGCATGGTATGGGTTTGGCGTTGGTGACGACCTTCTATGGTGTCTTGTTGGCGAATATGCTGTTTCTACCGATTGCCGGAAAACTGAAGGTGTTGAGCGAGCAGGATTTGCTGAGAAACGAGATGATTATCCATGCGGTGGTTGCGATTAAAGGGAATGAACCGGCGCTGTTAATTAAAGAGCAGTTGATGTCATTTGTGCATGAGAAAACTCGGCAGCGTCTTGGCGAGCTTGTTTAACCAGCGTCTGCGCTAGGAGGTCGAAGTATGCTCAGCTTAAGCAAGTACTCCAAAGGCGGTTCTCTGCTTTTTAAAGGCAATCCGGTCGCCGCTGCGCCAACATGGTTGTTGGTGTATATCGGACTGTTCACCTCGTTATTGGCGATTTTTCTGTTTATTCTCAGTGTGATTGAATTGGAAAGCGTCCCTCCCAAACGGGCATATCAAAATGTTGTTAATGATCTCTACCAGCGTGCTGAAAATTATAAACAAGAGCGTGGCATGGTGTGGTTGCAAGTTGAAAATACACTCAACAAAGGGGTGCGTTTAAGCTTAGACCCGAATATTTTAGGGGCGCAGAATCTGTTTGAATCGGCGCAAGTGGCGATTAATCCAGAATTAACGCCTTATCTATTGCAGATGGCTAAATTGATTGAGAGCTTGAACTTGCCGCAGGCGCCGGAGTATTACCAGCGCTGGCTACGCCATTTGCAAGCGGTGGATATTGAAGCCCAATTTTTTGTCCGCGTTGAAGGGCATACCGACGCCTATCCGATGTTGCCAAATGCGCGTTTTAAAGACAATGTTGAGCTAAGCAGTTACCGCGCTTATGCGGTAATGTCATTTTTGCAATTGTATAGCGGCTTGGCACCAGAGTATTTTATGATTGCCGGTTATGGCAGCTTTCATCCCTTGCGGCAGTATCTGTTTGCCGCGCATAATCGACGGGTTGAGGTTTATCTGTTACCGAAACTTTCACTATTAGAAAATTCCAGTCTTCCCTTGCCGAATTTACGTCAAGACACGCCAGTTACCGAGGTATTGGAATGATTTCTCGCTGGCTGGTGACATCGCCGGATAAGCGCGCGCGCAGTGGCTGGCTATTGGCGTTTGGTGATGTGATTACCTTGTTAATTACGTTTTTTATTATGATGATTGTGCTCAATAAAACCCAAGTTTCCAAGCTACAAGTTTGGGCGGATGAGCAGGTTAATAGCGCTTATCTGGAGCTAGAACAGCAGATTGATAACCAAGGATTACAAGTGGTGTCGGTGCATCGCACGCCGCAAGGTATTTTGTTCAAGGTGCAAAGTGCGGCCGCATTCGATCGTGCCGGCTATACCCCGTCCGCACAGCTGCAAGAAGAGCTGCAGTATCTGGGTGTGTTGCTAAAACAGAGTCGCTTGTTTCGCTTGGCCGATCAAGACTCCCCGCAGACGCGAGTTATTTTAGAGTATGCGGCGCAGCAAGATTTGTATTGGAATGCCGAAATCGTGATAGAAGGGCATACCGACAGTGATTCTATTTTGCCTAACTCCCCGCTACAAAATAACTGGTTTTTAAGCGCCATGCGCGCGCAAACTGTTATGGATCAGCTCTTTCAGGCCTCGGAGTTACCGCCGCAACAATTTTCGATTTCTGGTTTTGCTGAGCACCATCCGGTGCAGAGCAATGAAACGGCTGCGGGCAAAGAGCGTAATCGACGGATTGAGATTTTACTTACTGCTGGCTTTGTGACGCGTCTACCGGATGAAGTGGCAACGGTTGTTGCGCCTGTGCCAGAGGCAGCTGCCAATTAATCGGTGTTTTGCCATGTTGCTGGAGATATTGGTTGCTTTGCGAAAATGGTTTACTGCCAAAAAAACCACGATACGCCGATAACGGAGAGGGGTGTGCGGTTTTAATCACCAAGTGACGCTGTGCGTCGATTTTAGCGCCTTTCTTTTGTGCATAATTACCCCATAAAATAAACACACAGTGTTCGCAGTGCTGATTGACGAGCTCGATAATTTTATCGGTAAAACGCTCCCAGCCTTGTCCTTGATGCGAATTGGCCTTGCCGGCTTGCACGCTTAACACTGAATTCAACAGCAACACGCCCTGTTCAGCCCAAGGTTGTAAAAAACCGCTGTGGCGATTATCTATGCCCAAATCATCAAGCAGTTCCTGATTGATATTGTTCAGTGATTTCGGCAAGGGTTTTACACTGGGTAAAACCGAAAAACACAATCCGTGGGCGTGTCCAGGTGTGGGGTAGGGGTCTTGGCCGAGAATCACCACTTTGACTGACTCCAGAGGCGTCGCATTGAGCGCATTAAAGCGCTGTGATGCTGGCGGCAGTATTGTCTCACCTTGTTCGCTTTGTTGTTGCAGCATTGCGCAAAGCTGCTGCATATAAGCTCGCTCCAATTCGCTTTGTAAATGGTTTTGCCAGCCGGCGCTTAATTTGATTTCGCTCATTTTGCAATCAATCCTCGGTCTCTGCACATTTCAAGCCGGTCGAGCGGCGGATAAGCGGGAAAATTATGGTATTATCGGCGCTAAATTGGGCATTATTTTATCACCCCAACTGTCACCTTTAGGAGTTTTGCCTTGGCCGAAAACTACAATGCAGCGGAAATTGAAGTCTTAACTGGTTTAGAACCGGTGCGTAAGCGTCCTGGAATGTATACCGACACCACGCGACCAAATCATTTAGCGCAGGAAGTGATCGATAACAGTGTCGATGAAGCGCTGGCTGGACACGCCGATGAGATAACCATTACCCACTTTGCCGACGGCTCGATGAGTGTGGTCGACAATGGTCGCGGTATGCCCGTCGATATTCATCCGGAAGAAGGCGTTCCGGGGGTGGAAGTGATTATGACCCGATTGCACGCCGGTGGAAAATTTTCCAATAAATCCTACAGTTTTTCCGGTGGTTTGCATGGTGTCGGGATTTCGGTGGTGAATGCGTTGTCGACCAAAGTGGTGGTCCAGATTCGTCGCGATGCGAAGCTTTATGAGATTGAGTTTGCCAATGGTGATTTAGCCAAACCGCTTGCAGAAATTGGCAAGGTCGGTAAACGTAATACCGGAACCCTTGTGCATTTTTGGCCGGATGCAAAGTTTTTTGATAGTGCTAAGTTCTCGATTAGCAAATTGCTGTATCTATTGCGCGCCAAAGCAGTGTTGTGTTCCGGGTTAAAAGTGAATTTTATTGACGAAAAAACCGGCCAGAAAGAGACATGGCAGTACCAGCAAGGTTTAAAAGATTATCTTAATGACGCGCTTGATGGGCGTGAGCGTCTGCCGCAAGAAGGTTTTGTTGGGCACAGCATTGCGGAAAACGAACAGGTGGAATGGGCGATTGCTTGGCTGGAAGAGCCGAGTGAGTTACTCAATGAAAGTTATGTAAACTTGATACCAACACCGCAAGGCGGTACGCATGTTAATGGGCTTCGAGCCGGCGTTACCGAAGCGGTTCGCGAGTTTTGCGAATTTCGTAATCTGCTGCCCCGTGGCGTTAAAATCACCCCGGAAGACGCCTGGCTGAACGTCGCTTTTGTGTTGTCGGCAAAATTGCAGGAACCGCAGTTTGCTGGGCAGACCAAAGAGCGTTTGTCGTCGCGTGAGTGTGTGCCGTTTATTTCCGGAGTGGTCAAAGATGCGCTAAGTTTATGGTTAAACCAACACACTGAAGTGGCCGAGAAAATTGCCGAGTTGGTGATTGCTAATGCCAACAGTCGTTCGCGCAAAGCCAAAAAAGTGGTGCGTAAGAAAATCACTTCAGGTCCAGCGTTGCCAGGAAAATTAGCCGATTGTGTTGATAATGATTTAGCGCGGACGGAACTTTTTTTGGTGGAAGGGGATTCGGCAGGCGGCTCGGCTAAACAGGCGCGTGATAAAAATTTCCAGGCGATTATGCCTTTGCGCGGTAAGATTTTAAACACTTGGGAGGTTGAATCTTCCCAAGTGTTGGCATCACAAGAGATTCACGATATTTCGGTAGCGATAGGCGTCGATCCCGGCTCGGACGATTTAAGTGGATTGCGTTATGGAAAAATTTGTATTTTGGCCGATGCGGATTCGGATGGCTTACATATCGCCACGCTCATTTGTGCGCTGTTTGTGAAGCATTTTGAAAAACTGGTGGCCGAGGGGCATATTTATGTCGCGATGCCGCCGCTGTATCGAATTGATGTCGGTAAACGCGTGTTTTATGCGCTTGATGAGGCAGAGCGCCAAGGGGTGCTGGACCGGATTAGCGCTGAAAAACTTGCTGGCAAAATACAGGTTACGCGTTTTAAAGGGTTGGGTGAGATGAACCCTGGACAGTTGCGCGAAACCACCATGCTGCCGGAAAGTCGACGTTTGGTGCAGTTGCAATTAACGGCCGATGATGCTGAAAACCCAAAACAGAATGTGTCTGAAGTGATGGATATGTTATTGGCGAAAAAACGCAGCCCAGATCGTAAATCCTGGTTAGAGCTAAAAGGCGATTTAGCCAGCGTTTAACCGCCACCATCGATGGGGCCAAAGATTCGATTGCGGCCAAGTGCTTTGGCGTGATAGAGAAATTTGTCGGTACGTTGCAGTAAGTTGTTAGCGTCTTGTGGCGTTTGGATAAAGGCCGCGCTGTAACCTAGACTGACGGTGAGTTCGCTGGCAACTTTTGAGTGTTCGTGTGGGATATGCAAATCACGGACGACCTGACAAAATTGTTCAGCGACTTTCTGGGTGCCGATTAAATCGGTTTCAGGTAGCAGTGCGACAAATTCTTCGCCGGCATAGCGCGCGAGCATATCGGCGGGGCGGCGTAGTATATTGTTCATCGCATGCGCCACTTTATGCAAGCACTCATCACCAAGGCCATGTCCATAGTGTTCGTTATAGGCTTTGAAGCTATCCATATCAATCAAAATAATACCGAGCATTTTTTCACTGCGGGCTAGGCGTTTACTCTCTTTGAATAGAGTTTCCTCAAACTGACGGCGGTTGGGAAGTTTGGTCAGGCTGTCAATGTCAGATAGCTGTTCGAGCATCTCAGTTTTGATTTTTAGCGCTAAATGATTGCGAATACGCGAATGGACAATCGGCAGTGAATAGGGGCGGAATAGGTAATCTAGCGCGCCGAGTCGAAGTCCTTTTTCAACGTCAATCGCTTGCTCTGCATCGCACAGTAGGATGATTGAAATGTGCTTGGTCTGCTCGTCTTCTTTGAGTTTTTTGCACAGCGTCAGCCCGTCGATATTTGGCATGTTGATATCCAGCAACAGTACGTCTGGACGTTTATCTGAGCGGGCAATTTGTAACACTTGTTCGCCAGTTAAGGTGCTTTCGACAAGGTAGTCGGCTTGCAGAACATCACTCAATAAACTGGCATTACTGGCGAGTGTTTCGGCAATTAAGATGCTCGGTTGTTTCGGTGCATTCAGCTGTTTTATGGGTACGGCATCAATGGCTGCAGTAACCCGATCAAACAGTAGATATTCACTTAACGTGCTCTTGAGTTGTTCGTCATCAATCGGCTTGGTGAGATAGGCATTCATCCCGAATTTAAGCGCTTTTTCTTTATCGGCAGGCATGGCTGCGGCGGTGAGCGCGATAATAGGGATCTTAATGTTAAATTCGCGAATCCGTTTGGTGGTTTCAAAACCGTTCAGACCAGGCATTTGCAAATCCATAAGCACCAAATCAAAGGTTTCATTTTTTAATAATTCAATCGCCTGCTGTCCGGTTTCTGCGTGATGGGTATGCAGATTAATGTTTTGCAAAATCTGGCTGATAAATTCCGCATTAAGCTGGTTGTCTTCGACCACCAAAATGTTCTGCTGATTGAAACGGATGGTTTTGGTTTGGTTGAGCGGATAAATGTTTTCTTGTTTATTGACCGCAATTTGGTTAAGCGTATTGAACAGCGCCGAGCGGCTGAAAGGCAATGCCAGATAAGCGACGCCTTTAACCTCTTGAATCGGTTGGCGTAGCATTAGGTTGCTTAAACAAACCAACTTGGGCATTGGCTGGTTAAGTTCGATATGCTGTTCAAGGAAGCGCTGTATATCTTTGAGAAGGATATTGGTGCGCTGTTGTTCGCTCAACGACTCCATGAAAATCACGTCGTAGGTTTTATCATCGGCAAACTTGGTATCTAATTCGCTCATAATTGGACGATTGGCGGTGATTTTTTCGACGATAAATCCCCATGCTTTTAACGTGCGGCTGAGAATATCGCCGCTGGCTTGGGATTGTTCAATGATTAAGGCTCGACAGGTCGGGTTGAGACATTTAAATAGGGTTTTCTGTTGATTGATGTGCGCCGTTTGAAATTCTAGGCTAAAGCATACTTCGGTTCCACCGCCGACTTCGGAGCGAATTTGCAAAGCATCGCCACCCATTAATAGTAATAAACGTTCGCTGATGACCAAACCTAAGCCATGCGAGTTACGGTAGTTGAATTGATTGTAATGGCCATTTTTTAAGTTTTGCATCAGCGCACTGAGCTTTTGCTGTTCTATGCCGGCACCGCTGTCACGTACGCAAAAATTCAGTTTGATTTGGCTTTCGTTACGCTGATGAACCAAATCAATCACCAACTCAATTGTTCCACCGCGAGTGAATTTAATCGAATTAGAGATTAGATTGGATAAAAGCTGTGTCAGACGCAATGGGTCGCCGATAAGGTAGTTTGGCGCACTGGGGTTGACGTTAAAGAGCAGTTGATTTTTTTTCTCTAGGTTGCTGCTGGTAAACATAATCGCGAGCTGCTCAATCACCTGATCGAGTTTAAATTGCGTGCGTTCGATGCTGATTGGGTGCTTGCGTGAATATCGATCATCGAGCACATCGTTGATGAGATTAAGCATCAACAAGCCAGCAAAATGGGTGTGGTAGGTGCGCTCAAGTGCCTGTTCGGTGAGGTGCGAGTCTTGCATTTGAAGAGCGCTTAAACCAACAACCGAATTGAGCGGTGTGCGTAGTTCTTGGCTTATACGTGATAAAAATTCTTGGGTATCTGTGTTGTCTTGTTCGGCTTGGCGCGCTTGTTGTCTGATGACTTCAAAGGCTTCTTGGTTGTGGGCGGCCAAGTCATTAAATAGGGTTTGTAGTTTGCTAACAGCATCCAGTTCACTGGCGCTTTGCAAGGTAATAGGATGAATCTCGTTCCTCTCATTTTTAAGGGTGAGTAGGGCTTCGCTTAGCGCTCGAATCGGCACTAATTGTTGTTTTAACCGCCAGCGATAGAGCATCATCGCGAAGCTCAAAAAGACCGCCAAGAGAACCAGTAGGTTTAAGAATTGTTGAATCGCCGTTTGCCTTGCCGGTAGATTGTCAATGGTGAGAATCACCAGCCAAGGAAGGTCTTCTAACTGGTAAGCCGAGTACAATTTTTGATCGTTAAACGCATTGCCTAAGGCTCCGGTAAAGCGGCCGCTAAGGATTAGGCTAAGCAGTGGGTTGTCATTTGCGGTCATTGACTGCATAGCCAAGCTTTTTTCGCTGGAGTAGATGACGAGATGATTATCTAAGTCATAAATTGAGTAGTCGCCGCCATTGCGTAGATTCGGTTTGATATTGCTGACCAGATCACCCTGTAAAGACATAATGCCCAGTAAATAAGCGATGGGTTGCCCGGTTTTATCGCTAATAGGGGTAATGATGTAGATGACCATTTGGTTTAATTGCTTATCAAAGCTTGGTGGGCTGGTGTAAGTACGCAGAGATTGGTTTAAAACGCGGAAAAAAGGTTTATTGGCAAAGGACTCACCGACTCTTTCGCTCTGTGCTGGTGAGTGGCGGATAATCTCCCCTTGCTGATTTAGAATCGCAAGACCGCCACCAAAGTAATCATGCAAGCGGATTCTGGAATCCAGCGAATTTTGTAATTGCGCGTCGGAAAGTAATTGATTGTCTTGAATTAAATTGCTGGCAAAACGCTCTAAGGTGTCTTTGCGGTTGTTAATGTTTTGGTTAAGTTGCAGTGCAAAATTTTGGCTGAGCTGATCCAACTGGCGCATTTCATTAGCGGACTGGTTTTGATAGCTGAGATAAGCCATCCCAAACGCCGCAAAAATGAGTGCAGACAGTGCGCTAAGAAAGATAAACAACCAGCCTGTGGTTGTCTTGTTGTTGCTCAGACCAAACATTAAAATCCTTTTATTGGCACTGCGATGTTCGACTTATGTACAGATAATTTGTAAAAATTTTTTTAATATTAAAGGGTTTAGAAAAAAAATCTAGCCTTTATCGATAGATTTATCAGTAAAATTACGGCCCTTGAGTGGGGGCTGTGCAGAAAGTATAAGAATATTTCTAAAATACTAAAAAAGGGAATTTATGACTTTTAAATGGCGAAACTTCAGAGCTTCAGCAGTCCTTATTTTAACGACTTTTGGCGTTAGTCATCAGGTATTGGCGCAGCCTGATAAAACCGAGCAAATTGGCGCATTTCATTTAAGCTTGTATCACGATGTACAGGGTTCGGTATTGGATTTAGAGGCTTATACCAAAACCCCGGATAAAGCGGTTTTCTTTGGGGTAACTTGTTCGGCTATGTCGCCTTTTCCGGCAGTACAGGTTTTATTGTTTGAGGATGAGATACTCTCGGAAACCCCTCGACTACTCAATGTAACCTATCAAATTGACGCAAAGACGGGTGATTTACCTTTGCAAGGCGTTCTAAAGGCGGAACTCAACGCGGAGCACTATCTGAATCAGATTCGTTTTGAAGTGGACGCCGCAAAAATTGGTAAGAATATGCGCTTGATGCAACAGGCGTATGGGCAATTATTGGACGCTTTGGCGCAGGGGAAGCTGGTCACTTTCGTGATAGAGCATCGTGCCTTAGGCAAGCATTCCTATCAGTTTACGCTGCAAGGCTTGGCACAGGTTCTACAACCCTATGAACGAATTTGCCGTTAAGCGACCTAAAGAGATGCAGAACAAGGCATCCGTGACTTGAGTGATGCATTGCAAGCCTCGCGCCGTTTGCTCAGCCAAACTCTTCTGTGCCGAAAGCCGTTTGGATTTGTTCTATGTCGCTTCAAATATCGAATATAAAAAAAGCCCTTAATGCATAAGTATGAAGACATTAAGGGCTTTTCGGACGATGGTTAGCCCACCGTTGTTGGAAAATTAAAACTCGTCCCAGTCGTCTTGCTTATGATGACTTGATGAGGACGTTTTTGGCGTTTGAATTTTAGCCGGTGGTGCTACCTTACTGATTGGTTTGCTAGAGGCGGTTGGTTGAAGGTTCGCTGGCGCACTGGCGCTACCTGCACCACCGACTTCATTGCTTATTTCATCTAAATATTGAGTGACTTGTTGTGCCAATTCAGCAAGGCGTTTTTTCAGTTCAGTAATACTGGTTTCATCTTCAATGGCGTATGCATCGCTGATGCGTCCAATTGTGGCATGAAATTCTTTATGTGCTTCAGTCAGTTTTTGTACGCTGTTAAAGTGCATTAAACTCTGTGCTTCGCCGTAAATCCACTTACCTAATTGACAGAGGTTGTCACTGCGAGCTGCTTGGAAATCAATCTCTTTTTGTTCTATTCCAGACGTTAAGTTTTCAACTAGAATCAACCAAGTGTTATGCGCCATTTTCGCTTCGACAAAACGTCCGCTTAGCGCAGAGTGTTGGCTGGTGTTGTTGCTTAGTTTAAAGCGTTTGATAAAGTTCGCTTGCTCAAGGCTCTGCTCACTCATATTGTTAGCGGTTGCAGAGAGTTCTTCGACCAAGGCGGCATTTTGTTGCGTGGCTTGGTCAAGATGGGACACCGCCTGATTAATTTGTTCGATGCCTTTGGCTTGTTCATAGGTCGTTTGTGAGGATTCGGAGATTAATACTTCGAGTTTTTTGATTTTCTCGACCATGCCTTCAAAAACGGTATTGGTGTTTTCGACATATTCGGTGCCTCTTTCAATTTGCGTTGTGGTCGCTGAAATTAGGCTTGAAATGTCTTTAGCTGCTTGTGCTGAACGCTGCGCTAAATTACGCACTTCGCTTGCCACTACGGCAAAACCTCGCCCGTGTTCGCCGGCACGCGCTGCTTCAACCGCCGCATTTAAAGCCAGTAAGTTGGTTTGAAAAGCGATGCTGTCTATCACCGAGGTGATTTCACTGACTTTTTTACTCATTTCGGTCACTTCATGCATCGCGGTAATGGTCTGTTTCATCACCTCAATACCTTGTTGCGCGACCTGTGCGGTTTCGTGCGAAATCTGATCGGCAAGCTTCATATTTTCAGCAGTGTGTTTGGTGGTAGAGGTGATTTCTTCCATGCTGGCAGCAGTTTCTTCCAAGCTGGCGGCTTGTTGTTGAGTGCGTTCTGAAAGATCTTCACTGGCCACAGCGACTTCATGTGACATGGTGCCGATTTCGTTGGCACCTGTGCGGATGCTATGCAGCGTCATATCCAGATTGGCTAAGGAGTTGTTAATCGCCATTTGCATGGCGTTAAGTTGGCCATAATAAATGCCGTTAATACGGTGGGTTAAATCACCAGTGCTCATTTTAGAGAGTACGCGAGAAAGATTTAATAGTGTGTCGGAGAAGCTGCTAAGCAGCGTATTGACTGAATTAGAAACCTCTTTTTCAAATTCTTTGAGATGAGATGTATCAATTCGGTTACTGAGCTGTCCTTTCGCCGCATCGGAGATAATGCGTTCAATATTGTGCTCGATTTCCAATTGATTGGTCATGTTTTTCCATTCAGTGATAAAACCGATGCGTTTGCCTTTGGCGTCATAAATAGGGTCGACTCTTAAATCAATAATCACAGAGCCTACGGTAATTCGTGCATCATAGGTGCTGGTTAAGTTGTCTAGTATGTCGATTTGATGCTGTGGATTGAGGTGGAAAATATCAATGTTTTGGCGAATTAAATTCTTGCTATCGAATTTTGGTAAGGTTTTTTTCAGTTCAGGTTCGACCTCTTCCAGCATTTTTTGCAGCGAGTCGTTAACAAAAATAATACTGCGGAAACGATCCGCGACCATGATGTTGGTACTGGCTGATTTAAGCGCTTGTTCGAGGCGCACCGCATTACGCAAATCTTCATGTGCCTGGTCTAAATCCGTGCCGATGCGGATTTGCATGGAGTGCATCCGTCCAAGGATTCGCTGCATTTGATTACTTCCAAAGCTATCGATGTGCGAGTCGAATTTACCGCCAGAGATGGCGGTTAGGGTGTCTTCGATCAAGGTCAGTTTTTGACCATGTTTGTAGAGCACAAAAATAATTATTGCGACCAAGGTGATTTGTAAGATTTCAAATACCGCTATTGGAAGCGTGTTAAGAATGCTTGGCAAAAGGTTTGGAATAAGTCCGATAATCATTTCCAAAGCCGCAAATACAATGAGCATAGTGGCGGTGTTGATATGGCGCAAAGGGTTATAGCGCGTTTCTGCGTTTTGGATGACCCCGTTTTTAATCGTCATTCGTCCGGCGGAAATTTCTTGATAGGCGCGAGCCGCCGCTTGTTTTTCTGCTTCGGTGGCAGCCATTCGCAATGACATATAACCAACGATTTTACCGTTCTCAAATACAGGGGTTGCATTGGCGTTTACCCAGTAATGGTCGCCGTTTTTGCATCGGTTTTTGACGATTTGTGACCATGGTCGACCGGCTTGGATTGTCTCCCAGAAATCTTTAAAGACTTCTGGCGGTACATCCGGATGGCGCAAAATATTGTGCGGTTGGCCAACTAATTCACGCCATTCATAGCCACTTGCTTCAATAAAGGCTTCATTCGCGCTGATGATATTGCCGAATAAGTCGGTGTTGGAGACGATTTTAGTGCCCGGAGCAAGCACGTGCTCTCTTTGTGTAACCTTACCGCTATCGCGCATGAATATTTCCTCTTTTGAACTGTTCTTCGTTCTCACTATGCTTGAACAGATTAGCCATTTTGTGACGATGCAGAATCCGTTACCATTGACTTCAGCGAGAGATTGCAAGCTTCGTTGATAGGAACTTTGAAACATTTAACTGGGCGGTGTTGCTTGTGTTTGTCAAGTTTCGACATCGCGGTCGCTTGGTTGAGCTAAATTTTTCTGTGCCTGAAGTCATGTGGATTTACTTTTGCACCGTCTTAACTTTTTTAGTTATCTTATGGTGTGTTGCACTGCATGAAATTATTTAAACGCAAGAATTTACGGTGTTTGCTTGGACCTTTTTTTATGGCTTGGAGGTTCTTAATGCGTTGATTTACCAGTAAATTTTTTAGAGTGGTTCAAGGTGTCGCTTTTTTTATCATTAACGCATTGATTGACTGTCGTTTTCAGTGATGGGGAATTGTGCTGCTTGTTGGTTGTTATCAGCCGTATATTTGTTCTGTTTTTTAGAAGAAATCGGTTTCTTGTTAAAAATGGCTTTGGCGTTTTTGGCTCATTTGTGACAAGCGCTGTTTGTATTCGATAAATTCCAAAATGTATTGGCGCTGTATGGGCGTGATGTTTTGAAAATGCAGTTTTAGGTAGACCCCTTGATCGTTATTGTGACGATGGGTCACTTTGCCAAGAATTTTAAGCGAACGGAAATATTCGGAGGTGGGGATTTCAAACGCCAGTTCCAGTTCGGTTCCAACTCGAGCGCCACGCGGCGATTGTACGCCAGCATTCTCAATCGATAAATCGGCCAACACGCCACTGGCTTGACCATTTTTTCCGATTAAGGTGACGGTTCGATTGGTTTTAACACTGATTGAATCCATAGTTGGGTTCTTCCTGAAACGACGCTTCCGATAAGGCTAAATTATGCACTAAAGCGGCGGTGGTAATGAAAAAATGCATTGATTTCGTATGATTGATGAGGCTTTAGCTCATCAAACGATAAACCTGTTAAATACTGGTTTCGTATTTTGTTGCAGCGTGCAACCGAGCATTTTAATGCAATTTGGGTAAAGCCGTCTTCACTTGGTAAGGATAGATGCACAGTTAGAAGGCTATTTGGACTCAAAGGCTCGCTCATTAAAATGCCGCACCCGCAGAGTGAGAGGTCAATTAATTTGCCATCTAATAAAAGGGGTTCGAGCACTTTAATCGGCAAGTTTATGCTGACTCTTGGCCCGCAACGTCGATCAGCGGTTGTGGCAACGATTGAACTACTTTGCATTTGCATTGATATAAGTACTCCATAGCAAGTCGGTTATAAATTGGCAAACTGTTCGTAGATTAGCGAAAAGTGCGCCAATTGGAGGTTTTATCGGCTTAAGAGGAGCAGCTTAGTGCGATTCCTTTCTGTGTTGCCGTTGGCGCCTGTAAAAAATGCGCGTAGTTTTCCGCCAATTCCGGCGCAGGCTGGTGTGGTGTTTGCAGCCATTGCATCGCTTGGCTTAATAGTTCGGCGTTCCCTTTTTCACACTGCTGAATAATCTCTTGTGCAATATGATTACGCAGAACAAAGTCTGCGGTGTGCTGTTGGATTTGCTGCTGTCTTTGTATGCGTTCTTGGCTGGCGGTGCGTGCTAAGTATTGGGTTTGCCAATCGCGCCACGCTTTGCTGTCACCGATGAACTGCTGCCATTGCGCTTCTTGATCGCTTTCTAAGAGTGCTAATTTTTTGAAAAAATGGTGGAAGTCGAGTTGGCTTTTATCCATCAAAATGAGGCTTTGTGCAATAAAATCACGATCATCCGTGTGCACGGTTTGTAGCCCAAATTTAGCGCCCATCAGCGCCAAGTAGTGTTGGTTATAGGTCGTGACAAAATGATCTAGGCCTTGCTGAACTTGTGTGCTATCGAGTAATAGCAAGAAGGCTTGCCCAAGCACTTGGCAGTTCCATAAACCGATATTTGGCTGTTGGCTGTATGCGTAACGCCCTTCGCTGTCGGATTGATTACAGATATAGTGAATTTTGAAATCATCGAGGAATGCATAGGGGCCAAAATCAAAGGTTTCGCCGGCAATCGACATGTTGTCCGTATTCATTACACCATGACAAAAACCGACTGCTTGCCATTTGGCAATCATCTGCGCGGTTTTGCCGCAGATTTCTTGGAATAGTTGTGCGTAGCGTTGCGCTTCATGGTGTTCGCTTAAATGCGGATAAATTTGTGCAATAACATAGTCGGCCAGTTGACGAAAACTATCACGGTCGTTGATTTCTGCAAGCCATTCAAAGTGCCCGAAGCGTATGTGTGTTTTCGCTACACGGATATAACTGGCGCGGGTTTCGATTTTTTCACGATACACGGTTTCTGGACAATGGCTAAGGCTTAAACAGCGAGTAGACGGTACGTTTAAGTAATGCAATGCTTCGCCAATTAAATATTCACGTACTGCGGAGCGTAAGACTGCCCGCCCATCGCCGCGCCGAGAAAAAGGGGTTTGTCCAGCGCCTTTTAAATGCAAGTCCCACGATTGGTTCTGATGGAGTACCTGGCCAAGTAATAAGCCGCGCCCATCGCCTAAATCTGGATTGTAGTAGCCAAATTGGTGTCCAGTGTATTTTTGAGCCAGTGGAGCAAACTCTGCCGGAAGGGCTTGGCCGCTGGTGAGCTGAGCAACTTCTTCGCTGGTGAGGGCAATCCCAATTTCTTGCGCCAAAGTTTGGTTGTAATGCAGCAAGTGCGCATCCCATAGCGGCTCTGGATCGACGTTTCGGTACAGGTGGTTAGGAAGCTGCAAGTAATGGTTCGTAAATTGGTTCATGTTGCACAATCGAATAAGAGGTTGATAGGGGCTTATTCTAGCAGTATTGACCTGGCTAAGGAGACCCAGAATAAGTTCAAATGGCTTCAGGTAATGCAGACTGGTTCGGCGTTTTCCTAAATGTTTGGGTTGCAAGGTTGCCTAAGTTAAAATACGGTGTTGATATCTAAGAAGCCACAGAATATGACCCGATTGGTTGTTGCGCGCTTCTGCATTTCCCTTAATCGTAAAGGAGCAAGACATGGAATATCACATTCACGTGGAAAACATTAAGTGCGGCGGCTGTGTCGCGTCGATTAGTAAAAATCTCAGTGCATTGGCTGGGGTAGACGCTGTGCAGGTGAATGTTGAAAAAGGTGAAGTACGTTTTGAGAGCAGTGCGCCAGCCGAGGTGATTTTGGCGCAAGTCAAAACCGCGTTATTAAAAATGGGGTATCCTGAGCGCGGCTCGCTTGAAGGTATGCAAGCAGTTGGTGTTAAGGCTAAATCGTTTGTATCTTGTGCGATTGGTAAAATGGCTAAATCGGAATAAAGCGTTAATTAAAGGGGCAGTGTGTGGATCAACCCACGATGAACTATGAAGGTGTCGAACAGCGCGGTGTGGCGGAATTTGCTGAACGTGCCTATCTCGATTATGCGATGTACGTCATTCTCGATCGAGCGCTACCGCACATCGGCGATGGGCTTAAACCGGTGCAGCGCCGTATTTTGTACGCCATGTCGGAATTGGGCTTAAAAGCCACGGCAAAATTTAAAAAGTCGGCGCGTACTGTGGGCGATGTGCTCGGTAAATTCCATCCGCATGGTGACTCTGCGTGTTATGAAGCGATGGTGTTGATGGCGCAGGATTTCTCTTATCGCTATCCGTTGGTTGATGGACAGGGTAACTGGGGGTCGTTGGATGACCCCAAATCATTTGCTGCAATGCGTTATACCGAAGCCCGTCTCTCTAAATTTAGCCAGCTGTTATTGCAGGAAATAGATCAAGGAACCGTCGATTGGACCGCTAACTTTGATGGCACCATGGATGAACCTACGACCTTGCCAGCACGTGTGCCACATGTGCTGTTGAACGGGACTTCGGGGATTGCGGTGGGCATGGCGACCGATATTCCACCGCATAATTTACGCGAATTGATTGCTGCCTGTGTGGCGTTGTTGGATCAGCCAGATTTGAGTTTGGATGCACTGCTGGAGTATCTTCCCGCACCGGATTACCCGAATAAGGCGCAAATCATTAGTAGTTCTGAAGATTTGCGCGCGATGTACCAGACGGGACATGGATCGATAAAACAGCGCGCCGGTTATCTTCTTGAGGACGGCGTGAACGTGGTGATTGATGCTCTGCCGTATCAAGTCTCTGGTGCGAAGGTGTTAGAGCAAATTGCTAATCAGATGCGCGCCAAAAAATTGCCGATGGTTGTTGATTTGCGTGACGAATCAGATCATGAAAACCCCGTGCGCTTAGTCATTGAGTTACGTTCTAAGCGAGTTGATGCCGAAACCACTATGCTGCACTTGTTTGCCACCACCGATTTAGAAAAAAGCTATCGCGCGAATTTTAATGTCATTGGCTTAAACGGTCGCCCACAGGTGAAAAACCTGCATACCCTGCTGAGTGAATGGTTGGAATACCGTAAAGAGACGGTGCGTCGACGTTTGCAATATCGTCTCGACAAGGTCTTGGCGCGACTGCATATTTTGGATGGCTTGCTGATTGCCTTTTTGAATATTGATGAAGTGATTGCCATTATCCGTGAAGAAGATAAACCCAAACCGGTTTTGATGGCGCGTTTTGCCCTAAGCGATACACAAGCCGAAGCGGTATTGGAGTTGAAGCTTCGACATCTGGCGAAACTTGAGGAGATGAAAATTCGCGCTGAGCAAGACGAGTTGGCGCAAGAGCGTGACCGTTTAGAGAAAATTTTGGGCTCAGCAGCACGCTTAAAAACCTTGGTGAAAAAAGAGTTATTGGCGGATGCTGAAGCTTACGGAGATGAGCGTAATTCTCCATTGATTGTAGCCAAAAGCGCGCAGGCGATGAGCGAGCAAGACCTATTGCCTTCCGAGGCCGTGACGGTGGTTTTGTCTGAAACTGGTTGGGTGCGAGCAGCCAAAGGGCTGGATATTGATGGGCTGAATTTGGGTTATAAATCGGGTGATGCGTTTTTGGCGCAATGCAGTGGCCAAAGTCGTCAAGTGGCGGTGTTTTTGGACAGTGCTGGACGCAGTTATTCACTTGCCGCGCACAGTTTGCCATCAGCGCGTTCTCATGGTGAACCCTTAACTGGACGTCTCAATCTGGCGGCCGGTAGCCAGTTTACGCAAGTATTACTGGCGAATCCTAAAGATAAATTTGTGCTGGCGAGTAGTGCAGGCTATGGTTTTGTGACCGAGTTCGAAAATTTGTACTCTAAAAACAAAGCGGGTAAGGCGATGTTGACTTTGCCGAAAGGGGCCAAAGTTTTGACGCCTACGAATGTGGTTGAAGACACCCTGTTGGCGGTGGTCACCAGTGAGCCAAGAATGCTTGTGTTTGCGCTGCATGAACTCCCAGAGTTGGCTAAAGGGAAAGGGATTAAGCTGATTCAATTGCCTAAGGGGGAGGAGGTTAATGCGATTTGTGCGTTTGGTGAAAACGATAAATTGAATCTCAAGACGGATAAGTACGAGAAGCTTTTTGGGCCTAGTGCGTGGCAAGAAGCTTTGGCCGGTCGTGCTAAACGCGGCATAGTACTCCCGCGAACGTTGAAGAAAGTTATATCGATCGAAAAAATAAAGAGCTAGGAACTGACAGAACACGTCCAAATGACTTAAGGCTCAGAAGCATTTAACTGCGCAATGCGGGTGTTTGGCTTCTGTTTGCCTCCTGTATGAACCTGACAAAAACAGGCAAGCCAGTGCGGAAGACAATCGGGACTTGTTCTGTGTGTCCTTAGTACGTTCTTGCTAAACCGGAGTCTTTTCTTAAGGTTTTCAAGAGGGAGCCGTTAAAGGTTACAGTCACTTTAGCGTATTGTGGCTTGTTATGTGCTTGCACTAAATCTCTATTTCATTTTGTTCATTTCAGCAGGCGAGAAGTTGTCTTCTTTGCCTGTAATTAGGTCTTTTATGATAGCTAAGCCGATTGCCTTATTTATTATTATCGCCAGTTTTCTTGGCGGTTTTGTGTTGATGGGCGGTAACCTGTCTGCTTTGTGGCATCCTTCGGAATTGGTGGTTATTCTGGGCATTGCGTTGGGCGCATTTATGGCATCTACGCCGGTTAATGTTTGGATGCGTACCCTGCATTTTGTCGGCCGTTTTTTTGCAGGAGAGCGAGTCTCAAAACAGCTTTATGCAGAAACCTTAGGGTTATTGGAGGAGTTGTCGCGTCTGTCGCGTGGTGCAGGTGTTTTGGCATTAGAAAAGCATCTAATTGCGCCGGAAGACAGTCCAATTTTTACGCAGTATCCACGCGTGTTAAAGCACCCTGACTTAAAGAAATTTATCACCGAGAATTTCAGTTATTTGCTGCTCAATCCTCCCGCATCACAAAGTTTTCATGAGCATTTGGCGAAACAGATCAGCACCATGACCAACTCAATGATGGAGGTGCCGCGTGCAGCGGGTAAGGTGGCGGATTGGTTGCCTGGTTTTGGTATCGTTGCGGCGGTCATGGGGGTGATTTTGACTATGGATATGCTGGGTGGCGATATGGATGTCGCCGTTATTGGCGGGGCGATTGGCGCGGCTTTGGTTGGGACTTTAACCGGCGTGTTTTTGGCTTTTGCGATTTTGGCGCCCTTTGTGCATTCGGTTGAAATTATGGTACGCCAAGATCGCACTCTGTTTGAAATGGCGGCCTCGTTTATGGTGGCTTATGCAAATGGCGTGTCGCCCAGTTTGTCGGTCGAAATTGGTCGGCAAATTGTGCCGCCAGAATTTGCGGTGCCTAGAGAAGAAGAGGCGTAATCCATGTCGGATATTGATGAAGGAGGCGCACACGGCGGTGCTTGGAAAATCGCTTTAGCCGATTTGATGACGGTCTTAATGGTGCTGTTTTTAGTGCTTTGGTTGATTTCGATTGTCGATCCCAAAGATCGCCAAGCTTTCGTCAATGCAATGCAAGGACAGCCGCCGATTGGGGCAGAAATTGAAGATGAAAAATTGTTTACTCCGCAAGTTGATTTAATTGATTTACAGATGAAACCGCCCGTTTCACGGGAGGAATTGCAAAAAGCCTTGCAAGAGGTGAATCCAAAAGATGTGCAAATCGAAGAAACAGATGATTACGTGAAAATTACCCTGTTTTCCGATAGTTTTTTTGAAAGCGGTCGGGCCACGATTAACGATGCAACGCGTGAACAGCTCGAGAAGCTTGGTGAAACTTTGGCTGGACGAGATCAAACAATCACCATTACCGGTTATACCGATACGCTTCCGATTAATAATCTGATTTTTCCATCCAACTGGGAATTGTCTGCTGCGCGTGCCGCAACGGTCGCGCGTACATTTATTGACATGGGGTTGACGGCCTCACAAGTGACCATTGCCGGTAAGGCGGACAACGACCCTGTTGCCGAGAATGATACCCCTTACGGTCGTTCTTTAAACCGTCGAGTGATTATTTATGTGGATAAACGCCCAGAAAAGTCTGCGAACAGCGCAGTTCCCAATGGCGTGCCAACGGGTAATCCTTTTAAAGCGGGTCGCGTTCCGTAAGTGCGGATGAACAGTGCGCGCACTCTGGGTCTTTTTTGAGATTCAAGGTGCGAATCATCATGCTATAAGCATCAATCAACATGAGTTTACCGGTTAAGGTTGGCAGGCCGAGCAAGGCTTTAATGGCCTCTATCGCTTGCATGGAGCCAATCATGCCGACCACTGGAGAAAGTACTCCGTTTTGCGAACAGGTGAGTTCTTGGCCGCTGTCTTGCGGATACAGGCATTGGTAGCAAGGGCTGTCTGGATTACGAAAGTCGTAGGTACTGAGCTGGCCTTCCCAGCGAATTGCTGCGCCGGAAATCAGTGTTTTTTGCGCTGCACGACACGCACGATTTAATGCAAAGCGTGTGGCAAAGTTGTCGCTACAGTCTAAGACGACATCGGCTTCTGCAATCAGGGGTTCCAGTGCCTCTGGGCTGAGCTTCTGTTCGATGCAGTTAATCTCAATTAAACGATTCAATTGCGTTAGATTGCTTTTGGCGGAAGCCACTTTGGCTTGCCCAATATTCGCTTCGCGATGCACGATTTGGCGTTGCAGATTGGAGTCGTCTACCGTGTCAAAATCCACCAGGGTTAATTTTCCGATGCCGGCGGCGGCGAGATAGAGCGATGCGGGGGAACCTAAACCGCCTAATCCAAAAATAACGGCATGGGATTGCGCCAAGGTCAGTTGGCCGGCGTAGTCGATTTCGGACAGCAGGATTTGCCGACTATAGCGAGAAAGCTCGGCGTCATTGAGTTCGGTTTTGCTTAAGTTCATACGCTTTTCCTATGCGCTCGGTTTTTGCCCGTAAGTCACTCGGTCGTTACCGGCGTAATCTTGCCGGCTGTTAATTTCCACAAAGCCGTGCTGTTGTAAGATGGCTTGCACTGCCGAGGCTTGATTATAGCCGTGTTCAAAGGCAAGCCAGCCCGCTGGATTTAAGTGCGCTGGCGCTTGCGCGCTGATTGCGCGAATGTCATCCAAACCATCGTTGCCCGAAGTCAGTGCGCTTCTCGGTTCAAAGCGTACATCGCCTTGTTGCAGGTGTGGGTCTTGTTCTTCGATATAGGGCGGATTGCTGACAATCAAATCAAATTGTTGATCGCCAAGGGGTTGGCACCAAGAGCCTTGCAGCAAGGTTACCGGCAGTTGCAAGGTGTCACTGTTGTGTTTGGCGATAGCTAAGGCGGCGGCAGAAAAATCCACCGCGGTTAAGCTGGCTTGTGGCTGTTCGAATTTAAGCGCCAAAGCGATGGCGCCGGTTCCAGTGCCCAAATCGACAATCGCCGCTTGCGGTTGTTCTGCTATTAAGCTTAAGGCGACTTCCACTAAGGTTTCGGTGTCGGGGCGTGGAATTAAGGTGTCTTGGCTTACTTTGAGTTTGAGTCCCCAAAATTCGCGCTCGCCAGTCAGATAGGCTATGGGGGTGCCAAGCAGGCGTGCGCGGCATAGTTCGCGGAACTCGACAATCATCTCGTCATCGACGATTTTTTCCGGCCAAGTAAACAGATAGGTTCGGTCTTTTTGCAGCAGGTGTGCGAGCAGAATTTCGGCTTCCAGTTTGGGTGAGTCGACAAACGCACAGTGGGTAAAACTTTGAGTCGCTTGCGTAATGACCTGTTCAATCGAGTAGCCGATTTGCATCGTTTAGTTGCCTTCGGAGTTTAGGCTGGCAAGCTGTTCTGCTTGATGCTCTTGAATTAATGGTGTTATGACGTTATCTAAACCGCCGTTCATCACATCGTCTAATTTGTATAGGGTCAGGTTGATGCGGTGGTCAGTTACGCGGCCTTGTGGGTAGTTGTAAGTGCGGATTCGTTCTGAACGGTCGCCACTGCCGACCAAGCTTTTACGTTCTTGTGCAATCGCAGCATCGTGTTTTTGCTGTTTGGCATCCATAATCCGCGCAGCCAAGAGGGACATGGCGCGGGCGCGGTTTTTATGTTGCGAGCGTTCGTCTTGGCATTCGACCACTGTTCCGCTGGGAATATGGGTAATGCGGATGGCTGAATCCGTTTTGTTGACGTGCTGTCCACCCGCACCGGAAGCGCGAAAAGTGTCTACTTTCAAGTCGGCAGGGTTGAGTTCAACCTGTTCGACATCCGGCGCTTCGGCCATGATGACGACGGTGGCCGCAGAGGTGTGTACTCGGCCTTGGGTTTCAGTCGCCGGAACGCGTTGTACACGATGTGCGCCGGATTCAAATTTTAGGCGCGAGTAGGCGCCGTGGCCGATAATGCGTGCGATGATTTCTTTGTAACCACCGTGTTCACCTTCATTGGAGTTGATGACTTCAACTTGCCAACGCATCGTTTCAGCAAAGCGTGAATACATTTTAAATAAGTCGCCGGCGAAAATGGCCGCTTCGTCACCGCCGGTTCCGGCGCGGATTTCTAAGAAAATGTTGGCGTCGTCGCGTGGGTCTTTTGGCAATAACATGGTTTGTAAATCACGCTCAAAACCTTCTAATGCGGCTTTTAATTGTGGAATTTCTTCTTTGGCCATCTCCGCCATTTCGGCATCGCCAGAGCGCAATAGTTCGTTGGCGTCGGCTAAATCGGTTTCGGCACCGCTATAGGCGTTGAATGTTTCGACCACCGGTGAAAGTTGGGCGTGTTCACGGGTCAGCGCGGTAAATTTTTGTTGATCGCTCATAATGCCCGGATCGGAAATCAGATGGTTGAGCTCTTCTAAACGCTCCACAAGGGTTTCAAGTTTTAGACGAATCGACTGTTTCACGGCGGTAATCTCTTAAAAATCGGTTAAATGGGCTTAGGCGGTTTGGTGCTAGGGCGCACAATTGCGCTGCGCTATTTGTTGCAGACTGGGTCGTTGCGACAAATGAGCAGTTCCGATGCACTCTCAATGAGGGCTTGGTTGCCTTCTATTCCGGCTTGGTTGAGCTTGGCGGTTGGGGTGTGCAGCAGGCGATTGGTTAATTGGTTAGCAAGGCGTTTAATCACGGTTTCGGCATCATTACCTTGTTCGATTTGATGGAGTGCGTGCTCTAAAGCCTGGGTTTTGATTTGCATCGCTTGCTGACGATATTCTTGAATAATGGGTTTTACACGAGCGATTGCGTTCTGTTGGGCCATGAAGTTGAGCGCTTGCAGCTCAATGATTTCCTCAGCTTGCAGCGCGGCAGTTTGCCGAGATTGCTTGTTGCTTTCAATGATTTCTTGCAAGTCGTCTACCGTATACAAATAGACATTATCAAGATTGCCTATGCTGCTTTCAATGTCGCGCGGAACGGCAATGTCAACCATAAACATCGGACGATTTTTGCGTTTTTTGAGCGCAGTTCTAACTTGGTCGCGTTTCAGAATTGCATAAGGACTGCCAGTTGAACCGATGACAATATCGGCTTCATGCAAGTGGTCATCTAATTCGTCCAGTTGAATGCCATAACCTGCAACGCTTTCAGCTAAACGATGAGCGCGTTCAAAGGTACGATTGGCAATAATCAGTTTGCCAATATTCGCTTCTTTTAAATGACGGGCGACAAGCTCAATGGTTTCCCCTGCGCCGAGAAGTACGGCCGTTTGTTCGCTTAAGTCGCCAAAAAATTGTTTGGATAGCGATACCGCAGAAAAGGCGACTGAGACCGGACTGGTTCCGATAGCGGTGTCGGTACGGACTTGTTTGACGGTCTTAAAAATGTGCTGAAACAGGGTATCCATGGTTTGATGAATACTGTCGTTTTTGTGCGCTGTGTTATAAGCGTCTTTGATTTGTCCGAAAATTTGCGGCTCGCCCAAAACCAGAGAGTTAAGCCCTGAAGCAACGCGCATAATGTGTTTAACTGCATCGATATCTTGATATTGGTAAAGATAAGGTTCAATGCTGTGCGCGGGTAAGCCAAAAAATTCGTGCAGCCATTGTTTGACTTTTTCGGCATCGACAGCGTCTTTTTGGGTGCTATAAATCTCGGTACGGTTGCAGGTTGAGAGAATGATGCACTCGGCAACGAGGGATTCGTTTTTTAATTCTTGGAAAGCTTTTCTTGCCAAATCCGCGGTAAATGAGACAGTTTCACGGATATCAACAGGAGCCGTTTCGTGATTGACACCGAGTGTAATTAGCTTCATATTAACTGTTTACCGTAGACCCAAAAGCGCACAAAGACGCATCCAAAGAGGCGTAATTCTGCTAAATTATTGGGCTAATTGCAAGTTTTTGTCGGCGTGTAGGCTTGCCTTGGGGTGAAGGTTACGTCAGTCGTAATGAGGTGTTGCCGATAAATCAAATGTGCGAGGGGCGCTTTCCTTTCGGTAAAGGTTTGAGAACTCGTTACAATCATCAGGATTTTATCAATCTTAGTTACGTCTTTAGGTGAAATTCATTAGACTAATTTATTCTTTTAAATAGATAAGATTCTATTCATTGAAGCCAATGGCGTGTGGCTTTAATGTGCGCTTGAACACTTGAGTTTGCTCCGTCGCAGTTAACGCTTAGTCGCTGATTGGGTATTTATCTCTATTACATAACACCGCTGCCAAAAAATTTGAGACGTTATGAAAACAATATTGCCAAAGTTTATGTTTGCTTCTTTTTCGAGAGCCCATACCGTGCCCTTGAAGCGCACGGCCTTACGCTCATTATTATTGGGTACTGGCTTGTTAGCCATGCAGGGCTGTGCCTCGGTGGATGCCGGCACGCCGGTGGCGGATGGCTCTCAACTTAGCCAGCCAGCGGCGCTTAGTGACAGCGCAAATTCGGCTGTGCCGGCGGATAAGGTGGTGAGTAACTTTATCGTGCAGAAGCGCTTGTCCGCTGACCAGATGTTTATGTTGTTGCAGGCAGAGATGCGTTTAAAACGAGGCTTGCCAGAGCAGGCTTATCAAATTTATCATCAACTTGCGCAAGAGACGCAAGACCCAGAAATTGCACAGCACGCTTTTAATGTGTCGATGACGACGTTTCAGCCGCAAAACATCAGTGAAGCGGTAAAACTGTGGCGTACGATTGATCCGAATGTTGAAGGGGCTTGGCGCGCCAGTTTTGTGTTGAGTCTGCGTGCGGGCGATGTATCGGCGGCGTTTACGGAATGGCAAAAATACGCGGATTTGACGGCCGCTGGGATTGATCAGGATATCTTAGTTGCCGCTAAGCGCGCCAGTTCGGCAATGGTCGGTGATTTGACTTTTGCGCAACAATTTATGCAGCGTATTGTGGATGAGTATCCCCAGCAGTGGGCGAGTTATCTTGGGTTAGGAATGATTGCGGCATCGCAGAAGGATTTTGCACTGGCGTTGCAGTCGTTAAAAAAGACGCTGACTTTTACCGAGTTTGGCGAGAAAAGCCAAGTGTATTCGCTCTTAGCCCAGATTTATCTGCAGATGGGCGAGTATCAAGAGGGCGTGACACAATTACGCAGCTATGCACAACAGTATCCGGATGATACTGAATTGCAAGAGCGTTTGGCGCGTTTGGAAGTTCAGGCTGGTATGAATCAAGCTGCACAGGCGCGTTATCAGCAAATTGTCGAGCAGAATCCTCAGCAGCATTCGGCGAAATTCGCATTGGCGCTGTTGCTCTTAGACAGTAAAGATTTTGAAACCGCGAAAACACTCTTTAACCAACTTATGGAAATCAGTGCTTATCAAGAAGTGGCTAATTACTATTTGGGCTATGCTTTGCAAGAGCAGGGGCAAAATAAAGAGGCCTTAGCGTATTTTTCCAAGGTGGAATCTGCGGTTTACAAAACGGATGCGTTGTTGCATCAGGCAGAAATCTATTTTTCGCAAAATGACAAAGCACAAGCGTATGAGCGTTTGCAGCAGGTAGATGTTAGTGTGCAAGCAAATCAGATAAAAATGTTGCTTGCGAAAGCCATTTTTTTACGTTTAGAGGATCAGTATCAGCAGTCAGTTGATACGCTGACGGAGTTGTTAGAAATTCAACCCGATCATCAACGTGCTTTATTGGAACAAGCGAACTTGTTTTATTTTTTAGAACGCTTTGCTGAGTATGAAAGCAATATGCAGCAGTTGTTGCATCTCGATCAAAACAATGTCGACGCCTTGAACGGGTTAGGTTATTACTATGCGGAAAATGGCATTAATCTAGCGCAAGCGAAAACCTTAATCGAACGTGCTATCCAGATTGAACCGGATAATTTCTTTATCCTGGATAGTATGGGGTGGGTGTTGTTTCAGCAAAAAGAGTACAATCAGGCGGTGCAGTATTTGGAAAAAGCGTACGCTGTAGAGAAAGATGAAGTGGTTGCTGAACATTTAATTCGTGCATATTGGATGGCAGGTATGAAAGAGAAAGCACAGGGAATCTGGATTGAGTACCTTGAGCGTTTTAAACAAAATCAAGCACTTATCGATTTACAAGAATGGATTCAGCAAGGTAAATAATTGACGGGATGCGTAATGGTCAAAAAGTTTAGTTTTTTTGTAAAAAAAGAGTTGAACTTTAATTTAATGGCTGTATCATACGCACCTGTCTCGAATGACACAGATACAACAGGGATGTGGCCAAGTGGTAAGGCATCTGGTTTTGATCCAGTGTACCGCAGGTTCGAATCCTGCCATCCCTGCCATTATCTGCCTTCCGAATTCCCCAAATCATTTTTTTCCTCTCAACAGGAGCGCCTTAAATGGCTACTAAAAATGTCATGATTTTTGCGGGAAACGCAAATGTCAGTCTCGCAGAAAAGATTTCTGAATACTTAGATATCCCTCTCGGCAAAGCAGACGTTGGTCGTTTCAGTGACGGCGAAATCATGGTCGAAATCAAAGAATCTGTTCGTGGTCAAGATGTTTACGTCTTACAACCAACTTGTACTCCAGAGCCTGCTGTAAATCTGATGGAAATGTTAGTGATGATTGATGCGCTTAAACGTGCTTCAGCTGGTCGTATCACTGCCGTTATTCCTTATTACGGTTTTGCGCGCCAAGATCGTCGCCCTTATTCTGCCCGTGTACCAATTACCGCTCGACTTGCTGCAGATATGATTACTGCCGCTGGTGCGAATCGTGTTGTGACCGTTGACTTGCACTCTGATCAAATTCAAGGTTTCTTTGATGTTCCAGTGGATAACATTTATGGTTCTCCGTTGTTGGTTGAAGATATGAATAAGACCCAAGACTTAGCAAATGTCACGATTGTATCACCCGATATGGGTGGGGTTGTGCGTGCTCGCGCTGTGGCAAAAGCGATTAATGCGGATATGGCAATTATCGATAAACGCCGTCCAAAAGCCAACGTAGCGCAAGTGATGAATATCATCGGTGAGATAGAGGGTCGTGACTGCATTATTATTGATGATATGGTCGATACAGCAGGCACGCTATGTAAAGCGGCCAGCGCGCTGATGGAGCGAGGAGCAAAAAGTGTTTCCGCTTATGTGGTGCATGCGGTACTTTCTGGTCCAGCGGTTGAGAATATTCAAAACTCAGTGCTTAAAGAGTTGGTTGTGACCGATTCGATTCCTGAAAGCGACGCGGCACGTAAGTGTGAAAAAATACGCCGAGTTTCCGTTGCTAATTTATTGGGTGAAACCATTCGCCGAATTAACCAAGAAGAGTCGGTTACTGCGCTCATGGCACACTAAGCGGTCTAGTCGGTTTTTATTGAAAAAGCGCCTTTTTAGGCGCTTTTTGCTTTTTAGGTTTGGCCTGTTGTGCGCTGCTTTTAAGTCCGCGGGTGTGGGTGTTTAGCGCAGTTCCGAGCTATTGGCCTGTCGGTCTTGGCTAAGGTATTGAAAAAGCGGTGGAAATTTTTGGTTTTTTTAGTATAATCCGCGCTTTGCTTGTGTTTGGTCGCGAACATGAGTTGTATTTAATTTGATAAACCATGAAGTTTATCTACTTTGGAGAAAAACAATGAGCCAAAATTGGACAGCAGTAACCCGTTCTCAGGAAGGGAAAGGTGCGAGCCGCCGCCTTCGTAACTCGGGTAAAGTACCTGCAATCATTTATGGTGGCGATAAGCCAGCCGTTTCTGTTGCATTTGAAGGCAACTTTGTTGCACACGTCTTTGATAACAAGGATATGTACAACACCGTGGTAACCGTTGACGTTCAAGGCGGCGACGCAGAACAAGTTATCGTTAAAGATATTCAGCGTCACCCTGCAACCAACATGATTTCTCATATGGATTTACAACGCGCTTCTGGCGATTCTGTTGTGACTAAAAAGATTCCATTGAACTTCGTTGGTAAAGCAGTTGCTCCAGGTGTGAAGATGGGTGGACTTATGTCTTTCCTACAACCTTCTGTTGAAGTACGTTGTACTGCGAAAGACTTACCAAGCTCAATTACCGTTGATGTTTCTAAAATGGAAGCTGGCGACAGCTTGCGTCTATCTGAGTTAACTATGCCAGAAGGTGTCATCCTGACTGCATTGACTCACGGTAATACCGATTATGACCAATCGGTTGTAAATATCAGTAAGCCTAAGCGTAAAGGGTAATTTCCCCTTATCGCTTAACACTGAGAGCCAGCGTTTATGTCACAGATTAAATTGATTGTCGGTCTAGGTAACCCAGGCGATAAATATGATTTAACACGGCATAATGCTGGTTTTTGGTTTGTGGATGAAGTAGCGCGACAATACGGCGCGGTATTTCGCCCAGAGACCAAATTCTTAGGGCATGCGGCACGTGTGCAGAGCAACGGACTTGATTTTTGGCTATTAAAACCGGCGGCCTTTATGAATCGCAGTGGCCAATCGATTGTCGCTTTAGCCAATTTTTACAAAATTCCGGTCGAATCCATTCTTGTCGTACACGATGAATTGGATCTGCCGCCTGGCAGTGCTAAGTTAAAAAAAGCCGGTGGGCATGGCGGGCATAATGGCTTGCGAGACACGATTGCTTCGATGGGGCAAGATTTTATACGCTTGCGCCTGGGTATCGGGCATCCAGGGCATCGCGATCAAGTTGTGGACTACGTTCTGAAAGCACCCGCAAAAGCCGAGCGTCAGATGATTGATGATGCCAGCTACCTCGCCAGTAAAGTCATTCCAGAACTGATTTCTGGGCAGCTTGATAAAGCAATGATGACATTGCACACCAAGTCTTAAATAAACCTTCTTTTCTTACCTACCTGCAACGCAAGCGAGGATATCTCTAATGGCAATTAAATGCGGTATTGTTGGTCTACCAAATGTTGGTAAATCAACCCTTTTCAACGCCTTAACCAACGCCGGAATCGAATCAGCAAACTATCCGTTTTGTACCATTGATCCAAATATTGGCGTTGTTGCTGTTCCTGATCCTCGCGAGCAAAAACTTGCGCAAATCGTCAATCCAGAGCGCATTATGTCGGCCACCGTCGATTTTATGGATATTGCTGGACTGGTTGAGGGTGCATCGAAAGGTGAGGGGCTAGGAAACAAGTTCTTACAAAATATTCGCGAAACTGACGCTATCGTGCAGGTTGTTCGCTGCTTTGAAAATGACGACATTGTGCACGTCGCTGGTAAAGTTGATCCGATCTCAGACATTGAAATCATAAATATGGAGTTAGTGTTAGCGGATTCTGAATCATTAGAAAAAAATGCAGTGAAACAGCAGAAACTGGCGAAAAGCGGCAATAAAGAAGCACAAGCGCGTCAAGCATTGTATGAGCGTGTTTTAGAAGAGATTAAAGACGGTAAGTTGATTCGTTTGGTTGAACTCAATGACGATGAAAAATTGCTGTTACGTGATCTGCAATTGCTGACAATCAAACCGATGATGTACATTGCCAACGTTAATGAAGACGGCTTTGAGAACAATCCGCTACTTGATAAAGTTCGTGAAATTGCCGAGACGCAAGGTGCGGTCGTGGTTCCGGTTTGTGCCGCTATCGAAGCAGAAATCGCCGAGTTAGATGACGAAGATAAAATTGAATTTCTAGAAGAAATGGGTCAAGAAGAGCCCGGACTTAACCGTGTTATTCGCGCGGCTTATGAATTATTGGGTCTGCAAACCTACTTTACGGCAGGCGTAAAAGAAGTGCGTGCATGGACGATTAAAAAGGGTGCCACCGCACCCCAAGCCGCTGGCGTAATTCATACCGATTTTGAAAAAGGCTTTATTCGTGCAGAAGTGACCGCTTATAACGATTTTGTCGAATTTAAAGGCGATAACGGCGCAAAAGCCGCGGGCAAACAACGTTTGGAAGGTAAAGAATATATCGTTCAAGACGGTGACGTCATGCATTTTAGATTTAATGTATAAAAAAAATCGAAATAGGGTTGACGATAATTATATTTTCCATATAATACGCACCACATTTAGGCTACATAGCTCAGCTGGTTAGAGCACATCACTCATAATGATGGGGTCCCAAGTTCGAATCTCGGTGTAGCCACCATATACCTAAAGACCCGCGTCCAAAGCGGGTTTTTTTATGCCTTCAATAACGTAAAATCAATAACTTAGCGTCTATTGCACTCTAACGCGGTCCATTCTGACTCATGCAAGCCACGAAAAAAGCGGGTAATATTGAGGGTAACGTTTTGAGTGTTACCCGCACCCCCTAAAACGTTACCCGCTTTTTTTTGCTGAAACCGTGATAGGTTCAAAGGTGCCCCGCCATGCTAACCGATACAAAATTGAGAAAACTCAAGGCCGCTGATAAGGTCTATAAAGAGACCGATTCAAACGGTCTGTATGTTGAAGTACGCCAAACCGGTAAGAAGTTCTTTCGCTTTCGTTACCGCCACCCCCAAACCAGAAAAGAACAGGTTTTAACCCTTGGTGAATATCCGGCCCTAGGGTTAGCGCAAGCGCGCACCCTGAGAGATCAAGCAAAAGAGGCGCTCGCTATTGGCCAAGACCCAAGCGAGCAGAAACAGCAAACCAAGGCAGAACAAAAAAACATCGAGCAAGAGAGCACGCGCCTAGCCAATCGTATGACGTTTGCACAGCTTTACGATGAATGGTTAAACCACATGGCCGAAAGTTGGCAATATTCCACCTTGAAAAAGAACAGGGGGCGAATTGAGGGGCATTTAATCCCGCGCCTTGGTGATTTTACCCCCTAGAAGAAATTACGCCCGAGATTGCAAGGGATGCGCTCAAGGGGGTTGAGGCCACCGGCAAACTGGAAACCCTGAGAAAGGTAAAACAGTTCGCAACTAACATTTTTCAGTACGGGGTCGGGATGGGCCATTGTTTACGCAATCCGGTTAGAGACCTGCCGAACAATATCTTTAAAAAGGTGAAGCGGGAAAACTTCCATAATTTGACCGATAGCAAAAGCCTTAACCGATTATTGAATGATGTAGCCGAATACAACGGAGATATAAGCACCCGAGTAGCCCTAGAGGTGCAAGCCTATATCTTTTTACGGCCCACGGAGTTAGCGGAACTCGAATGGCAGTTTGTTGAACTGGATAAGGGGCAAATCATCATACCGGCCGAATCTATGAAAATGGACCGCCCCCATGTGGTGCCGATCAGTAAGCAGGTGAAACGCTTATTAGAGCAACAACAGCAATACAGCGGGCACGGCCGGTATGTTTTCCCAAGCCCGCACAATATGGGCAAGCCGTTAAGTAGCCAAACCTTAAACGCGGCTTTGCATCGGATGGGCTACCGTGGCAAGCATACCGCCCACGGCTTTAGAGGTACGGCTAGCACGCTGTTAAATGAAATGGGCTTTAATTCTGACTGGATAGAGAAACAGCTAGCCCATGAAGAGGGCAACAAGGTAAGGGCAAGCTACAACAAGGCCGAATATTTACCGGAACGCGCCAAGATGCTACAAGTGTGGGCCGATTACCTAGACAGTATTAAAGCCGGTGCCGATGTGGTGCCGTTGCATGGTCGCTTAAAAGGTTAAATAGCAGTTTGTTATAAGTAACCTTTATCAAAATGGGGGCGGGTTAAGCCCCTTTTTTGTGTCTGTGTGTATCTGCATTGATGTTTTCGCGTGGGAACTGTGGGAACCGTGGGAACCAAACGCAGTGGCGGGGCTTGTAGCGGTTCCCACACAAAAAACCTGAGTGGGAACCGTGGGAACTTTTCGGGTTTTTTGCTAAGAATACAGCGCGTTTTTTAAACGGTAATACGTTATGTTAAATTCACGGCCGCCCCCTCCAAGGAAAAACAGGGTAAAACGCGGGGCAGTTTAAGTATAAGTAGAGTTTATTAGAATGGGCTTTGTTATGCCGTGCAACTTGTGTATAGAGTTCTCTTGCGGTGTAATATAGTATATTAAAGCGATTAGTCACTAAGGGGGCGTGTATGCTATCTATTGCAGAATTAACCAAACGAGTTCAAGAGCAGGCAAAGCCGCGTACTCATGAGGAGCGTGTTCGCCTTTTGAAAAAGTCGCGTATCTTGAATGAGGATGGGACTGTAAATAAGTTCTTTACCACGATTCAGCCAATCGAAGGCCACCGCCGTTCTGTTCAAACCCGATTGACTGGATGCACTGAGAATTAAGCGTGCAACCAAGTTTATACAATTCTAAACCCTCCATTATTTACGGCTTCCACGGTACAGATAAGGAAGCCGGCCTAAAAATCCTAAATCAAGAAGCTCAATTCTTACATAGCAATAATTCTTATGATTGGCTAGGCCAAGGCGTTTATTTCTGGGAGAACAACCTAGAACGAGCGCGGCAATATGCCGAGCAGGACAGCAAGCGCGAAAATTCAAGAATCAAAGAGCCGTTTGTTTTGGGGGCGGTAATCGAGTTAGGGAACTGCCTAGACCTGCTAGATCAGCAATATATCGACTTCATTAGATTAGCCTATAATCGTTTAAAAGACATAATGAAGGCAGAGTGTGAAACCATGCCGACTAATGGCCAGTTCGGGCCAAATGATTTTGATTTTAGAAAGCGTGAATTAGATTGCGCGGTAATTCGTTATGCCTGTACTCTCGCTGAGGAAGCAGGACAACCATTTGATTCTGTAAGGGCGGCTTTTATTGAAGGTGATGAAGTGTATGAAGGGGCCAAGTTCTCCACCGGTAATCATATTCAAATAGCGGTTATTAATCCCGATTGCATAAAAGGGATATTCTTACCAAGGGAAGCGGGGCAACAGCCAGTATTTGCAGAAGAAAAATAACCAGATCACCGGCCCGAGGTGGTCGGTTCTAATAAGGTGTTACGTTATGTTAAATTGAGCCGAATTTGCCCGCCTTGCCTTATGGATTTTGCGCCCCCGATTGTGGGGCGTTTGTGTTTCTAGCTATTGCTTTTCTTCTTATTTGCTATCAAAATGATAGCTATCAAATTGATAGGCGTAAACCGTGACCGAAAAGAAAACCGTTATAGAGTTCCCGCTTTCTGTGAAATCGGCTAAGACGATTATTCAAGACTTGGCTGAGCACCATAGCAGTAGCATTAAATTAAGTAGCCATTGCCGCCAACGAATGCGGGAACGCGGGGTAACTATCAGGCAGATATTTCAAGTGCTCAAATGCCCACATAGCCAAATGACAGAGTAACCGCACCAAACGGCCGCGGGGAGTTGGAAATTTAATTTAAAAGGCTTTGCTAGTGGTGACAGGGTAGAGGTAGTTATAGACCTGAAAAACAGCGAATACGACCCAAGCGCCTATCTGGTAACCGTCATTATTAAGGAGTTTTAACCATGTACCACTATACAGACAGCGGCCTAGATAACATCTACTTGGAGAATGGTTATCAGCTTGAAAACATGGATGATGAAGAGTATTTAAGCATTCACCATATGGATGAATTGCACGCGGCGATTGGCGGGCTATTGGTTGAAAAAAGCGCCCCCTTAACCGCTAATGAGTTCCGTTACCTAAGAACGGAGTTAAACCTTTCTCAAAAGGCGCTTGGGGGTGTATTGGGTGTCGATAGCCAAACCGTGGCCCGTTGGGAAAAAGCAGAAACACAAATCCCGCGCACTAGCGATGTCGTGCTAAGGGCGTATTTCTTGGAGTCGCAGAACCAAACAAGTTCGATTGCTTATCTTTTAAAGATGCTTTCGGAAAGTGAAGCCATGCAAGAGGCCGAACAGATCACCCTAGAAGAAATTAACGACCATTGGCAAGCCAAGCGAACCGCCTAACCGAGTAGATCAGCGCCCCCGATTGTGGGGCGTTGTTGTTTCTGGGGGTGGGGTTTATGTTTTGGCCACGGTTCCCGAAAAGCGGCCGCCTGTAATCGCCACCACGCCACGAACTGGAACCGGTTAGGGTATTATTGGCCAAGGTCGGCCGGTTCGCCCCCTCTCAAGTAAAGCCCGCTGTAATTTCCCGCTATCTCTATCGAAGTGATAACATTCCTATAGAGCGCAATAGACGCGATAACACAAGAAACCCGCCACCAATAGGCGGGGCATGGCTTAAATTTGATAAAACCGACTAAAGCTAAACAGGCGCTTTTATTGGCGGAGTTTTGGTTTTGGTGGTTGGAGGCTTCAATTTTGATTGAACTAAATCAAAAAAGTAGTTGCGAAAGAAGACGTGAGGAAGCGGATAGAGAGTTCCAGTTGTATGAAAAACTTGGAGCATGTAATACGTTTTCTGAGTTGGTTGGTGCAATTGGGTTTGATCTGGATAAATATAAAAATTTAGAATTAACACCAAAAGATTTAGCAGAAAACTTAGAGTTAAGAGGGTGGCTTTTAAATAGATTACATCATGAAGATGCCGGTTATATGATTCCGTTTAACGATCAATCAGAACAAAGAAAAGCTGAAATGATTGTTTGCCACTTTGAAAGCCCCATTACTTTTGATAGCCGGTCACATTGGCAAAGCTCTACTCCCGTTTTAAAACTTAATACCAGTTTTTCTGAAATATCACCAACACCTAATGGAAAGGTTTTTAAAGTCTCATCAGATAGTAATGATTACTCCGTGCCTGAAAGACTTTTTCTTGGTATTAATCCTTATGCATCTAAGTCATTGATAATAGAGCAAATAGAGTTGTTCATTGAGAAGCAAAGGGAAGAGTTGAGAAGTAAATTCCCAAAATTTGAAAATAGGCAAAATAGGTCAATGGATGACCAATCCAAAGCTACCAGTGAGGTTTTATCAAAGAAGGTATTACAGGCTTTGGATTTGTGGATTTTGTGGGCTTATGCTGATTTGTTTTCTTTTGAAGTGGCATATCATCAAGGATACATAAGGCCAAGCGACCAAGTTTTTCATAACCGTTTAGAAATTTTAGAAATCTTGTTTGAAGACTTTGAAGAACTCCCGAGTAGGCCAAAAAATTGGGAGGTTTTTTTTCAAGATTGCTTAAACATTGAATTTATCAAATGGTTAAGGGCTAATGAATAAATACAGAACTGAGTTGTTGCAATGCAACCGACATAAAAAACATTTTTTGTGTCATTCCGTTTAACCTGATTAATTTTTAACAATACCCCTCAAGAGCCGCGCATACACAAGTTGCACGGCTCTACTTTCGATAACCCCGAAATAGAGAGGTATTGCTATGAATGCAACCCCACGAACTCAAGCGGCTAATGTGGTGCCGATTACCGGCCCAAGCCCTGAGAACCATCAACCCGCCCCCGAGTTGCCACCGTTTGGCAAGCTTATCCGAATTACTGAGGTGAGCCAGATCACCACGCTAAGTAAGTCGCAAATCTATAAGCTAGTCCGTTCCGGCAAATTCCCACCGCCTATTAAGCTATCTGAAAACACCAGTGTTTGGGATAGTACAGCCGTTTACCAGTTTATTGATGACCGCAAGAAAGCGGCACAAGGGGGCGAATAATGGCCACCTATCTACTGGAAAGCTTGCACCCGCGCCCGAAAGCCGCTAGCATTACAAGCCTAACTAAAAACAGTAACACGCAATGCCATGCGTCTAACTTGGCTTTTTTTGTGCCCAAAATCCGCGCTATTCTCAGTGCTATGGGTATGGAAAACCGTAACCGTATTTCAAAATATGGTCGGGTTAAAGGACGAATAAAAGACCTTTTCGAAGGGAATAAGTCCAGTCGTGTTACTGCGATTAGTGATACCCGACCGCCTGCAACTAAAACAGGCGGAAACACTAAAACAGTAACGGAGGCCTATCACATGGCTAATTCATCTTTTACCCGCGAAACCGTGGGGCAATTCTCGTTTTCTATTAATCTGCCTGAAAACAGCTTTATTAAGCGGTTTATTGCCGTGTCGTTGGCCGGTGCTTGGTCCTTGTCTATTGAGACCGAAAGCGGGCAAATTGCCACGATTCAAAACCATGCCACCAAATCCCCGCGCTACTTTGAAACACTGGATAGCCTAGCCATTTGGTTAGCTTCTCAAGGTGTGCCACAAATGCAGGTCATGCTACCGAATGCGGTAACGGTAGGAGGGGCTGAGTAATGAAAACAGTAATTACACAACTTAGCGCCCTTGGCTTTAATCAAGCCTGCCAGAAGATCAGAGAGGGTAAAGCGACCATTGAAGAAGTGGACCAACTCGACAATCTTACAGCTACGTTATTCGATGAAGTCGAAAACGCTTTAATTAGTATGCAATCCCATGCAAGCGCCTTTCAGTCTGCTTGTGAAGAGAATGAAGGCGGATTGTTTAACCCTGCCCGTGATGGTTTGAATTTTGGTATCTGGCTAGAGAATCAAGCCGCCACGATGCAAGAAATGCTCTTTATGGCGAACGAGGCGCGCGCTTTGGTTGATCGCTTTAATTTGGAGTTTAAAGAAAGCGGGGGTGTTAAGTAATGGATAAGCAAACCAAGATTTTGAATCACCTGCAACAGTTCTTTTTCAACAGCCGCGACCCGTTAAAAGGGTTCTTTACCTTGTCGGATAAAGGTACAACATACCGCGCTTGGGATTTTGTTTGCACGCCTGATAAGTCAGTCGCTAAAAACCGAGCTACCCGAGAAAAAGTTGAGTTTACGAGTCTTAATGCGGTGGCTGAATGGGCGGCCGGAATGGATTTTGAAGGGGCGTTTATTTCCTTTGATAAGCAAAGAAAGGAGGGCGCAACCGATGAATAACGCGATTAAGTTCAATATGCGCCAAGTGCTATTACGCGAGTTTGGCGGCTATGAAATCAAGCGTATGCCTCCGATTGTATTTGATAACCGGTGGCGTTCGTTTAATGCGGTCCGCGATGGTCAAACCGCGCGCTTTATTGTGCTAATGGATGCTGAGAGAAAAGTTTGTGTTATCCAACAGGCCAAGGGCGGCAAGGTGCATAAGTTTTCTTATGCCAATATGAGCGATAAGCAGGGGGTGATTAATGGGTAAGCAAGCCGAAATGAAACCAAATTTAGCAACGATGACTGCGGCATTTATTGGAACGGAATTGGCTCCTAGTGATGACCAGTTAAATACTTGTTATCGTGCCCATAAACAAGCCTTAGAGAGTGTTATTAAGGCGAATGCTATTCGCGGTTTTGTAGCTCCACAGCTATTGGAAACCTACCGAGATTTATTCTTTTATTCTGATACTGGAAATCACCTGACCTTTAACCAGAATCGACGTGATTTGATGCAAAATGCCGTGAATATTCTAGGGCACTTTGAGAAGCCACCATTTAAACCGAATAACGGAATGACTACTGCAAATCTTGAACGCTTAGCCGCGTCTGGGTTTGCTTTGGTTATGCTGTTGAATGGGTAAAGGGGGGAGTATGAGAGTAGATCACGAACCTTTAGACCTTGTTACCGTGGTTTTCATGTTGACGTATATCAGTGCGAACTGTGACCGTGAAACATGGACCCGCGTTCTCATGGCGATTAAATCCGAGTTTGGCGAAGAAGGTAAACAAGTGGCCCACGATTGGAGCGCCACAGCTGAGAGTTTTAAACAGGATGCTTTTAACGCGACTTGGAAAAGCATTAAAGCCGGTGGCGGTGTCACGATTGCTACGTTGGTGAGTATGGCCAAGGATAACGGCTTTCAATTCGCCCCCATTAGCAAAGAGGATAAGGCCCGCTTTAAGGCTGAGGAAAAACAGCGCAAGGAACAGCGTAAGCGAGAAGAAGCGGAACAGGCTAAGCAAACGGCATTGAATCAACAGGCGGCAAAATTAAATGCTTTAGAGGTGTTAAGCCGTGCGATTAGATGCAATCCTGAGCACCCATATTTGATAAAAAAAGGGGTTGCCGGAGCACCCCTAGAAAATATCTATCAAATTGGCTTAAATTTGATTATCCCAGTATATCAGTTCACCGGTGAATATCGCCAAATTAAACACCTCTATGAGCCAAATCAAGCCGCCCCCTTGTATGAGCCGTGGAACTTGCAACAGATCAGCGCCACCGGCTTTAAGTGGTTTTTAAAAGGTGGGCGCGTTAAGGGTGGCTTTTATCCGGTCCGCTTGAATGATGACTCTAACGAGTTCATTTTGTGCGAGGGTTTGGCCACGGGTTTAGCGATTGCGGGGTTTTATGAACGCTCTAGCAATGTGATTTGCGCGTTTAATGCCGGTAATCTCAAGAGCGTGGCCCTTGCCTTTAAGCGTGCTTACCCTGCCGGTGTGTTTACCATTGCGGCCGATAATGACCGCGACACGGAACGCGCCAAGGGGGTGAATGTCGGGATTGAGAAAGCTAAGTGCGCGGCCGGTGCGATTGATTGCGCTTATAACTATCCTGAGTTTGCCGAAGGTGAAGCGGGTAGCGATTGGAACGACCGCTTTTTGTTAGATCACCCGCAAGGTTTGCCAGTGCCAGAAATCGGCCGCGGGGTTGATGTTCGCACTAATGGGGGCGGCTTATGAGTGAATCGAATCTAGTGGACGGTAAGGCCAAGTTTCAGAAAGCCCAAAGCGATACGTTTTATAAGGGCGTGAATCTGGTTGAAGGTTTTGAGATTGGCGTTAATGGCCTGTTTTATAAGGACCCGAACAACGAGAACGCGGCACCGGTGCCGATATGTTCGGATTTGAAAGTATCTGCGATTACCTGCGACACGGAGGCCAATAACTGGGGCTATGTGTTGGAATTTAAGGACCGCTTAGGCCGCTTGAAAAAATGGGTAATGCCTGCGGAGTTATTGGGCGGGCGTGGTGATACCTTGCACTGAACTGGTCTAATAGCAGTGGACACTTTTATAAGAGACAATAGATGTTGTCGAACTAGGAGTGATCATGAGTCAAAAGAGAACTTATAAAACTTACACCGATGAGTTTAAAAAAGAAGCCGTCGCGTTGGTAACGGATCAAGGTTACAGTGTGGCAGAGGCGGCTGAATCCTTAGGTGTCAGAACGAATTTGATTTACAAGTGGAAAGAGAAGTTTGAAGCCCAAGCCAATGGGTCAGCACTGAGTCAGGATGAACGCGCTGAGTTGAAACAGTTGCGCGCTGAAAACAAGCGCTTAAAACTCGAAAAAGAGATCTTAAAAAAAGCTTCAGCCCTTCTGGCGCAAGACATCCGATAACGTTTTCATTCATGGATGAATTGATTCAGGAGGGCTTGCCAGTTAAGCCTGTGAGCCAAGTGTTGAAACTCAGTCGTTCAGGCTATTACGCATGGAAAAAACGACCTAAAAAGGCAATCAAGACAGAACAACTTGAACTCTATCGTACAGCCAAACAGCTCTTCAAAGAGAGCCGTGACAGTTTGGGCTCTCGTGAACTCGCCAAAGCCCTTCGTAAGGCTGGGTTTCTCGTCAGCCGAGAGAAAGCACGTCGGCTCATGAAAACACTGGGATTAGTCGTCAAACAGCGTCGAGCTTATAAAATAACGACTAAGCGTAACCTGACACATCGAGTGGCGGATAACTTGGTTAAGATGAAGTTCAATCCAAGCGCGATGAATCAAGTTTGGGCAGGCGATATTACCTACTTGAAAACACCTGAAGGTTGGCTGTATTTGAGTGTCGTAATGGACCTGTATTCTCGCCGCATTATCGGTTGGGCCGTGAGTGAACGAATGACGGTCGAACTCGTCATGCAATCCTTACAGCAAGCGTATTGGCTACGAGGGCATCCCAAAGGCGTGATTTTTCACAGTGATCGTGGTTCTCAGTACACGAGCAAACGGTTTGCCACACTACTGGCTAAGCAAAATATGACAGCCTCTATGGGCGATGTCGGAGCCTGTTGGGATAATGCCGTTGTTGAACGATTTTTTGGCAGCTTAAAACATGACTGGCTGTTTAAAGCCTATCATCCAACACGCGAGAGCATGAAAAAAGACGTAGCAGATTACATGCGTTACTACAACTTAAAAAGGCTTCATACTGCGAACGGTGATTTGACGCCGATTGAGTATGAAAATTGTAAAAACCAAGTGTCCAAAAAAGCTTGACCAGAACACACAGTACGCTTTTGAATATGGGGGTGCGTGGTCTGAATACGCCACGGGCTAAAAATCTATTCAATCAGTATGTGCAGTTTAACCCTGTGCAAGAGGTGATTACCTGTACCAACAAAACAGGGTGGAACCTAGAGAACAGCGTTTATGTATTGCCTGATCGGACCATTAGCCCGCCCGATGCAAAAGAGGTGGTTTATCAAAGTGAGATACCGGCAAACCTAGGCTATGAGCAAAAAGGCACCTTGCAGGAGTGGAAAGATAATGTAAGCGCGTTTGCGGTAGGTAATAGCCGTATCTGTTTGGCGATATGTTCGGCCTTTGCCGCGCCTCTACTTACCCTTACGGGCGACGAAGGGGGAGGATTTCATTTTCGTGGTGATAGTTCACAAGGTAAAACGCGGGCTTTATATGCGGCCGGTTCAGTTTGGGGAAGTCATCAGCGTAAACAGACGTGGCGGGCTACCAGTAACGGCCTAGAACTTACCGCTTATCAGCATAACGATAACTTGTTATTGCTTGATGAAATGAAGGAGATGCAAGCCAAAGAAATTGGGGCTACGGTTTATATGTTGGCTAATGGTGTGGCGAAAAAGCGGATGAATGAAGCAGTTCCGAGAACGTGGCGAACGTTGTTTCTCTCTACAGGAGAGCTCGATATAAATACGGCTTTAGCGTCTATAGGTGAGAAGGCCTATGCAGGCCACCATGTACGCCTAGTAGATATTGAAGCCAGATGCGGTGAGCATGGAATTTTTAATGTTTTGTTGGATGGGTTCAGCAATTCTGGAGAACAGGCAGAGGCATTGCTTCAAAACACAAATACTTATTATGGTGTTGCAGGTATTCAATTTATCGAACGGCTAATTCTCGAAAAAGAGGCTGTGCTACAGGCGATTAAAATTGCTCGAAAAGAGTTTATTGAGCGGTATTTGCCAAAGGATGCGAATAACCAGATTGGGCGCGTAATTAACCGCTTTGCTTTAGTAGCGGGTGTAGGTGAAGTGGCTACCCTTTGGGGGCTTACCGGTTGGCAACAGAACACCGCCTTTGAGTTGGTCGGAGAGTGTTTTAAGAACTGGATGTACAATCAGCCAAGTATTAGCGATTCAATCGAAGAACAGCAGGCCATAGAGCGTGTAAAAGCCTTTATTGAGAAGTTTAACGAGAGTGCTTTTTCAAGAGAGGATAACCACGAGAACCACCGGCCGAAAGTGATTAACAAATATGGTTACATCATTGACGACTTTGAGGCGAAAACAAACCTGTTTTGTTTTCAGTCGGGTTCGTTTGCTGAGGTGATACAGGGCCTTGACCGTAAAACGGTGATTAATGCGCTAACCAAGCACGGCTATATCAAGAAAGATAAACCGTACTTTTCTAAGAAACAACAGCGCACCATTAGCCCGAACACTTACACCATCAAGCGCCCTGACCTTGATAATGGTAACGCTAAAGTTTACGCGATTTACGGCACGATTCTGAATCACGGTCACCATGAGGAAGAACCCGAGCCAGAACCAACGGCCTTGCCTGCTTAATCATTCCCGTTTCATTCACCCATTGCGCCCCCATTGCGGGGCGTTTGCTTATCTTCCGTCACATAGTCTTAGCCTTGTCTATTCGTAAGCGTCAATTTACCCACATCTAAAATTCCTGAATAAAGTTCGTTATTCTTCTATGTGTTTTCAATCACAGGAGAATTTTGATGAGCAAACACGAACTTTGGGTGCAGCGCATTGCCGATTGGCAAGCCAGTGGTCTTTCACAACGAGCATTTTGCCAGCAGGAAGGCTTGGCGATTTCAACCTTTTATACCTGGCTGCGTAAGCTCCAGTCCTTAAGCAAAGAACTCGTAAAAGAACCTTCTGCCTTTTTGCCGATGGTGATTCACGATAAACCTGAACCTTCCTCAACCACCATTACCGTCAAAGCTGAAGGATTGGCATTTGAGTGTTCCGTGGTGCAACTAGCGCAATTGATTACCGAGTTGAATCGTCATGCTTAGACCCTGTCATGATGCACTCGTCTTTGTCTATCGTGATCCGGTGGATATGCGTAAATCCATTAATGGACTGGCGGCCATTGTGGAAGCTGAGCTGGGACATTCTCCCATGAATGGTGCACTGTTTGTGTTTTGCAACCGTTCTCGCGATAAGGTCAAACTCCTCTACTGGGAACGCAATGGCTTTGTACTGTGGTACAAGCGATTAGAGAAACACAAGTTCAAATGGTTAGCGCCAGTCGTCGATCAAGAGGCGGTGTCGGTCACAGGCAAACAGCTCAATCAGTTACTCGATGGCTTGGATATTTTTCAACAACCGCATGAGTCACTTTTCTATGACAACGTGAGCTAATTCGGGTATCTTACCCGCCCATGAAAACACCTCTGACTGCTCACGATTTACCCGATGATATCGAGGCCTTAAAGGCGTTGGTCGTGCAGTCTCAATCAGATATCCTTCATCAAGCAAGTCAACTTGCTCAAAAAGACCAGCACATAGATACGCTTGCCAAAGAAGTCAGTCGCCTGTCTGAATTAGTCATGTTCTTTAAGGTTCGTCAATTCTATAAAAGCAGTGAAAAACATCCGGACCAAGCCGAACTGTTTAATGAGCCTGAAGTCGAGGACAATTCGTCTTTGAGAGCGTCGAGTGATGAATCTTCGAGTGCCTCACCCAAAGCAAAATCCAACGCCGGTCGTAAACCCTTACCAAAGAATCTACCCCGTCAACGTGTTGAACATCGCTTACCGGCCGGTGAGAAATGTGACTGTGGCTCAGAGTTCAAAGAAATCGGTGAAGAAGTCTCTGAGCAATTAGAAATTATTCCTGCCAAAATCATTGTTCGTCAGCTGGTGCGTAAAAAATACGCCTGCCCATGTTGTGAGGGTTCGCTTAAGTTAGCGTCCATGCCCAAACAGCCGATTCCCAAAAGCATCGCCGGTCCTGGGTTACTTGCCTACATTGCCACCGCGAAATACCAAGATGGCGTACCGCTGTATCGTCAAGAAAAAGCCTTTGAACGTTTAGAGGTCGAACTGTCACGCCAAACAATGGCCAACTGGATGATTAAGGGTGCCCAACTCTGCCAGCCGCTGTACAACCTGATGCAAGATTCTCTGCTGGACAGTGGCTATGTGCACATGGATGAAACGCGTGTGCAAGTGTTGAATGAGGTGGGGAAAACCGCAGAGAGCCACAGTTACATGTGGGTACGCAAGACGGGTGATCAAAAACATCCAGTGGTGTTATTCGACTATGCACCGGATCGCACCACACAAACCGCCATGAATTTATTGCCTGAGTTTAAAGGCTTCCTACAAACCGATGACTATGCGGGTTATCACAAAATCGGTGCAACGGAACAGATTACCCATCTAGGTTGTTGGGCCCATGCCCGACGCAAGTTTATGGATGCCAAAAAAGTACTGCCTAAGAATAAAACCGGCAAGGCGGACATCGCACTCAATCTCATTCAAAAGCTCTATCAAATTGAACAACACATCAAAGACCAACCACCAAATAAACGACTCGAGATCCGGCAAACCGAAAGCCGGCGGGTTTTAGAACAGCTCAAAACGTGGTTGGATAAAAGCCTCAACAGCACCGTGCCCAAAAGCAAACTCGGTGAGGCCTTGAGCTATCTGGCAAAAAACTGGGAAAAACTCAACGTCTACACGACGGATGGACGACTGAATATCGACAACAACCCGGTTGAGAATGCGATTCGCCCCTTCGCGATCGGACGCAAGAACTGGCTCTTTAGCCAATCGGTTAAAGGCGCCAAAGCCAGTGCGATGCTGTACAGCTTGATTGAAACCGCCAAAGCCAACGGACTCGAACCCCAAGCCTATCTCACCGATCTTTTCCGAAACCTCCCCAACTGCGACACCCTCGAGCAGTTCGAAGCACTTCTGCCGTGGAATCACACCGCATACTAGAAAACTAGGGTGTGGGTAAATTGCCGCTTACGTCTATTCAACACGTCACACGGCCGCTACAGTGCGCCCGCCTTGCTGTGCTCCGTAAAAACCCCGCTTGGCCTTTTGGCCATAAAGAAACACCCCGCGCGATTTTTAGAGGGTCCCTGCAACAAATTACCCTATGCGGGTGCGTAGAGGCGCGGAAAAGCGCTAGGTAGGCTATAAAAAACATAGGCAACCGCAACAGCTTCACCGGATTGGTGCAGGCGTGCCGGTGCTTTGCCCAAGTGTGGGCCGTTATCCTTTGGTGATAGGTAAAATTTATCAAAGGGGGCGCGGTGGCCGGTGCGGTGGTTGGGTTGCCAGTGATTGAGTAATAACGGTTACATGATTCAAAAAACAGTAAACGTGTAGTTAATGCACTTTAATTTTTCGGTTTACCCCGAAAAGTTCCCACGGTTCCCACTAAGGTTTTTAGAGTGGGAACGGCTAAAGGCCGCGCCACTGCGTTTGGTTCCCACGGTTCCCACTGTTCCCACGCAAAAACATCAATGCAAATACGCACGGCACCAAATCGGTGAACCGTTCGGCTAGTTCATGATAAGTGTTATCTATTGCTAAGCGGGTTGGGTGAGAACGGTTATCGCCTATACCTTTTTTCTTTTAAATAGAAAAATTAATAAATAAAGGGAATTGGGTAACTGTGCGGACCATTCGCCAAGCGTGCAGATCACCGGCAAAAGTTGAACCCGAACCGATAACCGGCCCGCCTTTTGTTTGGTGGGTTTGGCGTGGTGGCCGGTATCGGATTTGTCGAAAATGTTTTTTGAATCTGGGAAACTTCGCCAAGCCATACCCGAGGGCCGGCTTCAAAGTCTGGAGCCGTTCGGACCTAGACCGTAGCCCTAGTCTTGCGTACACTCCGGCCAAATTTTTAGGGGGGGGTTACCGTAAAAGTGCTTATGAAAAATTACCCCAAGCTATATTTTTTAAGGGGGGGCTTTGGTTCAATGGGTCCTTGTTAGTGATTCATCATGTACGGGCAACAAGGGCGCGGTTTTTATGTAGATATGATTTTTAGTAAGGGGTCATAATTTCATATTTACCCAGTTCCCTTTATTTATTAATTTTTACTATTAAAAAATAAAAGGTATAACTGAGAATCTTTCTTGTTTGTCGTGGTGCTTAGTTGTCTGATCTTGCGGGTAGTCGGTAGCAACGATAAGCGGCACCGGCCCAAATCCGCGCGCGGGTATATCCCTTTTGGCAAAAAGCCAAGCCGGTTTTTTATTTAGTATCTAGTTAGACCAAAGTAAACAGGCGGCCGGTGTGAGCAATTAACCGGATTGCACCGGTAAAGGTTCGGCTTATCGGTGTTCGTTGCTTGATGGCGATATTTCACCCCCGTGGTTTGCATGGTTGGATTAATGTCCGGTGTTTAAGATGGGGTCCTGAATTGAGACCCGAACAACAAGGCGAAAACGTAACCATTACCCACGCTGTGGGCTAAAACCGCAAAAATGATAAAAAATAGGGGGTCACTTTGAAAAAAGCGGGTAATATTGAGGGTAATAAATGTTGATGTCTTTGTAAGTTATTGAAAATACAGTAAGTGGTTAGTACGGTGTAGCCACCACTTTTTAAAAAAGCCCGGAACGTTGTTTCGGGTTTTTTTTTGTCAAAATTCTTTCAACCCGTGATTTTAAAAGGCTTTTCTTTGTGGATTAATGAATCCATTTAAAGAAACCATATCTTATGTAATGTCATAACTCTCATACTTTCGCATAACACGACGGGGTGATTGACGGGGTGATTTTTATATCACCCCATTTGATAATTATTCTTAATTAGGTGGTTGTATGGGAATTCTTTCCGACGTCAAGATTAGAACAGTTAAGGCAACTGAGAACAGAGCTGATGAAGGTTTGTTTAAGTTTGAGTTAATACTTCCTGAGTTGAATACCTGGTTTAATCGAATCATTTTTTGATATGATTATAAGGTGTTATTAAATCAGGCTGGATGGGTAAGATGGAAGGCAAATGGGTGTGGCAGGGCGATAGATGGGCTAAGTTCGTTGTTGATAATGAGCAGGTTATGCCCTATTTGTTAAGGGCTGTTCGCAACGTCGTCCCCTTGGTTGCACTTTCTAAAGAGTTGTCGGTGGATAAATTAGCGGAATTTGAGAGTCAGATACTGCTTGATGAAACGCTCTCGACATCAAGCATCGAAAAAGAGTATTTGGATCGTGATTCCGTTCGTTCAAGTATTGCCCGTCATTTAGGTTTACCTAATGCGAAGCAGGGGGATAAGCGATATGAATCCTTTACCGAAGTCTATTTTGAATCCATTCGGACGGCAAATCAGCCTTTAACAGAAAGGCAATTGAAAAAGTGGCATGAAATGCTCTTTATTGAAAAGCCTGTGCTAAAGCCGATCACGATAGGTGATTACCGAAGTGATGAGATGGCGGTTGTTTCCGGGCATTTTGGGCGTAATGAAATTGTTCACTTTAAGGCTCCGTGTTGTCATCATGAATGTGTGATCGAATACATGAATCAGTTTTTCGAGTGGTTGAATAATGGTAAAGATTTTTCAGATTACATTCGAGCGGCCATTGCAAAGTTTTGGTTTGTTACGATTCACCCCTTTGACGATGGCAATGGTAGGTTGTCACGTATTATCGCGGAGCGATGTTTGGCAGAGGCTGATCAGACCGATATTCGTCTCTACTCCATTTCCACTGAAATCGAGCAGAGAAAGTCGGAATACTACGATATTCTGGAAGCCAGTCAAAAAGGGAGTGGCGACCTAACCGTATGGGTTGTCTGGTTTTTAAAGTGCATAGAAGCGGCGGCGAGACGAAGTCAAGTACGCCTCGAAAAGATTAAGTTTGCCACTTTGTTTTGGGACGAACATCGCCAGAAGGTATTCAATGAACGTCAGCGCAAGTTGTTGATCAGGTTATTGGAGACCAGTGATTTTGATGATGGTATTGCCAAGCGTAAATATAAGAATCTCGTTTCGACGTCAGATGCGACCGCAGCGCGTGATCTCATTGAACTAGTCGAAATGGGGGTGTTGTATTCTGAAGGCAAAGGCCGTTCGGTCAAATACTATTTGTCAGAAAAAGAATAAACTGGCATTTGTTAACCTATTTATAGGTAAAATCGAAGTAGAGTAAAATCTGTGCGTTAGTTAAAAGATTTTGCATTACAGAAGAAAATGGGGTGAATAATGGGGTGATTTAGTTTGATAGCCCTACAAGTCTTGATCCATGCGGTTGTTGAGTTTCCGGTGTAGCCACCACTTTTTAAAAAAGCCCGGAACGTTGTTTCGGGTTTTTTTTGCCTGAATTCCGTGCAGCCCCCTGTAAATAAGGGGTTCAGAGCGATTGCTTTCCTATTCTGTTCAAAACGCTAAATTTCATTCTGTGTCATTAATCTCATTCTGTTGCAGGTCAAAGTGGGGTCACGTTTTTTATTTTGGTCGCTTTGTTCTGGTCAAGCTTTTTTGGACACTGTTTTTTTACAATTTTCATACTCAATCGGCGTTAAATCACCGTTCGCAGTATGAAGCCTTTTTAAGTTGTAGTAACGCATGTAATCCGCTACGTCTTGTTTCATGCTCTCGCGTGTTGGATGATAGGCTTTAAACAGCCAGTCATGTTTTAAGCTGCCAAAAAATCGTTCAACAACGGCATTATCCCAACAGGCTCCGACATCGCCCATAGAGGCTGTCATATTTTGCTTAGCGAGTAGCGTGGCAAACCGTTTGCTCGTGTACTGAGAACCACGATCACTGTGAAAAATCACGCCTTTGGGATGCCCTCGTAGCCAATACGCTTGCTGTAAGGATTGCATGACGAGTTCGACCGTCATTCTTTCACTCACGGCCCAACCGATAATGCGGCGAGAATACAGGTCCATTACGACACTCAAATACAGCCAACCTTCAGGTGTTTTCAAGTAGGTAATATCGCCTGCCCAAACTTGATTCATCGCGCTTGGATTGAACTTCATCTTGACCAAGTTATCCGCCACTCGATGTGTCAGGTTACGCTTAGTCGTTATTTTATAAGCTCGACGCTGCTTGACGACTAATCCCAGTGTTTTCATGAGCCGACGTGCTTTCTCTCGGCTGACGGGAAACCCAGCCTTACGAAGGGCTTTGGCGAGTTCACGAGAGCCCAAACTGTCACGGCTCTCTTTGAAGAGCTGTTTGGCTGTACGATAGAGTTCAAGTTGTTCTGTCTTGATTGCCTTTTTAGGTCGTTTTTTCCATGCGTAATAGCCTGAACGACTGAGTTTCAACACTTGGCTCACAGGCTTAACTGGCAAGCCCTCCTGAATCAATTCATCCATGAATGAAAACGTTATCGGATGTCTTGCGCCAGAAGGGCTGAAGCTTTTTTTAAGATCTCTTTTTCGAGTTTTAAGCGCTTGTTTTCAGCGCGCAACTGTTTCAACTCAGCGCGTTCATCCTGACTCAGTGCTGACCCATTGGCTTGGGCTTCAAACTTCTCTTTCCACTTGTAAATCAAATTCGTTCTGACACCTAAGGATTCAGCCGCCTCAGCCACACTGTAACCTTGATCCGTTACCAACGCGACGGCTTCTTTTTTAAACTCATCGGTGTAAGTTTTATAAGTTCTCTTTTGACTCATGATCACTCCTAGTTCGACAACATCTATTGTCTCTTATAAAAGTGTCCACTGCTATTAGACCAGTTCACTTCAAAACTCTTCCTTGATCACTCCTCTTCATGTATCCAAAATGGATTTAAAAGCAATTTGCATAGCATGCGTTGGGTATTAAGTCGGATGATGTGTGTTATAAACAGGTGCATGGTCAAAGGCTATTAATCCAAAATGGACAATTGAATGCAGAGGTGATTGCTCCTATTGTTGCGGCCTTGGGTGCCGATCTGAATGCGGCAACGGAACAGAGCGGCACCAAAAAAAACCTGTATGCAAAGGTTGGCAGTTTAGTTATTGCGGATAAATAACAAATAATGGTTGCGAGTACTAATCGGATTTTTTTTGTACGGTGACAGTCGGGAAACATTGAATTTTGAATGCCTTCAGTTGTCCTTGTAAGTCATTCCGGTAGGGGTTTTGAAAAACTCAATGGCGCTGCGCTGCTTGTTTGTGACAGGTTAATGTGAAGGCAAACAATCGCCTTGTACAATCAAATTCTTCTATGCCTGATGCCATTTGGACGTGTCTTGTGTTTCCCCAACGCAAATCAAGAATAGAATTTTCGTGATTAGGCGATCGAATCCCTTTGTATCAGATTGTTTGATATAAGTTAAAAATAAGGCAATTATTTACTATGAAGTTGTGTGGTAAATTATGCTATTGGTTGCGTAATTGTGCTAGTTGGTTGGCGGAGCAAGTCCCTATTGATTTCAGTACGGTGTTGCCTGTTTTTGTCAGGTCTCGACATGATGGCAAACACCTGCCTTGCTCGGTCAAATTTTCTGAGCCTAAAGCCATTTGAACTTGCTCTGTATCTCCCCAACCCATGAGTAGGTTGGCAAAAAAAGAGTTCTGTGCTCACTTAGATAGGCGTTAAGTTAGCGCAATTAACGCATCGTTTTGGGTATTTGTTATAGGCAATCATTGTCGTGAGGGTGGGGTAGTGAATCATAATCGTCGTACATTTCTGAAGAAAGCCGCTGTTGCTTCTGCCGCTTTCAAATTTCCTGGTATTTTACACGCCGAGAATAAGTATCCTACCCTCCGCGTACTTGGCACTCACGTAACACTGCAAGAACCGATTCGTCAGCGCGCTATGAAAGAGTTGGGGATTAATATCGAGTTCTCTCCAGGTGGAAGTGCAGAAGTTTTGATGAAAGCGATTGCGGACCCGAATAGCTTTGATTTATACGAACAATGGTCTAACAGCACCAGACTATTATGGCGTTCAGATGCGATTCAGGGAATTGATATCAAGCGCCTCAAGTATTGGAATGAAATCAATGATCTTCCAAAAACCGGTATTATTCGACCCGGTGTTTCACCGGGTGCCGGCGATGTTCCAAATAAAATCCTCTATATTCAGCCTGATGGAATGCTTGGCGACCAGCCGAGTAATCAAGTTAGCTTTATGCCTTATGTTCACAATGTAGATTCATTTGGTTACAACACGCAGAAAATTCCGCTAGGGATTCCTTACGAGACTGAGAGCTGGGGCTGGTTACTTGATGAGCGTTACAAAGGCAAAGTGGCGCTCGTAAATGAGCCGACCATCGGGATTTTTGATGCGGCGCTGGCTGCTGAGGCAAAGGGTTTGATGCATTTCAACGACATTGGCAACATGAGCCGTGTTGAAATTGATGAGCTGTTTAGGATTCTTTTCAGTTTAAAGCAGTCAGGGCATTTCAGAGGTTTGTGGAACTCAACGCCGCACTCGATTGAGCTGATGAAAAATGGTTCTGTCGACATTGAAAGTATGTTTTCTCCAGCCGTGGCGGCACTGAATGGAAAGGGTATCCCGTGTGTCTATGCCGCGCCAAAAGAGGGATACCGCGCTTGGTACGGAGTGATGAGTCTTTCAAGCAAATCTGAAGGTGAACAAAAAGACGCGGCATATGAGTACATGAATTGGTGGCTTTCTGGTTGGCCAGGTGCATTCATTGCTCGACAGGGGTACTACATTTCTAATCCTGAGCGTTCACGCCAATTTATGGAAAAAGAAGAATGGGATTACTGGTACGAAGGAAAGCCTGCTGCAACATCTCTAATCGGAACAGATGGCAGCTTTGTGGTAAGTAAAGGCGATGTTCGTACAGGCGGTTCCTATATCAACCGTTTTAGCCATATTGCCGTTTGGAACACCGTTATGCCAAACTTTGAATATTCGCTACGGAAATGGAGTGAGTTTGTCAATATTAAAGCTAAGGTAAGCTAACATGAATACGCCCTTCAGTCTTCGCACTAAAGCTTATTTGGCCGCGTTCTTCTCTGGTCTATTGCTCTCATCGTTATTAGTGATTTCCACCGCGCAAATGCAGTCGCTGGAAACGACAGCCCGACACTTATATAACACCAATACGGATTTAAAGGCCTATGTTCAGTTGACGGCTGAAATCGAAAAACTCAAAGGCTTCGTACAGCGTTATCAGTTGACTTTATCTCCTATTCTGAATGATGAAATCGGAGCACTTAATGAAAAAATTGATGCCATTATTGAAAAACCGGTAACGCAAACTTCGGATGAATTGCAGGAGCATATCATCTTGCTTAAAACCCACCTCCAAACTTTTCGGGATCATTTTGAGAAGCTTAAACGTGAGCTGATGATACAACAACAGCTGCAAGCCACATTGCTCGAAAACAGCGAACGACTGGAAAATTTCTTGCTGAAGAATGACGAGGAACGTTCATCTCTGATTGCACTTCAATCGATTGAGATTGACCTTTTTCGCTATCAGGCACATCTTGACTCTACGTATGCCCAAAAAGTTCGAAAAGCACTTTCCACACTGAGTAATGCCTTGGAGCAGAATAGTCGCTTTGATCAGCAACAGCAGACATGGTTTATCCGTTTTAAAGACAGTTCATTGCGGGCAATTCAGCATCAAAGTGCGTTGATGATGCTCAGTGATGTGGTTATGCCGGGTGAATCGTCCGAGATTATTTATCACGCTTATCAGGTTCAGAATTTGGCTAATCTACAAATTGAACAGATTAACGACGATATTGCACAGCTGACCAATAAAACGACGCAAGTGATTTTTATTACAGGCATCATTTTCGTTCTGGGCCTGTTTATCACCGCCTGGCTGATTATTCGGATGGTAACGCAACCCGTTGTAAAACTGACGCAAGTTTTTGAGCAAATCATAAGCGGAGATAAAAAGCCTATTTTGCTTAAATCCGTTGCGGAAGATGAAATTGGTCGACTAACCAGTGCGGCCATTACCTTCAGTGAATGGGGAGTAGAGCTCAGAGACTTGGCGCGTGAACAGAAGACCTTACTTTCCTTGTTTGATAAAGGCGATGCGGTTTTATTCAAATGGCGCAACGATGCCGAGTGGAGCATCGCGTCGGTCTCGTCCAATGTGGAAGCACTGCTTGGTTATAGTGTCGAACAACTTCTTGAACAGAAGATTGTCTATCGAGACCTGATTCATCCGAAAGATCTCGAAGAGGTTAATCTTGAGCTCAGCTCTGCGCTTGAAGCCGATGAGGATTACTTTCGTCATGAACCCTACCGGATTATTACAGCAGATGGTCAAGAAAAATGGATTCTTGATTACACGGTCACTCAAAAGGACGAGAATGGGCGTGTCACCCACTTTATCGGTTATCTGAGCGATTTCACCAAACAGAAAAATTATGAGTTCTCGCTTCGTATGCAAGCGCTTAAGCTTCAACTCGCGTCCAAGTCGGCTGAAATGGGCGTTTGGACATGGGATCTGATAGAAAACACCCTGGAATGGAATGATAACATGTACAAAATTTACGGGCTGGAGCGTGGCGAGGCTGATAATCATTACTCGATGTGGAGTAACGCCTTACTAGACGAAGACCGACCTCGATCTGAAGCCAGAATCAATCAAGCCGTTGCCGAGGATGGTCTTTTTGATGATATTTTCCGAATCAGACGTCCAGACGGAAGCATACGTTACATTAAAGCATCCGGCATGTGTGAGATTGATGATGAAGGGCGCAAGGTTGCGATGGTGGGAACCAACATTGACGTCACTCAAGCGGAAACGTTCAAGCAAAGTCTTTTCGAGGCGAAAGAAGAGGCTGAGCAGGCCAATCGTGCTAAATCAGACTTCCTAGCTAATATGAGTCATGAAATCCGAACCCCTCTGAATGGTGTCATTGGTCTTACCGACCTTACCCTGAAAACCGAACTCAATGAGCAGCAACGCCTCTACTTAGAGCAGTCAATGAGTTCTTCCAAAAGCTTACTCAACGTTATTAATGACATACTGGATTATTCCAAGATCGAGGCGGGCAAACTTGAACTCGAATCGATTCCATTCCTGCTTGAAAATTCGGTCAGAAACAGTGTCTTTCTGTTCAGCAAGCAAGCTGAAGAAAAAGGAATCGAAATGCATGTCAATATGGACAGCCGTCTCATGACGACCCTCAAAGGGGATCCGCTGAGATTGCAGCAGATTCTAAATAACTTGATTGCAAACGCAATAAAATTCACCGAACGAGGTGATATTACCGTCAAAATCGAATTGATCTCACAGGATGAACAACATTTATCTTTGCAATTTTGCGTGAGTGATACCGGTATTGGTATCGATGAGAAGAAGATGGCCAGTCTTTTTGATGCCTTTACGCAAAGTGACACTTCCGATTCGCGAAGATATGGCGGAACTGGATTGGGGCTTTCAATCTGTAAACATCTCACTGAATTAATGAATGGTGAGATTTGGGCTAAGAGCATTAAGGGTGAAGGAAGCTCTTTTTGCTTTAGCGTAATGTTTGAAAAAAGCGAAATCCAGCTTGCCGAATCTTTGAAAATAGAGAACATTCGTAACAAACGCTTTCTCGTCGTGGACGACAACGAAATCGAACTTAAATTGTTATGTGATATTTTCGATTCTTGGAAAGTTGACTACAAGGCATGCCAGTCCGGAAAAGATGGACTTCAGGCCGCGCTTGCAGAGCATTTTGACTACATCATATTAGACTGGAAAATGCCGGATGTAGATGGATTGAGAGTGATTCATCAACTGCATCAACAAAAGCCAACGGATCAGGTGAACATTATCATGGTCACCGCATACATGAAAGAAGAGCTCATCAAAAATGCCCAAGCTATTGGTGAAACGATCCCTGTCATACTTGAAAAACCTGTTTTAGCATCAAACCTTTTCCAAGCATTGGGCGTCTATGAATTGCCAATCGACTTGCGTGCTTTGCAAGAACAGTCTCAATGGACGTTCGACGCCGACATTCTTGTTGCCGAAGACAACGCTGTAAACCAACTGGTGATAAAAGATTATCTTACCTCTTTTGGATGCCGTGTTACCTTGGCTGAGAATGGTAAAAAAGCGGTGGAAGCACTGCAAAATAATCATTTTGATCTGATTATGATGGATATCCAAATGCCCGTTATGGATGGGTATCAAGCGACGCAAATCATCCGAGAGTCTAACGCCAATATAGCGATTATCGCCTTAAGTGCTGCGGTGATGGAGCGAGACAAAAAAGCGTCGCACATGGCGGGAATGAATGAACACATTGGTAAACCGATCGATCCAGAGGAGCTTCTCTCTGTCATGCAGAAATACCTCGATGCAGAGAAAGTGACAGTCGAATCGAAATCTATGCCATTTGAACTACCAGCGATCGAAAAAATCAATATAGCGGCTTTGGCTAAAGCGTTCAGTAGTAAAGGCGCCATTAGGCAAATGTTTACCTCGTTTATTAAAGGGTTTGGTGATGTAAAAGAACGATTTGATGATGCCTTGCCGGTTGAAATCTTGCAGAAGCATATTCATGCTTTAAACGGGGCCAGTGGCAATCTCTTTATGGAAGATTTGTTCCAGCTTGTCAAAGCCATGAACGAGAGCAAGGATGAGGTTTTCATCCGTGAGCATCTCGCAAAACTGCGCTTAGAACTTGAAGCGGTACTTCATTCGATAAGACGTTACCTTGAAAGTGAAGAGAAGCCATCTGAGATGAAAATGACGATGGAAGAAGCATCGGACTTGCTTGATGGACTTGTTCAGATGCTTGGGTTGGGAAGGTATGTTCCTGCAGGAGAATTGGAACGATACCATTCTGCGATTACATTGCTGAGCGATACGGAAGTAGCAAATCACATAGTGGAGCTGATTGCCGAACTTGAATATCAAGAGGCAGAGCAACAGCTTAAGGATTTACGGTCAAAAAAAGCATGATATGAACAGCAATCAGGTGGTTTCATTGTCGGAGACATACAGGGAAAAAAGTGCTCAAAATTTCTATGAAATGAGGAGTTGCCTGATTCAATGCATCTTATTTACAGAGATAGTTAATTGAGTCGCAGTTGCTGGGTTAGCAACAGAAATATTTGCATGACAAGATAAAATGGTGTGAACCGTGGTTTGATTCTCTATGAACGCTCTCAACTCAAGCCTTTATTCATGGGGGTGATGAGTTTCTCTGATAGCCACCATATTTTAATAAACCCGAACATTGTTTCGGGTTTTTTTATACCTGTGTTGTGCATTTTTAACTTTCTTGTGTTTTGGTTGGCTTGATGCTGTTTGTTACAAATCAGTACAAAGTTATCCATTGGTGCTACAAAGAGTTACATTGTTTGATAATTTGGTGCATTTATTGCCCTTATATGGATTATATTCATTGCTTTACATAGAAGTTTCTACTTAAGGTATTGAATTTTAATGTTTTTTTGGTTTTGGTTAGTTAGGTGGTATAAGCATTTCGTAATTAATTTTAGGAGTGCATTATGTCGAACGCGTCACCAATCTGGATTTCGGATTTAACTCATTACTACAATCGTCAACAAAGTATGCCGACTTTGGATGATATCAATCTTTCTATTCCTCAAGGTCAGTTGACGGCGCTTATCGGCCGAAGCGGTTGTGGTAAGTCGACCTTACTGCAAATGGTGGCCGGCTTGTTAATGCCGACCGAAGGTGCCGTTCGTATTAGAGCACACACGGTGACCAAGCCGAGTGCGAAATGGAACATGATGTTCCAGAAACCGTCACTTTATCCGTGGATGACAGTTCGTGAAAACGCGGCTTTAGGATTGGTGTTCGCAGGCACTTATAAACACAAGAAGGATCGTGTTGAGCACTTGCTTGATATGGTTGGTTTGAGTGAGCACAAAGATAAAAATGTGCAAGATCTCTCGGGCGGACAGCAGCAGCGTGTCGCCTTAGCACGTTCTCTGGCGACTGAGCCGGAAGTTTTACTTTTGGATGAACCTTTCTCTGCATTGGATGCCTTTACCCGTTCCGCTCTGCAAACCGAAGTGGCGCAAATCTGCCATGATCAAAACATCACTATGGTTCTGGTTACTCATGATATCGAAGAGGCTGTGGCTATGGCGGATCAAGTGGTGATTATGAGCCATAACCCAGGGCAGATTGTCGGCGAGAAGTCGATTCCTTTATCGTACCCTCGCGATCGAAATAGTGCCGACTTTACCAAGTTGAAAGATGAGTTGTTCGCTGAGTTTGAAACCATCGACCAAGCCAAACAACAGAAGCCTTTCGAGCGTTTAGAAGTCGAACGTCCAAAGGTTGTCGCGCCGACGATTGAAGAGATTTTTCAACAGGCGTCTTAATCCCCAGAGTTTTTACCGTTTTTATTTATCGTATTAGTTAAGTATTTTGCTGTCAGGAGAATTTTATGTGTCAGTATTGCAGCCCAGATAATCCAATGTCCCACCACGATTATGTGTTTAATCCAAAAAAAGGTCGTCGTGAATTTATATTAGATTCGATGGCCGCCGCCGGTGGTTTAACCGCTGCGTTGGGTGGTTTAACTTTACCGAACCAAGCGATGGCAGCGGATGAGCCATTTGATGAAGTGGTGCGTATCGGTTATCTGCCGATTACTGATGCAAGTGCTCTTCTTGTGGCGCACGCAATGGGCTTTTTTGAAGATGAAGGTCTGAAGGTTGATAAGCCGACTCTGATTCGTGGTTGGTCACCGTTGATTGAAGGCTTTGCAGCACATAAATTTAACCTTGTTCATTTTCTGAAACCGATTCCGGTTTGGATGCGTTATAACAATAACTTCCCAGTCAAAATCACTGGTTGGGCGCACACCAATGGTTCAGGCGTCGTGATTGGTCGTCATCTTAAGGCGGATTCTTTCGCTGATCTTGGTGGTAAACAGCTGGCGGTGCCTTACTGGTATTCGATGCACAATATCGTGCTACAGATGGCTTTGAAAAATGCTGGTTTAGAGCCTGTGATTCAAGATCAGACTGATCCGTTAAAACCAAATCAAGTAAACCTACAAATCATGCCTCCACCGGATATGCCACCGGCATTGGCAGCGAAGAAAATCGATGCGTATATCGTTGCTGAGCCATTCAATGCGGCGGGTGAAGTGCTGGCCGGCGGTAAGATGTTGCGTTTCACCGGTGATATCTGGAAGAACCACCCTTGTTGTGTCGTTTGTATGCATGATGAGCATACCGAGAAACGCAAAGCATGGTCGCAAAAAGTGATGAATGCCGTGGTGCGCGGTGCGGTTTATGCACAAGAGAATAAAGAAGAAGTCGCAAAAATGCTGTCACGTGAAGGCAAGCGTTACCTACCGATGAAAGCGGAAGTGGTTTTGAAAGCGATGACTGATTACAGCCCTGCGAATTATGCAACACCGGATGCGATCAAGCACGAAGATTGGGATGTTGGCCGTATCGACTTCAATCCATATCCATATCCTTCAGCAACGAAATTTATCATCGACCAACTGAAAGAGACATTGGTCACCGGCGATACCACTTTCTTGAAAGAATTGGATACCGACTTTGTGGTCAATGATTTGGTGGAGTATGAGTTCGTCAAGAACGCCATGGATAAATACAAGGTGTGGGATAAGGTCAAAGGCGTTAATCCAGAGAATCGGCTAGAGCGTGAAGAGGTGTTTGAACTATGAGTACGATACAAGTAAGTATGGGAGTTGCATTCTTTTCGCAGCTTTCGCAAAACTTTAAAAAACTACCTTTGTGGGTGCAAAGCACAACCAATGCGGCTTTAGGGATGTCGATTCTGCTATTGCTATGGTGGCTTGGAGGTCTGGCGATTGCCAGCAATCCAGATACGGCGGCCTTTTCTGACTTCGCTCCGGGTCCGACGTTTTCGGCGCTGGGTTATATGCTGGAAACCGGTAGCCTCTGGGAAACCATCTACTCAAGTCTGTACCGCATTGCGATTGGGCTTTTCTGGGGGATCGTGATTGGTGTTCCGGTTGGTGTGATGATGGGTTATTTCTTGGCGGTGCGTCAGGTTGCGAACATGCCATTCCAGTTCTTGCGTATGGTTAGTCCGTTGGCGTGGATGCCGATTGCAGTCCTGGCTTTCGAGACTTGGGATGCCGCGATTATCTTCCTGATTGTGATGGCAACGGTTTGGCCTATCGTATTCGGTACAGCTCACGGTGTACAACGTATTGATCCGAACTGGTTCCGTGTGGCACGTAATCTTGGTGCCGATGGTTTCCAAATGTTGCGTCGTGTGATTATGCCGGCGATTGCACAAGATGTTTTCGCAGGGATCCGTCTGGCGATCGGTGTAGCGTGGGTTGTGCTAGTTCCGGCTGAGTATTTAGGTGTAACCTCAGGTCTTGGTTATGCAATCAACGATGCCCGTGATGTTCTTGAATACGATACTTTGGCAGCGATTGTTGTGATCATCGGTGTAATCGGTTACCTGCTTGATGCAATTGCAGTGTTCTTGATCAAGCGTTATTCATGGCATGCGAGCTAAAAATATGACACTTTGTAAGTGTAAATGGTCATAAAACGACAGGGTCTGCTTTGGCAGGCCTTTTTTGTCTGTAGAATAATGTCGTTAAGTGATGACCTGATCAACATTGTCCAGTGGGATTTTTTCATCTTCGGGAGTGACCAGAAACTCTTTACCATCCTGAGTCGTGAGGGTTTTGACTTTCCCTTGGTAGATCACTTCACCGTTTTCAATTAAGGTGACTTCCTTACGATGCATGGCGGCGACTTCAAGTTCGCTGTAGTAATGACAGGCAAGTGGCATGAGTAAGCGCTCCGTTATTGGGCAAAATTTAAATCATAGTAAATAATCAAGAAAACAGCTAGGGGGCGATATGCCTGATTCACTGGATATAGCAAACCATTCTGAGTACATCGTGATTCGACAAGCCGCAGAACAGATCGAGCGTGCGCACAAGCCGGAAGAGGCGATTACCGATATTTTGAGTTTGATTTCGCGGCAGATGGGGCTTAACCGTGGTCGCGTGCTGTTGCATGATAAAAGCGATTCCGTGCTCTATGCTGCTTACTCTTTCGGGTTAACCGACTTGGAAGTTTCGCGTAGCCGTTTTGCCGATAACGAAGGGATTAGCGGCAAGGTAATGAAAATGGGTTCACCGGTGATTATTCCGAATATCGATTTGGAAGACGATTACCTGTGCCGTACGGTGGCACGTTCGACCCTACCGCAAGAAACGGTTGCCTTTATCGCCACGCCGATTTTGCGCAAGGGTAAGAACATCGGTGTATTAGCGGTCAACCGCTTGAGAAACCGTTCGCGTTCCTTGGACAGAGATTTAGGTATTCTTAAATTGATTGCTCTGTTCATTGGGGAAATTCTTGCGGTGAATGAACTGATTGAAAAACAGACGCAGGTGCTGAAAGAAGAGAATGAACAGTTGCGTGCCATGGCGGTTAGCCAAGGCAGTCAATACGGTATTATCGGCGAAAGTCCGGCGGTCATGGCATCGTTGAACAAAGCCGCTCGCGCCGCCAATGTGTCGGTGACGGTATTGCTGAAGGGCGAATCAGGAACCGGTAAAGAAAAATTCTCGCGCATGTTGCACATGGCGTCCAATCGTCAGGACGGCCCTTTTATCGCCATCAACTGTGCTGCGATTCCGTTGGAATTGTTGGAGTCAGAATTGTTCGGCCACGAAAAAGGGGCTTTTACCGGCGCCACCGCGACTAAGCCAGGTAAAATCGAAATGGCCAATAAGGGCACGCTCTTCTTGGATGAGATCGGTGATCTTGATTTAGGGTTGCAGGCCAAGTTACTGCGCGTATTGGAAGAGCGCAGTATTACGCGTATCGGCTCGAATAAAGCGATTCCGGTGGATGTACGGATTATTGTTGCCTCGCACAAAAACCTGCAAGAGTCGGTCAACCAAGGTAATTTCCGACTGGATTTATTCTATCGTCTGAATGTGTTTCCGATTGAATTGCCGGCGCTGCGTGAGCGAGATGGCGATATTCGTCTGCTGGCGCGTCACTTCTTGAATCAGGCAAATCAGGAATATCACACCAATGTTATTTTTGATCGCGGGGCACTAGAGTTTCTAGAGCGCTATGAATGGCCGGGGAATATCCGTCAGTTAGAGAACGTGATAAAGCGCGCGGTATTGTTGGCGGAAGATGGACAGATGATCACCGATCGCTTGATTCAGCGAATCATCCGTGAAGAAAGCGGGATTGTCTTTAATGAAAATACGCCGCCGCCGGCCGCAATTTCCGCGCCGGAAGCTGTAAACGCAGCAGCTTCTCGGGTGGGCGCGATGCCGCCGCTAACCGTTGCGGAAACAGTACATTATGCGCAAGCGATGCCGCCAACCCCTCCGCCTAACGCTTTTAACGCTGACAGTGAAATCAAGCGTAATTATTGGAAGGTAAGCGATTCTGAGAAGGATTTATTGCTACAGGCGCTGGAAAGAGCGCATGGCAATAAAAGCCATGCCGCACGTATGCTTAATATGACGCCAAGGCAATACAATTACCGTTATAAAAAACTTGGACTCGGTTAGATCTTTTTAAGCGCGTTCTGTTTTTATTAATTTAGTGCTAGTATCTATGTGTAATAAAATATCTAAAAATATTGATGAATTACACGGTATAAAGCACTAAATGATAATTAAAGAAATCGAATCTAAGGTAGAATCTCTCCAACTGCTGGAATCCCTACTAGCAGGGAAAATCACCCCAAATCAACGAAAAAACATCCAAGCGGAAATTAATGCCCTGAAAAAAGGTGTTGCAGGGGAAAAGCAGGCCGCCTTCTATATCAATCAAATCTTTAGTAAAAGCTTTAAAGCCCATGATATTCGTTTGAATGTTGATGGTGATATAGCTCAGATTGACCATATCGCCATGAATAAATACGGTGCTGTATTTTTATTTGAAACCAAGAATTTTTCAAATGATGTCAAAATTGATGAAGATGGGATCTTTAATTTCTATGATTCAAGAAAAAAGGATTTTCGTCCTTTTCCTTCACCTATCGAACAGTCTAAACGTCATGAAAGAGTGTTGAGAAAAGCATTCGAGCAAATTGGTTTTATACCTATTGGGGTTGAGCATTTTGTGATTTTTGATTACAAGGCAAAAATTTCAAAACCTAAAACTGGGTTTGATAATGTTTGTTATCCAGATATGCTCGAGAAAGCGCATGAAAAATTTGTAAACAGTATTGATGTGGTAGGTGCGTTTAAGGGGCTTGGTAATTTAGCCTTGAGAACGATTAAGTCGGATAGTCTTGCAGTAGAGGAATCATTGCAAGTTTTGATTGATAGATTTCATCAACCCGCTGAAATTGATTACAGAGCAAAGTTTGGCATTTATCTTGAGGAAGAAGCTAAAGGGGCAGAGTCTGTGCAGGAGGTGTTTGCTTCTGAGTCTCAAGAGGCCAAAGAAAAAGAGTTCACTATGTTGACCCTTGCTAAAGCAGCCAAGCAAATTGGTATGAAGACCAAGGAACTTGAGGATATTTTAGTGAATGATGGGTTTATGTCTCGGAACGAAAACGGCTTTGTAACAGTAACTGATAAAGGGAAACAAAATGGTATTCAGTGGCGGAAAGGTAGGGGAGGATACTATTTCTTGATACCTAAAGACCAATTACCAAAAGTTAGTTAGGTTTGGTTGACACTTGATTGTGTTGCTATTAAATATAAAGGGTTCTGAAAACAGAACCCTATTTTGTTGTTTGAGTTTAATCAAGCTGCATCGGTAATCTGTTTGTAGAGATTATTGGCTTGATTGACCAATTCTCCGCTAAGGGCAAAGCCTTGCAGGTGGTCTTCCTGATCTTTGTACACCAGTTTTTGGTTGTCGCCGATTTGCGTTTCGGTTTGCCAAGCGTCTTGGTCGTTCGCACCAAGCGGTAGGCTGAGCATAATCGACAGGGTCGAGGTTTTGGTTTTAATCAAAGGTGACACTGCATCGAAGGTCACGTCGATATTGCCATTCAGGTGGGCGGCAATAGTGGTGGCTTGGCGGCGAATCGGTTCAAGGAAGGCTTGCACTCCCGCATCTGACTCAGCACAGTCACCAATTGCGTACACATCCGGGTTCGATGTTTGGCAGTAATGATTGATTTTGATACCGCGATTGACTTCCAAACTCAGTTTCTTAGCTAGGCCGACATTTGGCGCGATGCCGATTGCGGATAGCACTAGCCCTGTCGTCAGTTGTTCACCGTTATCTAAGCTTAGATCGTAAGCACCGCTTGTACCGTTCATTTCGGTTACCGTCTGACCAAAGCGAATATCAACGCCTTTTACGGCCAATTTGTCTGCTAGGTCTGCGGCAATCGATTTCGGTAACATGCCTGACATTAATTGTTGTTCTCGTACCATTAAGGTCACCGATATACCGGCTTCGATTAGGTCTTCCGCCATTTCTGTTCCAATTAAGCCGCCGCCGATAATGGTGATGTGATCAATTTCGGTAATCGTTTGGCGGAATCGGCGATAACTCGGCAAATCGTTTAAAGTGACCATTTCATGGGCGACCGAACCGGCAATTTGTGGTTTTAGTGCCTTGGCGCCAGTGGCGATGATCAGTTTGTCATAATAGAAGTTACCACGAGTGGTCAGTACCTTCTTATACTTTTCGCTAACCGACATCACGCGGGTTAACGTTTTTACGCCGATATTCAGTTCTGTCGATTTTTGCGCTGCGCTGTATTCTTTCAAGTCGTCGGCAGAGCGTTCTTGGCGGAGTGCCATCGATAGTGATGGTTTTGGGTAAACGATTCCGTCATCAGCGGTAATCAGTGTGATCTCTGCATCCGGCAGTTCTTTACGTACTGCTTCGGCAACTTGCCAACCTGCGTAGCCGGAGCCGATAATCATTACATCGGCATGATTGCTGACTTTGTGAGAAGGTTGTGTGCCGTCATCTGGAGTTGCATGCGCCATCTCTTCAAGCGGGATAAAGTCAGCTTTGCTCACCAAGCAGAGTGGGCAGTACCAATCGTCTGGAATGTCATCGAAACGGGTTCCTGGGGCTAATCCTGAATCCGGATCGCCTTCTTCTTCGTCGTAGATCAGTCCGCACACTTTACAGATGTACTTGCGATATTCTTGCTGGCTCATAATTTATCTCCTTTTGCCGTTGCTGCACTGCTTGCTTGTTAAGCAGCGGCTAGCCCAACTTCTAGGCGCTGAATTTCTTTGCGTAAATGTTTGATTGATGGCGTAACCAGAATGACGAAATAGGCCTCGCGCCATTTGCGTTGCGCGGTGGCATCGACGATATAGCCTTTCGCGCCGGCATGTTGCATTACCGAATCGGCAGAGCGTTTGGTGATTTCCGCACCCAGTAAACGCGCTTCCAAAATCGTGCGGAAGAAGTCGTCGCCCGGTGTGTAAATTTTGCTGGCGAGTTGTTCTATCAGTTCCAGTGCGTCATCAAGTTCTTCTTGTAATTCTTCCGGTTTGTTATCCAGATATTGGTTGATGGCACTTAGCGATAGATTCGATTTGTGCATGTCGTTAATCATGCCTTGGATAACGCCGGCAGCCATGCCGGTTTGTAGCAGCACAAAGCCGGCTTTGATTTTCTGTAAATACGGTTTCACCGGATCTGCCAACAGGTATTTCTTCGGCAGGAATGCATCTTTGAAGAACATCGCATAAGTCCCGGTGCCTTCCATGCCGACGAATTCGACTTGTTGTTTTAAAGTGAAGCCTTCTAAGTCGCACGGAATGATTGCCATAACATCACGTAATGTATTGCCTTCTTCATCGACCACATGGAAAACCGAACCGAAGAAATGCTCGGATGATTCCGGTGCTAGATTGGATACCCAAGGTAGTGAGCCATTGATGATATAACCGTCTTCGGTTTCCACCGCGCTCAGTTTTAGCGGTTCGATACCGGCAAAATATTTCATTGGATTCGATAGGCTAGTCGCCCCGAATGCTTCGCCATTAATCATTTTCGGTAAGATATTCTCTTTTAACCAAGGGTTTTCCGAATTTTCGATATACCAGCAGCAAACTACGTGCGCCCACATCATGAAACCGGTCGACATACACTCTTCGGAAACTTGCGCCATATTCTGAATGGTTTTGAATAGATCCAGTTCGGTTCCGCTGACAGAAGGTGCAATTTCAGTGTAAGCACCGGCTTTGCCTAATTCAGCGAGTACTTTGGTGGTGTATTCGCCATGGTCGATTGATAGGGTTAAAGGTTTAAGTGTTTTTTCGATAACTTGGGATAACATTTTCTTCTCCTTAAGCTTCTTAGGGAGCCTCTGATTCAATAAGAGGCTCCTTAGGGAAGTGTCGAATAAGTCCTGAATGTGCTGTGCCAGAGCTAATTAAAGGCGTATTCGGCACTTCCTTAAATTGCCGTGCCGCCACAATCTGGGTGACGACACAGGCAAGTGAAATGGTTTACATTAATTCAGCTTTTACTGGTACTGGGTTGATGTAAGTGTTAGCAACCGGTGACCATTTCGTCGCATGCTTAACTAGATCGTCTAATTCTTCACGAGTCGCATCTGGTGATTCCACATCGTAGAATGCACGCACTTCACGTACACCTAGAACCTTCTCTGGATCGACGTCGCCTGTCCCCCAAACCGCAGTAATATTAATGTCCGCTTCTAGGTTTACTTCGAGTTTGGTTAGGGTGATGCCGCGAGCTGTCGCATTTGCTTGGATCCCTACCGAGAGACATGAACCTAAAGAAAGTAGCGCCATCTCAGAAGGGTTAGGTGCAGTGTCTTCACCAAGTAGCCCTGGTGGTTCGTCAACGATGATTGGGTCAAGACCGCGAATGTAGTTAAGGTTTTTGAATTGACCTTCAAGAACCGTTTTCGATTTAAGCGTCTTGATTTGATTTGGATCCGCTTTACCCGCTTCACCTAGTTTGGTTAGACCGTCGCTATCGATTGGACGTAGGCATGATGGTACATAGATTTGTTGAGCTTCAGACATGTTATTTCTCCTAAAACAATCTGTTTCTTTAAATGAATTTTTAATCACGAAGATATTTCGTTGTTGAAATATGTTGAATACATAGCGCTAGAGATACCAGTTTTTAAAAAATACTTTAAAATCAATAAGTTATTTATTTATGGTGTATTTTTTTGTTTACAAAGTTATACAATTTTTTGCAAATGTAAGAAGTGTTTTTGTGAATGTATTAAATTGTCCGACAATGTTGTTTTGGATTTGCTTTGGTTTTGCTGTAGTCAATGTCAAAAGCTTGTTAAATCAATAGGTTATGTTTTTGGTTAGAAATTGGCATAAGTTGTGCAATAGGATTAAGGCTTAAAAAATTATTTGTTTTTAGTCGACACTGAGTAACGGATTTAAAATTTAAATGCGTTATCAATGTCGACGATTCAATTACTCAAGGAGAGTCCCTAATGATGACTAAAGTAGAAATGACTGAATCGATTGTATTGGCGAAATCAGAGAAAGGCGTGGGCTGGGTGGATATCGCAGCTGCATCTGGGTTAAGTGAGGTGTATACAACCTCTGCCTGTTTAGGCATGAATCATTTAGATAAAGAGCCTGCGGAAAAAGTAGCCGATTTTCTTGGTTTAGGCGCTGATGTCGTTGCGGCATTACAGACTTTCCCGCACAAGAGTTGGGATCAAATTGTGCCGACCGATCCGTTAATTTACCGTCTGTATGAATTGGTTGGTGTTTACGGTCCGACCATGAAAGAGGTGATTCATGAAAAATTCGGTGACGGTATTATGAGTGCGATTGATTTTTCAATGGATATCGACAAGGAAGATAATCCGGCTGGTGATCGTGTTGTGATTACCTTGAACGGTAAGTTCCTGCCTTATAAAGCTTGGTAAAAAGCGGGCACAAAATAGAATTTTGCGAAATAACAATGCCTGCTTGAATGCGGGCATTTTTTGTTAAAGAAATAGTCAATGAGCGATGCAAGTTTTAATCAAAAAGGCGAGATTTAAATTAAGGGGACACATAATAAGTCCCTATTGACGCTTATTCGCTGGCATCTTGCTGGGTTATAAAATCAAATCAATTTGTTGGACGGTTCCTGCTTGCCCTGAGTCTTCATATAAAAACACCGAGCTGCTTCGCGTTTGTGCCTGGAGTTCGTTTTGTGCATTTTTGTGACTGAATTCGGTGCTAATGTTGTGCAGAGAAATCGCGCCAATATTTAGCTCCATCAAGCCATTCAGTTGCATCATTCCATTTTCGGCTTGATGGTAAATTCGTAGCTCTGCGAATACAGGGTCATTTTCATCAATCCACCCGTTTTGGTCTAAATCATAGTGAGCTAGGTCTTGAAAACCATTGCCACTTTGTGGTCCAAACAGTTCCGAGCCTTTAGATATTTGACCGTCTTGGTTTTTATCTAACGCCAAAAAACCGCTTCCAGGTTTCATCACGTTTATCTGCTTCATTTCTAAATTGTCGTTAATGTCCAGTGCGATTTGATGAAGGCTGAGTTCTGCCGGTTGGCCGCCAAAGTTCACAACCAGTGGGTCTTTGGGAATAACGCCTTTTTCAAGTAAGAGTTCAGATTGTGTTGAAAAGGTTCTGGACTGTGTCATGGCTAACGAAAAGTCGATTAAGCGACCATCCGCTGTTTTGACATTCCCCATTGCCTCGAAACGAACGCTTTCCGTCTCTGAGAAGTAATGTGACATAGAGAGTCGTTGTCCATTGCCTGTCGGCGGCGATTCGCTCAAAACGGTGGGATTTTCGGCCTTGAAAGCGCTTTGATTGAATGGTGTTACTTGCGATTGGTCATCGCCACGATGGTAGCCGTAGACTTCTAGGGTGTAGGGTTTTCCTGTTAATCTTTCCATCATCGCTTCAATTGCTTCAATCATTTTAATTAAATGAGGAGGCAAAGGATTTTGTTGCGTAGGGTTTTGCGCGCTGTTGGTGGTTAATTCGGGAGTATGTTGTTGTCTGATTAATGGATTGAATGGTTTCGTCAATGGCGTTGGCATCAATTCAGACGAGCGGTTCCAGCCGCTTTCCGGTTTAACCAACCTTTGATTTGAATGATACTCCGAAGTATTCGATTTGACGCTTAACGCGTGCTGAGAGTAGCTCGTATTCTCATTTTTTGTGTGTCGCTGAGCCTCAGCGCTCAAGCTACCATTGGTAAACTGCTGAAGCCTTTGTTGCGATTGCTCGCTTTGGTGGAAATAACGTTGAGAAGATAAGTGTAGTTGCTGATCCTGAATAATCATGTCACAGTCCTCCGCATCAATGGCAGCTAACTTCCCTCGTGACCTTGTCTATTATTTGTATTTAGAGAGACACAGAATAAATTCATTTATTTCGGCAAGCTCCTACAGGGGGCAAATTCTAGGCTTGCTTCGAAATACATTGCCAAAGCGATGGATGTGAAGCGTAGCAACGAAGTTTGTAAGCCTTGCCCTCAAGGGCTTTGAAGAATTTAACTGCACTGTGTTGCCTGTTTGTGTCCGATATGGACATGGCTGCAAACAGTCGCCTTGCTCAGCTAAACGCTTTTATGCATGAAGTCATTTGAACTGATTCTGTGTCTCCTTAGACGGTTATCGGCTTCAACTTAAAAATAGTTAGCGCAAAGTTAGAGGATCACAAGTTAAATTGATTTTAGGCTCGAGGTTTGCATACCGGTCACTGCGTTTTTATTACGAGCGACAGTGTAGTAATTGCGTACATAGAGTGAATAAAATTTACTTTTTTTCAGGTGTTTTTATTGACGAGGCGCAATAAGCAATGTCATTACTTGTTTTTTAAATAGCCTTATTTAATATCATTATTGTCATGGTTCTGCATTTTAAATGTAGCGTGTTTTGACATTTAAGCGCGGTAGGTTTTGTGCGCGAGCAATGTCATTTTCTGATTTGAGGAGAGTTTCATGACGTGGTTCTTTGATTTATCCGTTCGTACTAAATTAATGAGTTTAGTCGGGCTTCTTTTGGTGTTAATGCTCAGTGTAGGGGTTCTCGGATTAAACTCGGTTTCTAAAATTAATACGATGGCGGACAGTATGTATGAGCGAGAGTTGCTCGGTTTAAATTATATTAAAGAAGCCAATATTGATTTGCTGTATCAGGCGAGAGCGGTGCGCAATTTGTTGTTGGCGCAAACCGACGATAGCATTGACCAAGCGGAGTATTACCAAGCGGTTGAAAAATACGCGACAAGAATGCAAGAGAATTTGAACGAAGCTGAGAAGTTGATTACTGCTCCCGAAGCGATAGCACTTTTTGCTCGGATGCGTGAAGCCAACCAAGAATACAGTAAAGCCACTGCCCAATTATTGGAAGCCGCCCGCTTAGAAAAAAGCAGCGGTCAATTGACGATGCAAAATCGTGAATCGGTACAGATTGCCCTAGTCGATAATCGTAAGATTAATGAGCAGGTTGATAATTTATTAACCGAATTAACATTGATAAAAGTCAATAACGCTGCAGATGCCAGTGCGCTTTCGACGGAATTATTTAATCAGTCGTCGGTTTTAATTATCAGCATGATCGTCATCGCCTTGGCTTTGGGACTGGGTTTAGGTCTACTGATTTCGGCACGTATTAGTCGTAATGTTGCGACCTTAGCGCGAGGTTTGGACAATTTGGCACAGCAACAGGATTTTTCATACCGAGCGCAAATTAGCGATCGTGATGAAATTGGGGCCATGAGCGATTCGGTCAATAATCTGTTAAATGCACTGCAAAAAACCATTAGCGAAGCCAATCGAACCGTTAATGCTTTAGCAGAGGGGGATTTTAGCCAGCGTATGGCACTTGAAGTAAACGGTGATTTATTGCAGTTGAAAACGGGGATTAATGACAGTGCGGACAGCATTACCGATGTGGTTGATGCATTGAATAACGTAATGCAATCGATTCAAGCTGGGCAATTTTCAGTACAGATTGATGCCGATGTATCGGGTGAATATCGTCGTATGTTGGATTTAGCGAGCGGCTCGATGCGTGAAATGAATGAAGTGATTAATGACATCAATAATGTGATGGATCACGTTTCGCAAGGTGTTTTTAGTCAACGTGTAGAAGCCGCAGCCAATGGTGAAATGTTGGATTTGAAAGAGTCGATTAATGCGACTGTTAGAGTGTTGGATGAAGTAATCAGTGATATTACTGGAGTGATGAACGCGCAAGGTAAAGGTGACTTAACTCGTCAAGTCAGCGCGCAATGCGGCGGACAGTTAGCGGACATTAAAAAAGCGATTAACACCACCGCAGAAAATCTGAGCGCGATTATTGCACAAGCGGTTAATGCTTCAGAAATCGTGCAAGGCGCTTCCGATGAAGTTACTAAAGGGGCGTTGGATTTGAGTCAACGCGTGCAGCAGCAAGCGGCGTCCTTAGAGGAAACCTCGGCAACCATGGAGCAGATGAACGCAACGGTTCAGCAAAATACACAAAGTGCTCAAGATGTTGCGCGTCTTGCCACGGAAGTTCAGGCCAAAGCAACCCAAGGCAGTGCCGTGATGAAGCAAACCATTGCAGCGATGACCTCAATTCAAGATTCCAGTAACCGCATTGTCGATATTGTTAGCTTAATTGATGGGATTGCTTTTCAGACGAATTTATTGGCGCTAAATGCCGCGGTAGAGGCGGCACGTGCCGGTGAGCAAGGGCGTGGTTTTGCCGTGGTCGCTGGTGAAGTTCGCGCTTTGGCGCAAAAATCTGCGGATGCCGCGAAAGACATTAAAAATCTTATTGATGACAATGTTGCGCTTATTAACCAAGGGACCGAGCTGGCGGGTGAGTCTGGCAGTATGTTGGAAAATATCAATGATTCGGTTAAACAGGTTTCGCAAATGATTGACCATATTGCCAAAGCCTCTGCCGAGCAAGCCGAAGGGATTTCGCAAGTGCATTTGGCGATCAGTCAAATTGATGAAGTGACTCAGCAGAATGCTGCGTTGGTGGAAGAAACATCGGCAGCGGCGGAAAGCATGAGTGAACAGGCGAATCAGTTAGGTGAAAATATGGCTTTTTTCAACACTAACGAATCCGATGGTCATCATCCGCTGAATGATTCTGTGGCGCGTTTGTCTGCGACAACCGTAAGCCTCCATTAATCCAAGGCAGCGCAGAATAAGTCGAACAGCTCTTGCTGCTGGTTAAAGCCTGTGAGAGTTTATTCTGCGTTTTCTTAACCGATCCAGTAAGCTTGCGCATTTATGGCGCTTTTTTGATGTCATAATAGGCTCTTCTTAAGAAACCTTCACTCTAATCGTAATTGTTCAGTATACTGCCCTTAATAAGTAGTTTGTCGTATTTCATGGGCGTAAGAGCCGTTTTATTCGGTTGGGTGCATCGGTTATGTTAGTGGAGAGTGTTGATGAGTTCTTTAAGACAAATTCGGATTAACCTCTTATTGCTATTCAGCATTATTGTCAGTGGCTTAATCGCCATCACGTTTTATTATCATGTCCAAACGATTGAAACACTTGCTCAGGATGAGTTTGAGCAGACACTCTCTTCAAAGGGCCAAGAGTTGGCGGTGGATGTGCAAACTTTGCTTCGTCAAAATATCGAAAAAGTGCAGGTTATTGGCTCAAATCAGTTGCTTACTCAAGCATTGCGTTCCAGTAATGAAAACTATGCACAGATAGGTGTGGCAGCGCGCAAAGCGCAAATTGCGGAGCAAAATGAGGCATGGAAAACACACAATACATCGCCGCTAATTGAAAGCGTTTTGACTAATCCAGTGGCGATGTATTTACGCGATGTGAAAAGCGGCTTACCCAATTTAATGGGAGAGATCTTTGTCACTAACCGCTTTGGTGTTGCCATTGCCTCAACCAATAAATTAACCACGTTTGCGCATCAACATAAATATTGGTGGCAAGGTGCATACCATCAGGGTCGAGGGCAAGTTTTCATTGACGATCGCGGTTTTGATGAGAGCGCCAATGCTTATGTTTTGGGGATAGTGATACCGCTGCTTGAACAGGGCGAAGTGATTGGCTTGCTTAAAGCCAATTTAAAACTGTCCGGATTGTTTTTAGATTTAATTGCGCGGCATAACGAGGTGAGTGCGTTCGAATCGATTATCGTGCGCTCTTATGGCCAAGTGGTTTTTCAGGAAAATTGGCAGTCCTTAACCCGTGCCGTGCCACCTGAGTTACTTAAACTGTTGAATCAAAAACGGGGCAGTCCGTTGTTGTATAAGTTATTTGGCGAGTCAGTTTTTGTCGCCCAAAACAACATTCAATTGAGCGATATTCTGCAATTCAATGTCGAATTTGGCGGTATGCCGGTGACGGTCGATCGCGACGCCACGCAAGGTAATAAAGGCGAACAGTGGTTGGTGCTGACCTTTGGTGCTTTTGATAAAGGGGCGGCGTTGATTGCAAATACCACTTCCTATGCGGTGAGTATTGCGATTGCTTTGGTGTTTTTCGGACTGGTATTAGGTTTTATCGGCGTGCAATTGATTATCCATAAAGAGCAGGAGTATCAAGCGCGTTTGCAAGAGCGGGCGTTAAAAACGGAGCGCGATTTAATTCTTAAAACGCGTGAAAATGCGATCCAGCTTGAGGTTGTTCATAAGCACAGTAAAAATGCGCTCTTGGGTGAGATGCTTGGGTCGATTGCACATCAGTGGCGACAACCGCTGAACGAATTATCGCTTAGGTTGGTTAAGTTTTCTGGGCAGTATCATCAGGGTGAAATGAATAACGCATTGTTTGAGGATTTTGTTAAAGAACAGAACCGGCTTATCGACTTCATGGGGCAAACGGTCAGTGATTTTCAGAACTTTTTTAGACAAGATAAAGTGCCACAAAACTTTGCTTTAAAATCGGCAATCAGTCAGGTACTGAAACTTTTAGAAGGGCGCTTAAACAAGCATCGCATCATGGTTTATGTCACTGGGGTTAACTTGCAAGTAAACGGTTATGAGGGCGAGTTTAAACAGGTTTTAATCAACTTGATTGCCAACTCGATTGATGCGATTAAGGAAAATTTGGTGCAGAAGCCAAGGATTGATTTGCACCTTAGCGCCAGCGGTATGGTTTTTTCGGATAATGCCGGTGGCATTGATGAGCAAATCTTGTCGCAAATTTTTGACCCCTATTTCACCACTAAATTTACGCAAGGCGGCAGTGGTTTGGGGTTGTATATATCAAAACTGATTGTTGAGGGTATGGGCGGTAAAATTGAGGCACGCAACACCGAGAATGGTGTAGGGTTTGAGATTCATTTTGCTCAGTGTGCGGTTTTAGAGGCTGTCCCCGATTTTACTCCGCGGATGGCGGTGGAGGCACCAAAGCCGGAGCCTATAGCGGTTCAGCCGCAAGTCAAGTTGCAAGGTAAAACGGTATTGGTGGTTGAGGATGTCGAAGTGAACCGTACCGTGCTCCTCTATCTTTTGCAAGAGATGGGGTTGTCCGTGCTACAAGCCAGTAATGGTTTTGAAGCACTTGAGGTGATTGGCAAAAACGCGGTGGATGTTATTTTAATGGATATTGAAATGCCCGCTATGGACGGTTTAAAGGCAACCCAAAAAATACGCGAACAGTTGCGATTGTCGATGCCGATTATTGCGTTGACCGGCAATAGCAATCAAGAGACCATTCAAAAAGCCTTTGCTGTCGGCATGGACGCTTATCTGACCAAGCCAATTGACCGCGAACTATTATTGAACCAGCTGAATACGGTGTTGTCCAATAGCGGCTTAAATAAAGTCTTGATGAGCAAGTAGATGCAAAACGCGATCGTTTAAGCAGATTTTTTGTGGTTTTGGCGGGCATGCTGTTTACATTAAGCGCTTGGTTGCATGCTGTTGCACGCGAGACAAGGTGCTTTTGGGGTTTTGCATCGAGTCGATTTGTGGTCAAGGTATGCTTAAAATATCGGTAAAATCGTTGTTTTGTTTCTCTTTCGTTAGCCGCTGGTCACTTGATTTCCGCCAACTCCGCTGGCGCGTGCCACTTGTAAATAAAAATTCAAAATAGTGAATGAGTCGGATTGCCATACGTCAAAATGGGTATATAATTACGCATTAATACTTAATTTTTGTAGGGAGATTATGCAAGCCAGTATGTCTTTAAAGGTGGTGTCTGCTTCTTCGCGTCAAGCGATTGCGTTAGCAAGTATCGCGATGTTTGATTCACCAGAGGATTGTGTGCGTGAATGGCAAGCGATTATGCCGGCAGGCAGTATTGACCAGGCCACATTTGAATGGGGGGATCAACTCTACTATTTTTTACTTAATCGCGTGTGCCCGATACATGATGATTTTAACCGTGAAAAAGTCGTTTCCAAAGACGTCGCTTTAGCGATTTGCAACGCAAAGATAGAGCGTTTGATGGGTATGGCTTTACAAACTTTAAGCCATTGTCATCCCCGTGATTTTGAGACTTTGCTTAATCGACAAGCGATATAAAAGCGTTCAGTCTCTCTTTCGGGACGCATGGTCAGCAACGCCTCTCCTGAGCTGTTGCACTTAAAAGCTTGAAGCGGGGGGTCTCTATAGGTTTAAAATGCCTTCCTAGTATTTTTCAACTCGCTCTACATTATCCAGTGGAATCCTTTCATCCTCGGGTGTAACCAAAAACTCCTTTCCGGCCTGGGTCGATAGAGTTTTAACTTTACCTTGATACAGTATCTTCCCGTTTTCGATTAGGGTTACCGAGGTATTCCGCATCGCGGCGACTTCCAGTTCACTGTAATATTGACAAGCCAGTGGCATATTCACGCTCCTAAACAATTAAATGGCTGTGCGCGCTGTCGTCAGTCGAGCATTTTGCACAAACCTGCGCGGTATTTTCACGCTTAGTGAGACCTTAAGCAAGCCCTAAGGAGAGGCTGTGTAAGTCCCGATTGAAGCGATTTGGATCTGTTCTGCGCCTTCTTAATGGGTGGGCTTGTTAAGGATTTCACGAAAACGTCATTTTTTCAGAAGTGTATTTTTACGAAAGACGGTGCGCTTTAGGCTACAATTCGAACCGTATTTATAAATTAATTTCTTTGTTGACGCGTTATTGTAAGGTGAATTTGAGTATTTCGATGACCAATAAAAACTACCTATCCCTGTTTGAGCAAGCCTTGGCATGGCTGTTGTTATTGGCGGCCTTTTGGGTGTTGGGCAAAGTCATTAATCAAGCATTCCAACCGGCGGTAGATATTTTACAGCCGGCATTGCAAAAATCCGATAATCTCACTGTCGCGCCACTGGCGCCAGCAAAGCCCTCTTTTCTTTTAGGGCAAGTTCAAGTGCAACCGAGTCTTGTCGAAGCGGAACCCAATAAGCCGCAGGTCGATGATCTTGAAAATCTTCAAAGCACGCAATTAAACATCAAATTGACAGGGATTCTCTATACGCCAAACGATGCTGTTGCGGTCATTGAAGAAGGGCGCAATACCTTAGTCTTGCGTGCCGCAGAGGAATTACGTCCACAAGTGCAGATTGAACAGATAGAACCGACTTTTGTCGTCTTGAATAATCGCGGGAAATTAGAAAAATTACAGCTGCAAGAGAGTGATATTCCACAGTCTCCAGCAGGCACGGCCAATGATGTTGCGCCGAGTATGGCGTTGGATCCAGAGAAATTGGCGAAAATTCGCAGCGATGTCAAAAAGACCCCTTTGGCCCTTAATCGTTACGTGCGTTTCCGTAACTTGAACCGTGACGGAAAAATGTATGCGTTGCAGGTTTGGCCACGCCAAGAGCGCGAGTTGTTTGAAGGCTTGGGTTTTAAAAGTGGCGACAAAATTTTAGCGGTTGATGGCGTGTCGGTGGGGGATATGGGACAAGACCCAAAACAGTTTCAGCAACTGTTGCAAAAATCGCAGTTTCGGTTACAGATTGAACGCAGCGGACAACTTCAGGATTTATTCGTCTCACTTTAAGTGAGGTGATACAGATAGCATATGAGCGAAAAGGCATACTGCATGACACAGATTTTAAGGCTTAACTCAACCAGCAAATTACGCCAAGGCATTTTGCGCCTTGTTCTCGGCGGCTCTCTTATTTGTGCTGCCGCGCCAATCGGCAGTGTTTTGGCTGCCCCAGAGGAAATGGCAACCCAGAGTTTTGGGAATTTCCAAAACGTTGAACTCACCACGGTGATAGAAGCGGTGGCCAAATTGTCTGGACATAACTTTGTGATTGATCCACGGGTTAAAGGCAAGGTAACCCTGATTGCGCCGCAAGGAATGCATCCGGACGCACTTTACCAGACGTTATTATCGGTTTTGAGTGTGCATGGTTATGTCGCGGTGGATGCCGACGGAGTGACCAAAATCGTGCCAGCCAATATGGCGAAAGACCAGCTACCGTATCGCAACAACCGAGAAACCTCAGAAGATTGGGTGACCGAGGTGTTGGATGTGAGCAATGTTGAAGCGACGAAATTGGTGGCGATTTTGCGTCCTTTGGTCGCGCGTGAGGGCCATTTAGTCGGTTTGGCTGAGAGCAATCGCCTGATTATTACCGATACGGTCGCCAATATTCGTCGTATCAAAAGCATCTTACGTAAGGTGGATGTAAACAATTATGGTCAGTTTGAAGTCATTCAAATCGAACATGCCCCAGCGGATGATTTAGCCAAGACCGTAAAAGGATTGATTCCAAAAAATCAAGGTGGTACTGATGTGACCATCGCCGCAGATGAACGCTCTAACCGTATTATTTTGACGGGTGACGAGCAAAAACGCATGATGATGCGCGCCCTTTTGGCAGAGTTGGACGTGCCAACCTCCTCCGAAGGGCGTGTTCAAGTGATTTATCTGCGTTATGCCAAAGCCACTGATATTGTGCAAGTGCTGCAAAAAATAGCCAGTAACCAATCATTAGCCCAGTCGGGCTTAGGGGCTGATGAAGGTGCTCAGAGCGCGCCGGATACAGCCGTATCTCAGCCCGATTCGAACGATAAAGCACCCGCAGCGGTCGGCGGCACGACCGTGTTGATGAATGACAGTAAGCAACTTAAAGAGCGCATTAGCATTGAAGCGGATGAGCGTATGAATGCGCTGATTATCAGCGCACCAACACAAATTGTCAGCGCCTTAAAAGAGGTGATTCGCCAGTTGGATATTCGTCGCGCACAAGTGTTAATCGAGGCGATTTTTGTGGAAGTTTCCGAAGACCGTGCGGCCAATTTGGGCGTGGAATGGGGTGTTTTTGGCGAACAGGGTGCAGGGTTGATTAATTTCAGCGGTACCTTGCCGACCTTAATTGGCAATGTTGGTAATCCTTTGGCACAGGCCGCCGCCTTAGGTTCTGGGGTGAATTTTGCCGCCGGTCAATATAACGGTAACAATGGTTGGGCGGCTTTTTTAAAGGCGCTGAACAGTGATTCGGCCTCCAATATTTTAGCCACCCCCTCCCTATTGACTCTGGATAATGAAGAAGCGGAGATTTTGGTCGGTCGCGAAGTGCCTTTCCAAACGGGCAGTTACACCTCGACAGCCACCAGCGTGACCAATCCGTTTAGTACTATTGAGCGTAAAAATGTCGGCTTGAGCCTGAAAGTGAAACCGCAGATTAATGAAGGAGATGAGATTTATCTGGAAATCGATCAAGAAGTGTCTGACGTAATACCTAAAGGCGAAGCGGTGGATATTCAAACCACTAAGCGACAAATTAAGACGCGAGTGATTGTCGGTGACGGCAACGTGGTGGTATTAGGTGGTTTAATTGACGAGAAAGAGACGCAGGTTGATTCCAAAGTCCCTGGTTTGGGGGATATTCCCGGCCTTGGTGCGCTATTTCGCTCAACTGACAGCAGTCGTCAAAAAACTAATTTAATGGTTTTTTTGCGTCCGGTGATTGTGCGCGATAATCTCAAAAGCGATTTTTACAGTCGTCAAAAATACAATATGATTTTTGACGAGCAACAGCGTATTTTGCAACTGCCGCAGCGTTCGTGGATTAAACCTGGCTTGCGTCCGCAGTTACCGCAATACCAAGAGTGGCGCAATGATAACGCCACCGTTGCACCTGTTGATACGCCTGCCGCTTCGGCACCGATTGCGCCAAAAGCTGCGCCAACGCAAGCCCCCATTGAGTCGGAGTCGTCTGGATTTGGTGATAGTTATGATGCCTTCTATGACTTTTAATCTGCCATTTAGTTTTGCACGTAAGAATCAGCTTGTGCTCGAGCATCAAGAGGGGTTGAGCGTGTTATTCACCGAGCAAACCCCTTTGGCGGCCCTGCAAGACGTGCAGGCGCAATTGTGGATTTTGCATCCGCAGCAGTCGATTGAATGGCGCAAAGTTTCTGCTGAACAGCTTAGTCAAAAAGTGCAAGTCGCCTATGCCGATAGCGGCAGTAATTCGATTGATGTTGCGGATTCGATTCAGACGGATGATTTAGCGACAGTGTTTGCCGAATTGGGCGAACCCGAAGACTTGCTCGATAGCGCTGATGATGCGCCGATAATCAAATTACTCAATGCGGTCTTGACCGAAGCGATTCGCGCTGAAGCGTCTGATATTCATATTGAACCTTACGAGAATCAATTGCGGGTGCGTTTCCGAGTGGATGGCGTTTTAAAAACCGTACTTAGCCCCAAGCCTGGATTAGCATCGATGCTCGTGTCACGTATTAAAGTGATGGCGCGTCTGGATATCGCCGAGAAACGTATCCCACAAGATGGCCGCATGGCATTGAAGTTAGGCGGGCGCGCGGTTGATTTACGGGTTTCGACCCTGCCTTCGAGTTTTGGCGAACGTGTGGTATTGCGTCTGCTGGATAAGGGGGCGGAGCGCTTGACCTTAAAAGATTTAGGGATGCCAGCACGCATGGAGGCGGATGTCGCTAAGGCCTTGTCAAAAGCACATGGAATTTTTCTTGTGACTGGGCCAACCGGTTCCGGAAAGACCACCACACTGTACGCCGGTTTGATGGGACTCAACGACACACAGCGCAATATTATGACGATTGAAGATCCCGTTGAATACAACATCGACGGGATTAACCAGACGCAAGTCAATACCAAAGCGGATTTGACTTTTGCTCGTGGTTTGCGTGCGTTACTGCGACAAGACCCAGATGTGGTGATGATTGGTGAGATTCGTGACCCAGAAACCGCACAAATTGCAGTGCAAGCTTCGTTAACAGGGCATTTGGTGTTATCAACTCTGCACACCAATACTGCCGTTGGCGCTTTGACGCGTTTGCGCGATATGGGAACCGAAGCGTTTTTGTTGGCTTCCAGTTTGAATGGGGTTTTGGCGCAACGCTTGGTGCGTAAACTGTGTGTGCATTGTAAGCAGCCGCACACGGCGGACAGCGCCGAATGCGCTCAGCTCGGTGTGGCCAGTGCGACTGTCTATCAAGCGAACGGCTGTGACATTTGTCAGCACACCGGTTACGCCGGACGCATGGGGTTGTACGAGTTGTTGTTGGTCGATGATAAGGTGCGCTCGATGATTCATTCACAGCAGTCTGAAGCGGAGATTGATGCGTATTTGCGTCAATCGGCACCGTCTTTAAATCAGAGTGGTTTTCAAGCGGTGTTGGATGGAAAAACCAGTTTGGACGAAGTACTTCGTGTGACGCAAAATTAAGCATGGCTGTTTTTGAATATAAAGCCTTGACTCAACAAGGCAAAAGTAAAAAAGGGATGCTGGAAAGCGATTCTGAACGCTTGGCGCGCCAACAAATGCGCGACCAAGGGTTAATCCCGATTGCTTTACAAGAAGTCAAAGCCGCCAAACCAAGCAAATCGACCAGCAACTGGTTGCAAGCCAAGCTGGCGACCGAAGATTTAGCCTTATTCACGCGTGAATTGCATACCTTACTGGAAGCCGGCACACCGCTAAATAATGCCCTTAAAGCCTTAACTGAACAGGCTGAGAAGAAAGTGACTATGCGTTTTATTCGCAGTCTGCACTCTAAAGTGAGCGAAGGCTATTCGCTGACGCAGGCTTTACAGAAAGCGCCTTATAAAATTCCGGCCGACTATGTCGCAATCATTCAAGCCGGTGAACACAGTGGCCACTTGACCGAAGTGATGTCGCGTTTGGCAGACACCATCGAACAACGCGAGAAGATGAATAAAAAACTCAAAACAGCGATGATTTATCCGATTTTGATGGTTGTCGTTGCGTTTGCAATCGTGTTTTTTCTGATGGTGTATGTGGTGCCCAAAGTGGTCGGCGTGTTTGATAATATGCAGCAGACGTTACCTCCCTTAACGCAAGGATTACTCAGCGCCAGTGCTTTTGTGCAGACGCACTGGGGAGCGATGTTATTCACGGTGGTCGGCGTTTGGTTGTTATACCGTTGGCTTATGTCTCGCCCGAGCAGCCGCTTTAAGATACATCGTTTGTGGTTGCGTTTGCCGGGGGCGCGGAAGTTTTTGCTGTATTCTGCGGCGGCACGTTGGGCGCGTACTTTTGGGGTTTTGTTGGCCTCTGGCGTTACGGTACGAGATGCGATGACCATTTCCGCGGAAGTGATGACCATCGACCCGCTGAAAAAATCGGTGTTAGCCATGGTCGAGTTGGTACGCCAAGGCAAAAGTGTGCATTTTGCCATGCAGCAGTCGAAAGTGTTTCCCCCGCTGCTGTTGAACTTAGTTGGCACCGGCGAGGGCAAAGGGCAGCTGCATTCGATGCTATTGCGCGGCGCGCAACATTATGAAAATGAAGTAGAAAACGCGGCGGCAACGCTGGTCAGTTTGATTGAACCGATTTTGATTATGGTGATGGGCGCAGTTGTCTTGACGATTGTGCTCGCCATTATGTTGCCCATTTTTGAAATGAACCAAATGGTTGGATAATTTAGATGAAAAAACAAAATAACAGTAAACAACACGGTTTTACGTTGATTGAATTAATGGTTGTGGTCGTCATTTTGGCGGTTTTAGCCGGTTTTGTGGTACCCAAGTTAATGGATCGTCCGGATGAGGCGCGTTTGGTAAAAGCGAAACAGGACATTGGTGCAATCGCCTCGGCACTGCAATTGTATAAGTTGGATAACTATAATTATCCGACCACTGACCAAGGGCTTGAGGCTTTAGTGAGCCAGCCAACGGATGACCCACAACCGAAAAACTGGAAAAAACTGTTGGATAATCTGCCGCTTGACCCTTGGGGAAATCCCTATTTGTATCTGATGCCAGGCGAACACGGTGAATTTGATTTATATACCTTAGGGGCCGATGGGATGGACGGTGGCGAGGACATCAATGCCACCATCGGCAACTGGCAAGCAAAGTAGACGCTGCTTGAAATGATGCGCCAGCGCGGCTTTACGCTGCTTGAATTAATGGTCGTGTTGTTGGTTATTGGTGTGCTTTTGTCTGCTGGAATGCTGAGTTTGCAGAACAATGACGCCGCCCAGTCGCGTGAACAAGCGGCTAAAATCCAAGGCCTGTTTAAGCAGGCGCAAGATCAAGCGACTTGGACGCAACGTACTCATTTAGTGGGTGTGAGTGCGCAAGGTTTACAGGTGTATCAATGGTCGCAAGGGCGTTGGCAGACTGCCAGTAAGCTGCAACCTCTTTCTTGGTCGGCGCTGTGGACTGTCGAATGGCAGTTGCCACTCAATCAGCCGCCATTCTTTTTGGTTGACGATGCTCGCCAAGTGACTTTGGCGGGTTGGTTGCTGTTGCCCAATGGTGAGGCGCAGTTGGGCCAGATTTCTTGGCAATTAACAAACCAAGGGGGCGATGCGCCACTGAGCGTATTGCAATGGGATAGGTGGTTAAATTTTGAACTCCTCGCTGAGATGGAATAGAGCGCAGTGAAAAAACGTCAATCGGGTTTTACGCTTATTGAGGTGCTGATTGCTTTAGTGATTGCTGCAATTGCTTTGGCTGCGTTAAGTCGAACCATGGGCATGACGACGCACAACCAGACGCTGTTAGAGGAAAAAGTGCTGGCCACTTGGGTGGCACAAAATGCGCTTTTGCAAGAGCAGCTTGGCGGCCAGCTTAACGGTGCTGATAAAAAAGTACAGATGCTCGGACGAACTTGGCTTGTCGAGCAGAAAATAGAACCGACCCAGTTGCCAGAGTTTAGAAAATTGAGCATCGAAGTGCGCCAGCAGAATGCATCTGGCGATGGCTCGCTTAGTGCTCGTTTAGTGAGTGTGGTTAGCGCGGATGGATTGTAAACCGCGGATTCGCCAACAAGGGTTTACCCTGATTGAATTGCTGATTGCGATGAGCATTGCAGCCGTTATCAGTTTGATGGCTTATCAAAGTATTGATGCCAGTGTTCGCTCTAATCAGATATTAGAGCGTCATCAACAAGATTTACGTCAGGTGCAATCCGCTTGGTGGTGGTTGGAGCAAGATTTAATGCAACTGGCGCCGCGGGCAGTGAGCGACGGTTTGGGCGGTACATTGCCTGCTTTGGCTTACCGTACCGATATTCCGCTGGAGTTTAGTCGCTTCAGCGTGGCCGATAGCCCTTTGGCACAGGCTGGACGTTATGGTGTGCTGCGAGTCGCTTATCTGTTCGAGGGGAGTGAGTTGATACGTTTGCAATGGCCGGTGTCAGATCGCGCCCCTGATTCACAGCCCAGTCGCCGAGTGTTATTGCAAGACGTGCAACAATTTGCGTTGCGCTTTTTAGATCAAAACGGACAGTGGCAAAGCAGTTGGCCGCCGGTTAATCAAACGCCGGCATCGTTGAATAATCGCCTGCCTAAAGCGCTGGAAGTCAGTATGCAAACTGCACAAGGAGAGGTGCGTCGCCTGTTTGCGGGTGTGGATTGGTTGGATTTCAATCCGTATACAACCGCGACCTCGGCAGCCGAAAATTCATCGGATACGTCGTCTGAAAGTACGCCGCAAGCTCCGACTCCCGAGGTTAATGCCACGGACAGCATCGAAGTGTCCGTGCCTCCGCCGGAGTTGTTGGATGCTAATTAAACAGCGCGGTTTTGCCTTAATAACGGTCTTGCTGGTTGCGGCTTTGGTGGCGATTATCAGTAGCCAGTTGCTCGGTCAACAAAATGCCCAAATTCAACGCAGTGGTTATATGTTGCATCAAGCCCAAGCGTTAAGTGTTGCTTGGGGATTGGAAAGTTGGGTTAAACAAGGTTTAAAGCTGGATGGACAAAATAACAAAACCGATCATTTAAACGAAGTTTGGGCGCAAGCTTTACCACCGATTGCGTTTGAGGACGGTGAAATAAGCGGCGTGTTGCTTGATGCGCAAGCCAATCTCAATGTGAATAATTTGCTTTTGCCGGTCGCCAATCCGCCGCAAGAGGGGACGAGCAGCGCCGAACAATTATGGCAGCAAGTGTTTGATCGTTACGCCGAACAGCAGGGGATAAATCAGCCCTTGGCAGATGTGATTGGTGACTGGATTGATCAGGATTCCGAGCCGCGTATACGTGGTGCTGAAACCGATCAATATCTGTTGAGGCAGCCGGCCTACCGTGCCGCTAATGTCTTGATGGTCAGCACGCAAGAAGTGTTGAACTTACAGGGCATGAGTGAGTTGGATTATGCTCAGCAGCAACGTTTAATAATGCATTTAAGCGCATTGCCCAAGAGCGTTCCGGTGAATATTAATACGGCACCGGAGGCGGTGTTAATGGCGTTAAGCGATTGGATGACCCCGCAGCTGGTGCAAGCTTGGCTCAGCGAGCGTTTAGTCACACCGGCCGATGGGCTAGAAAATTTTTATCAATTTTTAGTGCAAGCATCGGGGTTGACTCAGGCGGAGATTACCCAAGCGTTACCGCAGAGTTTGATTGCGGTGCGTAGCGAATTTTTTATCTTACATGGACGAGTCGATTTTGGCTTGGCGCAGCAACAGGTGTCTGCGCTCTTTTACCGTGATCCAGAAAACCAAGTGAAGTTACTCCAAAGGTGGTTAAGTGTCCCTGAATCCTAATCCAACGCATCAAAATCACGCTGACGTAAACGTCGGTGCGCTGCGTTTTAATCGCCAAGGTGAATTGCACTGGCAGCAGTGGCAAGATGAGCGTCTGCAGAGTGAGCCTGTGGCTAAATTGTTGCAGCAAGGGCGGATAACAAGGGCGCAGCTCTTGGCGTTTGGCGTAATCTGGGTGCCGACTGAGTTATTGGTGTTGACTGAAGTGACATTGCCCGCTAAAAGACGTGCTGAGATTGATGCTGCTCTGCCTTTTGCGATGGAAGAGCAGTTGGCACAGCCGGTGGAAAGCTATCATTTTGTGATTTTGGATAAACAAGTGCACGCTAAGGGGGCGGTTTTGCAAGTCGCTGCGGTTGCCAGAACACAGATGCAAGCGTGGATTGCTGCGATAAAATCGTTGAATTTGGACTCTTTAGTTTTGGTGGCGGACTGTTTTGCATTGCCCTTGCATAAAGGACAAGCCGTCTGTTTAACCACGCCGATGGAGGGTGGAATATCCTTATGTCGTACCGGCCAAAGTGTGGGTGTGGCTCTGCCTGCGCCAGTGTTGACGCTAAAGGGTTTAGAGCATGCCGAATCGGTTCAATGGTCGCAAGCGTTGTGGGCCAAAGCGGCTTACAGTGCTCTGCAGTGGCGTGAATTATCTGCTTTGAATTTAAGGATTGGCGAGTTCAGTGCGCAACAGCGCACGCAAATCGGCAAACTGTGGTTATGGCCAAATTTGGCGGCGGGTGTCTTAATGGTCACCATGTTGGGTTCGTTGTATTTGAGCAGTCAGCAAGCGTTACAAGACGCACAAGCTTATCAAGTGCAGAGTGAACAACTGTTTCGAGCGATGTTTCCTGAAGTGAAACGGGTGGTGAATCTAAAGGCGCAGACGCTGAGCCGTCTACAGCCCGCGGCAGAGGCGCAGAACGCGCAATTGATGCCGTTGATTTATCAGTTAGAGCCACTATTGACTCAGGCCGATGGTGTTTTGATAGATGAAATCCGTTGGAATCAAAGCCGTGCTACTTTACAGCTAAAAGTACGCGCTTTGCAAAGTCGTCAGTTACAGTTGCTGGAACCGAGATTAGCGAACATCAATGGCAAATTAAGTATTAACAGTGTGACCCCGGAAGCGGCATTAGGAGTGATTGATGTGGTTGCAAATTGAGCAAATGTTAACGTCTCTCAAGTTCCGTTTTAACCAGTTTTGGTTGCCTCTGGCGCAGCGCGAAAAAAACCTTTTGAGCGCGCTGGCCGTGTTTTTGGTTTGGGTGCTGCTGTACGCCTTTTTGTGGTTGCCGATGCAGCACAGCCAAACGCAAGCCGAGCAGAAGTTGCACGCCGCGCAGCAGCAATGGCAGTGGTTGCAGCAGCAGATTCCGGCTTGGCAAAAACGTGCTGGTGATTCACAGAGTGTTCAGGTGCAAGACCGTAATCAGTTAATGAGTATGGTGCAGTCCAGTTTGCGCCAGATGAATTTACATCAGCAAATTAGCAGCATCGATTTAACCAATAAGGGCGTGAAGGTGGTGTTTAAAGATGTTGCTGCCAGCCGCTTGTTTCAGTGGTTAGCCACTTTAGAACAGCAGGGCGTGAGCAGTGATAAAGTGCAAATAACTCCGAATAGCGAAGCCGCCAAGCAAGGCTTTGCCGCCGCGCAAATTGATTTTGTTTCTCCTTAGTTGTTCATTTTGCTTTGTTTGGCGTCAACTGAACCGGTCTGGCAATTCTTGAGACAAATTTACTCTTAACCACTGAGCGCTTATGAAAGTCACGAAATCCCGACCAATTTTGCTACTATCCCTATTTGCTATTGGGGTTTTAACGGTCTCGTTATTCAGTCATCTACAGGTCGCTTTACTGGCTGACAACTGGCTCGATAAAAAGTTGCTGAACCCCGTTGTGTTGAGTGAATGGCAAGGGGATTTGCTGGACGGTTCGGCCAATGTGGCGCTCTCCTTTAAGCAAGGTAATCAGTCCATAGGTCGTTTGACTTGGCAAAATTCACCGAGCGCAGGTGGTTTTTTAGCACCACAAATGCGTGTTCAGTTGCAGGGGCTGCAAAGTCGTTTGCAGTTTTTGGCGGTGTATTCTGTATTGGCATCCTCGCGGCAGTTGAGTCTTCAAGATTCACATCTTAGCAGCGTTGATTTGCAACCGTTCTGGCAGTTGAATCGCGATTACGGTCGCTGGTTAACGGGTGTGGAATGGCGATTAAGCGGATTAAATCTACAAGCTGATTGGACTGCGCAATCGGATTGGCCAAGCCAAGCAGGTGGCCGAGCTCAACTACTGGATTTGCAGTTTATGGGCGAAGAATTTCCGCCGATTAATTTACAGTTAGAGCAACACGAGCAAGCGTTGGTAGTGACTATTCAGGCTCAGCAAGGATGGCGTTTAGCGGGTGAGATTCGTTTAACGCCCGTTTTTAACGGTCAAAATGTGCAAGCCATTGCTTACCAAGGGTCAATCGAGGTTCAGGCGGACAGTGCAGAGGCTTTACCAAATTGGGCAAGTTTAATGCGTCCCCAAGGTGAGCGCGCTGCGACCACAACATTTACAGGGCAGTTGGTACTCAATTAACTGTGCCAAGGGGGGGTTCATGACAGATTCTTCGGTGCAGCCAGTGCGCTTGATGAGCGATGCTTTTCATTTGCGATGGTTTACGCTAGTGCCCTTGCTTGCCGCGGCATTATTAAGTGCTTGTGGTGGCGGCTCGTCTGAAGATCCTGCTCCGGTTCCGGTGATTCAGCCGGATGTGGCGATTGCCAGTTTCGACGATCCTTTGGTCGGTTATCAGTGGTATCTGGAAAGTATTCGTGCGGTTAGTCAGGGGGACTATGTGCGCAATCGCAGCGGCGATTTAATCACCGGCAATCAAGTGCGAGTGGCGGTGATTGACACTGGATTGGAAATTACGCACCCTGACATTCAGGAAAATCTGACACCAAACGCGTCTTACAATTTTTTTACGCGAGGGAGCGACCCCGCGCCAAACACCACCACCGAAGGGGATCATGGTACCGCGGTAGCAGGCCTGCTGGCTGCAAGGGGCGGCAATTCGAAGGGGATGATTGGGGTGGCGCCCAGTGCCGAATTACGCGCGTTTAAAATATTAAACTCCGAGGGGGTTACCAATATTTCGATTACGGATCAATTGGCCGCGATTGGTTACGACCCGCAGATCAATCATCCAAGCTTAGTTACATCGGATTTGGCGGTGTTTAATTTGAGTTACGGCTTTCCGATCACCTATGACCCGACGCCGAATGCAGGCGCTTATGATAGTTATTATGATCCGTTATTCCTTGGTTTAGAAAGCGGCACGCAAACCCTTCGTGCCGGCAAGGGCGCGCTCTATGTTAAGGCGGCCGGTAATGAATTTGAAAAAATTGATACCAGTGGTTCGTGCGCGCAAGCCAATCAGTATGATGTCACCTGTTTTAATACCAATTTTGAACCTGATCAGACCATCCCTTATGTGATTCCGATTGGTGCTTACTCAACCGATGATAAAAAAGCGTGGTTTTCAAATACGGGTTCTGCCTTGTGGCTTACTGCGCCGGGAGTGACGGTTCTCTCAACCGACCAGTCGGGATGTGCCACTGGCTACAGTCAAATTAACAATGGCACTCGCACAGATAGTGCTTTGGCAACGGTTGATGAGAATTGCGATTACATCAGTTATTTTGGCGGGAGTTCAGCAGCAACACCAATCGTCAGTGGTGCCTTGGCCTTGTTGTTAGAAGCCAATCCCAATTTAACTTGGCGAGATGCCAAACACATTCTTGCTTTGAGTGCGCGTAAAATTGACGCCAATCTAAGTGGTAAAACGTTGAGTGTTCCAGCCGTGGCGATTGAACAAGGTTGGGTGACGAATGCGGCGAATATTCCGTTCTCAAATTATTACGGTTTTGGTGCTTTGGATGTGAGTGCAGCCGTGGCGATGGCAACCGATAATTATCAGTCTTTACCGGCGTTACAACTTATCGGCGGCGATGATGACCGCCGCCTGTTCGGTTCAGTGACTAATGGCGGTGCAATTGCCGATAAGAGTGCTGTTGGTATCACCGAACGATTGAATGTAAATCAAACAGATAATTTACAAGTAGAGAGTGTTCGCTTGACCTTGTCGATGACGGCTCAAGGCGCGCTGAGTAATTTCGATTTTAGCGATTATGTGATTACCTTGATTTCGCCTTCCGGTACACAAAGTATTGTGATGACGCCGTTCACCGGATTTGACAAGCAGAGCGCAGTCACTGATTTGCCGATGATCAGTCACGCTTTTTATGGGGAGCGTTTAAACGGTGATTGGCAGTTAAAAATTCAGGATGTCGATTCGCAATCCGGATTGACTGGGCTAGGGAAACTGGTCGATTGGTCACTCTCTTTTTATGCACATGAGGCACAAGAATAATGAAATCGCGGTTGAAGTCTTCTCTGCACGCGGCGCTGTTTGCGACCCTGTTGAGCAGTAGCGCTGCGCAAGCGTATTTGCTGCCCTGTCAATTAGTGACTCAGATGGCTGGAACGGAAATCTACGAAGCGCAGTTACAGCGCGTAGCCTCACTCTTAGCGCCGCAAGACTTGCCCGCTGAACTTGATTTGGCGTTATTGCAACGCCACGGCGGTTGGTATATTTATCACACTCCGCAAGTGTGGTTTAGCAAGCAGACCTGTGGCCCTTTAGACAAAACATTCAACGACAAGCATTATGCGTTTATGCCGGTGCTGTTGAATAAGAAAACCGGTAATAATGCTGTGTTGACGGGCACCTTTGTGTTGCGTACCTATCGACCAGAACATCTGCAAGAGGTAATCGATCGTTATGGGTTTAAGATGGTGACGCGGTTGCCGAAAGACGATATGGCAATTATTGACGTCAAACCAATTCAGTCATACGACGACATGATTGAGGCGTTGGATAAGGATCGAGATGTCGATTTGATTGCACCGATAATGAGTGAGCCGCGTTTTAGACCGCGCTAACCAAAAAAGGGGGAGAAGTTAGATTCTGCCCCTTTTTTTGATGTCCATCGCGAGAGTGTTATTGCGGCTGGTAGTTCACTTTGCTCTCTTCGACCATCTTGTAGATGTCGACGCGTTTATCATTACCGAGTTTTGCCAGTGCTTGATTGATGGCGCGTTCTAGGTTGCCAGGATAAAATTCTTCGAGTGTTAAGCCGATAATCGGATCAGCAATTTGGTTGCCTTCGCCATCAAAAAATAAGGTTGTAGGTGCCACGATAACCCCCAATTTCGGTCCTAGGGTTTTCATTTCGATGTCGCTGCCATTAAAGTCTTTCATCATCCAATGTGACTTGTCTAATACCAGTTGGCTGAACTGGGCGTAGTTTTCCAAATCCGTCGTTTGCAGCAGCGGATAAAGAATGTTTTGTTCCAGTTTTTTACAGTAGTTACACCATGTGGCGGTGGCAAAAATCACCACAGGTACTTTGTTTTTGGTGGCAATCTGTCCCGACTTTTGTAAATCCACCGCCAATGGCAGGATTTCACCCGCATGAGCATCCGAATTGACGCTAAGGAGGGCGATGCTGAGAGTGAGTACCGCGCTAAGTTGACGCATTTTTGTGGATAAAAAAATTGGTTTGAGCATATCCATTCTCCTGATCTGGGTTAGCGTTGTTTGCGTAATTTGCAATACATCGGTTTAACGCCCAGCTCTTCAATATAAGCTTTTATTTGCAATTGTTCTTGTCCGCTGATGGCTAAGCGTTGCTTGTATTCCGCACCACAGTCCCATTTACCATCACTAACAAAGCGAATTTGGTCGTTACTCGCTTGACGATATAGCTGTAATTCTACTGCGCTTCCCTCTTGGCGATAATGAAGATAGGCTGGCAGGCTTTGGGTCTTGCCATTTTGCGGATTGCGCAGTTGCAGTTGGATGGCTTTGTTTTCTGAACGGGCGATGCTAAAACTCTCTGGACGAAGCTGCCAAGTGACCTTGTCGCGTTGCATCTCGCCCTGCAGAATATTGACGCGTACTACATTGCTTTGCATCGGGTTTTTATAGAGATGTTGCAGGCGTTTTTTTTCTTCCAATTCCACTTGCAGTTGCAGTTCGCGTGCACGATTGTCAGCGTCTTGTTGCACTCGCGCTTGTTCGGCATCGATTTGTTGCTGTTTGAGCAGTAGCTGTTCGCGCGCTTGCGGGCTGAGTTGTTTCCACTGTTCATCGTTCATCCCAACTGGGTTTGATGAGCAGCCGTACAATAATGGCAGGGTGAAGAAAGAGATCAATAGGAAACGGGAAATCATTTAATACTCCAATCGCGTGGTTATTTTTTTAAAGCGAAATAAGCGGCAAGGGCCCAGATAATCGCAACCGCTGAGAAATCTAAATAAATTTCTAATTGAGCGATTAAAATCGGCAGCAGCACAAGGATAATCGCGATATTGCGATGCCGTGCAATGCGGTTTTGTTGTACCAGCGCTTGTTCGATGCGCACGAGTTGCTCAGATTGCAGGCCCATACCGCCATGCGCCATTTTATTAAGCGTGCTGTGCAGCAGGCCGGGTAAAGTCGGCGCTTGCTCGATCCAGAACGGCAGGTTGGCTTTGATGTTTTTTGCCAAACCTTTCGGCCCGACGCGCTCTTTCATCCAATCTTCAAGGAAAGGTTTGGCGGTATCCCATAAATCCAGTTCGTCATCTAATTGGCGGCCTAACCCTTCAATGTTCAATAGGGTTTTTTGCAGTAGCACTAATTGTGGTTGAATTTCCATCCCAAAACGACGCGCGGTTTGAAATAGACGCATTAATACCAGACCAAACGAAATCTCTTTTAGCGGACGATCCCAAATCGGTTCACAGACCGAGCGAATTGCCGATTCCAGTTCATTGACACGGGTATGGCGCGGCACCCATTCTGATTCGATATGCAGTTCGGAAACGCGCAGATAGTCGCGGTTAAAAAAGGCTAAAAAGTTTTCCGCCAGATAGCGTTGATCTTCCGGCGTGAGCGTGCCCATGATGCCGAAATCAATCGCGGCATAGCGTCCGTCTGGCAGAACAAAAATATTGCCTGGGTGCATATCTGCGTGGAAGAAGTTGTGTTTGAACACTTGCGTAAAGAAGATAATCACGCCTTTGGCGGAGAGGTCTTTTAAATCCACACCCGCTTCGATCAGCTTCTCGGTTTCTGAGATGCGAATGCCATAAATGCGCTCCATCGTCATCACGTTCTCTGCGGTATGCGACCAGTAAATTTCTGGCACATACAGCAGGTCAGAACCTTCAAAGTTACGTTTTAATTGTGCCGCATTGGATGCCTCGCGAACCATGTCGAGTTCGTCGAGAATGGTTTTTTCAAACTCTGCGACCACTTCCACCGGATGCAAGCGCTTGGCGATTTTAACGGCCTTTTCAAACAAACTGGCGAGCATAAACATGATAGCCACGTCTTGTTCAATGACTGGCTTAATGTCAGGGCGTACCACTTTAACCACCACTTCTTGCCCATCCGGCAGTTTTGCAGCGTGCACTTGTGCAATCGACGCAGATGCCATCGGCATAGGGTCGAATTCGCTAAAAGCCTCGTTGACGCTTTTGCCCAGTGCTTTTTCAATCAGTTCGAGCGAGTGTTTTTCATCAAACGGTGGACAGTCGTCCTGTAATTTGGCAAGTTCAATCGCGATGTCGTGTGGTAGCAAATCTTTGCGTGTGGAGAGCGCCTGGCCGAGTTTAATAAAAATTGGCCCCAGCTCTTCCAACGCTAAGCGAATGCGTTCGCCACGGCTTAATTTGGAACGGCTTTTCCAGTTCCATGGCAATAGGGCGTTAAACCAGACCAGCCACGCGAACTTGGTGCCACCAAGCACCATTTTGTCGATTTCGTAATGCGCGAGAACGCGGTTGATTTTAATGAGACGGCGAAGTTGGCGAATGGCTTTCATACAGGCGTGTGTCGTTTAATGAGTTGATGAATGCGAGCGTCTAGCTGCTCGAGGTCTTGACTGAGTTGTGTAACGTCTTGATTAAAGTGTCGCACTTGCGAGGGTGTTGGAACCGCATTGATCTCAAATTGCAGATACTCTTTGAGTGTCTGTTCGATGCTTGCGCGTTGGCGGCGTTTTAGTTCCAAGTATGAGCGCACCCCATGGCCAACTTTAAACGCGATAAAGTCACCGGTTAGGCTGGCGAGATGTTCTTCCCAGTCGATTTCGATATGCGCTAGAGCGTTTAAAAACTGTTCGCCCAAGGCGCGTTCACCATCGAAATGAAACGCATCAAGTTTTGGGTGGTCTGCGGCTAAGCCAAGCCAAGCGCTTGCCGGTGCGGTAATGCTGGCATCTGCAGCGCCGCTTAAATGGCTCTGTACGCTGATTTGGCTTTCAGCAAGCAGGCAGTATAAGGGCGTTTTCAGCGGCGCTATGTGTAGCTCAATAACACGGCCTGTCGGGAGTTTATCGAACGCTTGACCGTGTTCGATATCCAGTTTGCGCGCTTGTTGTAAGGCGCTCTCCAAGGCGTAGGCTAAGAGTGCGGCAGTGCGGGAAAAATCGGCAGACATAAACACTCCGTGAAATTAATATTTCCAGCCACGATGTAGGGCGACGATGCCTTGTGACATATTAAGGTATTCCGCTTTGTCAAAACCGGCCTGCAACATCATCTGTTTTAGGGTTTCTTGGTCGGGGTGCATTCGAATGGACTCGGCGAGGTATTGGTAACTGGCTTCGTCATCGGCAATCACTTTACCCATTTTAGGCAGGATGTTAAATGAGTAGAAATCGTATAACTTGGCCATTGCCGGATTGGTTACTTTGGAAAATTCCAAAATTAACAGCTGACCGCCTGGTTTCAGCACACGGTATAGTTCGGCTAACGCTTGGTCTTTGTTGGTGACATTGCGTAATCCAAAGGCGATGGTTGCGACATCAAAACTATTATCCGGAAAGGCCAGCGCTTCGGCATTGGTGATGGTGTAATCGACATTGCCACTAATGCCTTGGTTAATCAGGCGATCACGCCCGACGCGTACCATGCTTTCGTTGATATCGGCTAAAATAACCTGTCCGGTTTTGCCGACCCGTTTGGCAAAGGCTTTGGTTAGGTCGCCGGTCCCGCCAGCCAAATCCAACACTTTATAGCCGGGACGAACACCGCTTAAATCAATGGTTTGGCGTTTCCATACGCGATGGATGCCGAGCGACATGACATCGTTCATAATGTCGTAGTTGCCAGCAACGGAATCGAAAACGCCTTTAACGCGCTTTACTTTTTCTTCAAGCGGAACTTCGCTAAAACCAAAGTCGATAGTGGATTTGTTATTGCTCATAGTGTCCTCGTTTGCCGTCACGTTCAATGGGTTTGCTGCGCTTTGAGTGCGTCTAATTCGGGATGGCTATGGCCACCACGCAGTAATTTGCGTAAATAGTCCATCCAGTATTTGGGCTGATTTTTACCCAAATCGTATAACCGTTCCCAAGTATAAAGCCCTGTGTCGTGGCCGTCATCAAAATGCAGCTTGACCGCGTAGTTGCCCACTGGGGTAATGGCGTCGATATTAACGTGCTGTTTATTCAGTTGCAGCGTCTCTTGCCCTGGTCCATGGCCGGTGACTTCGGCGGACTGCGAATAGACGCGCAGATATTCGCAGCTCATCTCAAACGTTTCGCCGTTATCGAAGCTGACTTCCAGTTTGCGCGATTTTTGATGCAGTTTGAGTTCAGTCGGATATGGCACAACAGCTCCTACAATATGTATTGTGATAGGTCTTGGTCGACCGCTAATTCACCCAAGCGCTGTTCAACAAATGCGCTGGTGATTTCAACGTGGGCGCCGCGCATATCAGAGGCTTCAAAAGAGATGTCTTCCAATAAGCGTTCTAAAACCGTGTGTAGACGACGCGCACCGATGTTTTCGGTGTTTTCGTTCACTTGAAACGCGATTTCCGCTAAACGACGAATACCGTCTTCTTTAAAGACTAAATCGACCCCTTCTGTGGCTAAAAGTGCGCTCGCTTGCAGGGTTAAGGCCGCTTTGGGTTCCGTTAAAATACGCACAAAATCTTCAACGCTCAGAGACTTCATCTCAACGCGAATCGGTAAACGGCCTTGCAGTTCTGGAATCAAGTCTGACGGTTTGGCTAAATGGAAAGCACCGGAGGCGATAAACAGGATGTGGTCGGTTTTAATCATGCCGTATTTAGTGGATACCGTGCAGCCTTCGATTAGCGGTAACAAATCGCGTTGCACGCCTTCGCGCGACACGCCGCCACTGCTGTTGTCATGATTTTTAGCGACCTTATCAATTTCATCAATAAAAACGATGCCGTTGTTTTCGATGTTTTCCAGTGCTTGCGCTTTAATCTGTTCTTCATTCACCAGATTCGCGGCTTCTTCCTCAACCAGCGCTTTTAATGCTTGTTTAATCGGCAGTTTACGTTTCTCTTTTTTGCCTTTACCGAAGCCTTCAAACAGACCCTGTAGCTGTTGGGTCATCTCTTCCATGCCCGGCGCACCCATGATTTCAACTTGTGCTGGTGCCGCGCTGAGTTCTAGCTCAATTTCTTTATGATCTAAATCCCCTTCGCGCAGACGTTTGCGAAACTTTTGGCGTGTGTCGGCCATGTTGTTATAACTTTCTTCTTCGCGGCCGCGCGCAGGGGGAAGCAGAATGTCTAGGATGCGTTCTTCAGCGCGGTCTTCGGCTTGGCGTTGCACATCTTGCATTGCCAGTTCACGTTGCATTTTGACGGCGTTTTCTGCAAGGTCACGGATTATTGAATCGACATCACGACCAACATAGCCGACTTCAGTGAACTTAGTGGCCTCGATTTTTAAAAAGGGCGCATTGGTCAGCTTGGCTAAACGACGGGCGATTTCGGTTTTACCCACCCCTGTTGGGCCAATCATTAAGATGTTTTTCGGCGTGACTTCCGGCTTTAAATCGTCCGCTAACTGACTACGACGCCAGCGATTACGCAGCGCAATCGCCACGGCACGTTTGGCATCTGCTTGTCCAACAATGTGGGCATTTAGGCTGTTAACAATCTCTTTAGGCGTCATCATCTTGGGTACATCCTTGCAATCTTATTTTTGTTAATGAGTGATTCTGTGCTGACTAATGGGGGCATTATAAGACTTATCAAAGGGGCTTTCAGGCTAAGTTGGTTTGCGCGATGGCGCGGAGTCTGCTAAATTCAGCAAAATTAACTCGTTAAATTGAATCGCGACGCATGAAAACCCTTAAATTTAGCAAAATGCACGGCCTTGGTAATGATTTTATGGTGATTGATGCCATTAATCAGCAAGTTGAATTTACCCCGAGCAAAGTCCAAGCTTGGGCGGATCGCCATTTTGGTATCGGCTTTGACCAACTCTTGGTGGTAGAGCGCGCCCAGCAAGTGGGTGTGGATTTCCGTTATCGCATTTTTAATGCCGATGGTTCGGAAGTGCAGCAGTGCGGCAACGGCGCGCGCTGTTTTGCGCGTTTTGTGGTAGAGCAAGGCTTAACCGACAAGCACGACATTACCGTGGAAACTGCGTCTGGGATTATCGTTCTGTATGTGCAAGATAATCATTGGGTGCGCGTTAATATGGGCAAACCGAATTTTGCGCCGGCAAGTTTGCCGTTTGAATTTGCACAACAGCAGGCAAAATATCACATACAAGTAGCCGATGAATCGCTTGAGATTGGCGCGGTGTCGATGGGAAATCCGCACGCAGTGCTGCTGGTGGACGATATTGACACCGCGCCAGTCGCTTTGTTGGGTAAGGCTCTTGAATCGCATCCGCTGTTTCCGCAAAGGGTGAATGTCGGTTTTGCGCAAGTCATCGACTCGGCGACAGTCAAGTTACGCGTTTATGAGCGCGGTGCGACAGAGACCTTGGCGTGCGGCACTGGCGCTTGTGCGGCGATGGTGGTGTTGCGTGCTTGGCAATTAGTTGGCGATGATGTGCGGCTCTCTTTGCCTGGTGGCGATTTACAGGTGCAATGGGATGGTGGGCCGGATTCGGTGGTGTGGATGACCGGCCCGGCAGAGATGGTTTTCACGGGGACGATAGCGGATGACTGAATCCATTTTGCCGCCGGCTAAAGCCCAAGAGGTTGTGGAATTTTTAACGCAAAATCCGACTTTTTTTGCGGAATATCCGCAGCTTTTGGAGCGTCTTGTCTTGCCGCATCCTCAAGGTGAGAATGCAGTGTCGTTGGTGGAACGGCAGTTACAGCAGTTTCGCCAGCAGCGAGACAGTCTCAAAAGCGAGTTCATGAGTTTGCTGAACATTGCTGGCGAAAATAATTCGTTGTTTGAAAAAGTGATGCAGTTTACTTTGAGTTTACTGGCGACACAGAACGAAACTCAGGCGTTACAGCAAATCGAGCAGCAGCTGCAAACGTTGTTTGTCGTTGATTGTGTCAAAATATTTTCGTTTGAAATGCCTAAGCGTTCAGTGGCGGGTATTCAACAGTTGGGAATGTCGAGCCGTTGGAGCGAACTGTTGAACGGTTTATTGCAGCCGAAAACTCCGTATTGTGGGGCTTTGGAAAAAGAGTGGCGCGAAGGCTTATTTGCCGACAATGGCCAAGTTTCTTCCACTTGTTTGCTGCCTTTAGGGGAAACACGCGTCTGGGGTGTCTTAGCCCTGGGGCGTTATGATTTGGGGTATGAGAACGATTTTGGACACTTCTTTTTAAGGCTTATTTCGCAGATTGTTACCGCGAAATTAATTGACTTGTTTGAAGACGATTATCAGCCAGTATCGACACTGCAGCAGACTGCCGAGGCGACAACACCAAAAACCAGCCCCGCCGAAACCTTACCCGGCGACAAGATCATTCCGATTTCGCGCGCTGTCAGTAAGGCCGATTAAAGATGTCGGTGCTTGACGCGCAGCTGCAACAATACCTCGATGGGTTGCAGGCTAAAAATGCTTCGGCACACACCATTAAAAATTATTTGGCTGACCTGAACGACTTTGCGGCTTTTGTTTTGACCTATTCTGCGGCTCCTTCAACGGACTTACTCATCGACTGGTCAAGGGTAGATGCGCAGTGCTTGCAAACCTATCTGAGCCAGCGTTTTGAAGAGGGGTTGAGTGCGGCGAGCATTGCGCGCAAACTGTCCAGTTTGCGCAGTTTTTTTGGGTTTTTAGTGCAACGCAATCTGCTGGCATTAAACCCTACGGTTGGCTTAAAAGCCCCAAAGCGGCCGAAACCTTTGCCGAAAAGTATTGATGTTGATCTCACTGCGCAGTTGTTGGAGCAGCCGCAACACACGTGGCAAGAGGTGCGTGACCAAGCGATTTTTGAACTGCTTTATTCAGCCGGTCTGCGGGTGAGCGAATGTACGCAATTGGATTTGTCGCCCGGTTTGGACAGTCTGCAAGCTGGCTGGGTTCAGGTGTTGGGTAAGGGCGCGAAAGAGCGTTTGGCGCCGGTAGGTAGTCAGGCGTTGCAGGCGCTGAATCGCTGGTTGCAAATCCGAGCAGCACACGCCGCGCAAGCTGAACAAGCGGTGTTTGTGAATCGATTTGGTGGGCGTTTAAGTGTGCGTTCGGTGCAAATGCGTTTGGATAAACGCGCACTCGAAGCCGGTATGCCGACTAAGATGTCGCCACACCGTTTGCGTCATGCTTGCGCGACCCATGTTTTGGAATCCAGCGGCGATTTGCGCGCGGTGCAAGAGATGCTCGGTCACGAAAATTTATCGACCACGCAAATCTATACTAAGCTCGACATGCAGCATCTCGCTAAGGTTTATGATGCTGCCCATCCGCGCGCCAAAAAGCGCCGCCATGAATAATTCATCGTCTAGGTTCGTGGAAAGCACTAAATTCTTATAGAATAGGCGCATTTAAAAACAATGATTCGATTACATAGATTAAAGGGAGAGCCGATGTCTTTCAGAGGAACCACAATTTTATGCGCGAAACGCGCCGGTGAAATGGTCATCGGTGGTGACGGTCAGGTTACCTTAGGTCACGTGGTGATGAAAGGCAATGCGCGCAAGGTACGCCGTTTATACAATGGCAAAGTGCTGGCGGGCTTTGCCGGCGCCACCGCTGATGCGTTTACTCTGTTTGAGCGTTTCGAGGCGCGTTTGCAGACGCATAACGGCCAACTGATGCGTGCCGCGGTAGAGATGGCGAAAGATTGGCGCACCGACCGCGCGTTACGAAAATTGGAGGCGATGATGTTGGTCGCTGACCAAGAGAATATGTTGCTGATTTCCGGTACCGGCGATGTCATCGAGCCGCAAGAGAATTTTATTGCGATTGGTTCCGGCGGGAATTATGCCTATGCCGCAGCGGCCGCTTTAATGGGCAATACCGATTTGAGTGCGCGCGAGGTGGTGGAGAAGTCGTTGACGATTGCCGGCGATTTATGCATCTACACCAATCACAATTTAACCATTGAGAGCCTGCGAGCCGAGTAGTCGAGTAAGGTAATAGAGGAGAGGTAAATGGCGCAGATTGAAGAGCATGAAGCCGCCGATCACACCAATATGGTCTGTGTGCCGGTTAAGCAAGGTAGGGTTGAAAAGTCGGTGGAGTACGCCTTGTGGAACAGTCGCTTTGTGGTGATGGTCGCGGTGGTTGCTAGTTTGTTAACCGCGTTCGCGATTTTTTACATTACCATGATTGATGTGTTTTATACCATCTCCCATTTGGCGCATTATCATCAGTTGGACGATGCTGGGCGTGCCGATTTAAAAGCCTTAACGGTGGCACACGCAGTGTCTTCGGTGGATGGGTTTTTATTGGGTGCGATTATGTTGATTTTCTCATTGGGTTTGTATGAGTTGTTTATCTCTAAAATCGACTTGGCTAAGGGAAATAACACCAGCAAGATTCTGATTATCAACTCCTTGGATGACTTAAAAGACAAACTCGCCAAAGTGATTTTGATGATCTTGGTGGTGATGTTTTTCGAGCAGGCGATCTTCCTCAAGCCGACCGGCCCGCTGGAGCTTCTGTACTACGCCTTGGCGATTATGCTGGTCGCTTTGGCGCTGTTCCTGTCGCATAAAGCCTACAAACACTAAATTAAATTCTTCATTAATGAGGTCGGCCCGCTTTGGATTTTCCCAGCGGGCTTTTTTATCGGTTTAAAAAAAGTGTCATCATTTTGTTATTAAGCTGTTACAAGCGACTCTTATCATCAACGCATATTTTCATGAGCAAATTTTTGTTTGCTTCACATCACGTTCAAGAGGTGTTTATGCGTTTTTCTAAAGCGGTTTTAGGTTCGGCGATGGCCGCGGCATTACTGGCAGGCTGTCAGTCGTTAGAAGTTTATGATCCTGATAGCAAAAAAGCGGTGGTCAATGTGAATTTGCAACCTGCGGTGTTTGATCCAGACAGCAAAGCTCCGCTGACGGACGCGGCCAAACCTAAGGTGGCGCAATTGTTTGAAGTCCATCACGACGGTCGCATTTACAGTTTTTATGATTTCGCCGAATACCAGTCCTTTTTAGCCGTCGGCGAAACGCCGTTTCAACTGACGCGTATCGGTGCCGGGCCAAAAGGCGAAACCATGGTTTTCGGTCTGACCAAAGACGATAAGAAGAAAGGCGAAAAAACGCCGGCGGTGATGTTGATGGACGGCAAAGCCGACGTTGCCGGTGAGTTTTACGGTGAAATAAAACGTCACGGTCGTATCTATGTGTTTGATAATAAAGCCGATATGGATGGCGTGCGTCAGTTGGGCGAAGCGGTGTTTATGTACACGGAAATCGGCGGCGGCATTAACGGCGAGACGGTGGTTTATGTGCTCAATAAGGGCAATAACAAAGTCAAGCCAGTGAAATTGATGGAAAAATACCACGCGATAAACGCGAAATAATCGGCGTTTAAGCCAATCTGCAAGAAAGCCGCTGCGAGTGAATCGCTGCGGCTTTTTTCTTTTAGACTCAGAGAATCAGTCGAGCAGCGCGGCAAGGTCATCCAACAAGCGTTGCAGTGCGCCGCTGTGTTTTTGAAAAGCCGCATAACCGCGTTCGGCTTGCTCGGCGAGTCGGTTCGGATGACTCGCAAAGACGTTCAGATGTTTGGCGAGTTGTTCGGCGCAATCGACAATCACCACGCCATTTTCGGCGCGCATGGCATCGTATAAGGCTTGTAAATTATGGTGCCATTTGCCGGAAATTACGGCGGTTTTCAACGCCGCCGGCTCGAGAATATTGTGGCCGCCGAAAGGCACTAAACTGCCGCCGACAAACGCGACATCGGCAAGGGTAAACCACAGCAGCATTTCCCCAACGCTATCGGCCAGATAGACTTGGGTTGCGGGCTGAATCGGTTTGCCGCTGGAGCGGGTCACATAGGCTATTTTTTGCTGTTGCAGCAGCCGTTCGACTTCGGCAAAACGGTCGGCTTGGCGCGGCACTAAAATCAACAGGCTATCCGGCGCTAAGTGTGAGTGCGCTTGCAGCATCAAGGTTTCTTCGTTTTCATGGGTGCTGGCCGCGACCCAGATAAATTTCCCTCGGCTGTCGGGATTGGCACTGCGCCACTGCTGCGCTTGCTTGGGCAGTTGCGGCGGAATGGCTAAATCGAATTTCAGGTTGCCGTGCAGTTTCAGTGTGTTTGGGTTCACCCCGAGTTGTTGAAAATGCGCCGCATCGCTTGGAAACTGGCAGCCGATCCATGCCAGCGAATCAAGGCAGTCCGTTAACCAAGCGCCACCGAATTTGCGGTAGGCGTGCATCGAACTGGCTTTAAGACGAGCGTTGACCATCACCATCGGAATTTTATGTTGTGCGGCGGATCGGATGAGATTCGGCCAGATTTCGGTTTCGACCACGAAGATGAGTTTGGGTTGCAGTTTGGCTAAAAAGGCATTGACGGCGAACGGGTAGTCGAGCGGTAGAAAGTGATGCTCGATATTCTTCGGCAGGGTGCCGGCCAGTTGTTTGGCGCCGCGCACCGAACCGTTGGTTAGGGTAATCGGTAAGTGCGGATAGCGTTGTTGTAAGGCGCTCAACAAAGGTTGGATTGAGCGGGTTTCCCCGAGCGACACGGCGTGGATTAAGATGCCGTTGCGCTGTTGGCTGTGTATTTGACCGAACTTTTCGGCAAAGCAGTCCGGCAGGTGCGTATTTTGTCGTTTCGCTTGACGGCATTTACGCCAGCTGAGCAGTGCAACTGCCGGCAGAGCCAGATGAATCAGTGTTTGATAGAGAAATCCGCGCATTCGCTTGGCGGCTTACTTTAAATCGTAAATTTGAATAACGCCGACCACTTGCTGTTGATCGACCACGATCAGGGCGGTAATTTTTAATTCGTTCATCAACTCTTCGGCCTCGCTCAGGCGCGCTTCGGCAGAGATGGTTTTCGGTGCCGGGCTCATGATTTGTTCGGCGGTTTTACTCATTAATCCGGCGGCATCTTGCTCCATGTGGCGACGCAAGTCGCCGTCGGTGATGATGCCGACACCGTTTTCCACCACGCAGAGCCCCAAACGTCCCATGCTGATGGTGTGGATCACCTCTTTCATCGGGGCGTCGCGTTGCACCATTGGTACGTTTTTGCTCATTTCATGTTTAACGCGCGTCAGTAGTTTACGCCCCAGACTGCCGCCCGGATGAAAACGGGCGAATTGATGCGGTTGGAAATTGCGCGCTTCCATCAATGCCACGGCGAGCGCGTCGCCCATCGCTAAGGTTGCGGTAGTCGACGAGGTTGGTGCAAGTTGGTGCGGACAAGCTTCCTGTGGAACATCAATGTTTAAGTGGAAGTCGGCATTGGTTGCTAGGGTGGAGTGTGCACGGCCAGTCATTGAAATCAAAATATTGCCGTTATCTTTCAAAAAGGGGAGCAGGCGAATGACTTCTTCAGTTTCGCCAGAATTGGACAGGGCTAAAAACACATCGTCCGGTGCCACCATCCCCAAGTCGCCGTGAAAGGCTTCGCCGGGATGCATAAAGAAACAAGGCGTTCCGGTACTGGCGAAGGTCGCCATGATTTTTTTGCCGATTAAACCGGATTTGCCCATACCACAAATGACGACCCGTCCTTTGGTTTGCAAGATCGCATCAACAGCATAGCTGAAATCGTCATCCAGTTGGTTGCTGAGATTGGCGATGGCTTCGGCTTCGATTTGAAAAACCCGCTTGGCGGCTTGAAGATAGTAGGGGTTTGGGTTGCTCATACGATTGAATAGATCCATTAATTTTGGTTGAGAATTATAACGTGATTTTTGGCTTAATCGCAGTCTTGTTGGTGTGTTCTTGAGCCTGTTGTTTGGCTGGAATGGCCAAAGAAGTGCAAATTTTTCTAAATTGGCGCACGGAAATTTGCGTATTATCAATTTTACGAACACTACGGGTGCTTTTAATGATAAATTGAGTCTCGTAAATTACGTATTTTGTTATGATTAATGCGTTTTGGGAGCTTCTGGTTAAGCCAAGGATGTGCAGAATCATTCCCGATGGACTTCAAGTAGACCGATTAATGGATTTGTAGGTCGGTTGAGTATTACATGGTCTTGGCTATGGATACTGATCAAGCCATGGAGATTTGTTCTGAAATCTCGCCCTCTGTCTTTCTCCTCAGTTTAAACAGACCTTAGTTTCACAAAACCTTAAAAACTTTACCTGTGAAAAGCACGAATAATGATTTTGGTTTGTTTTTTGCGATAGTGAACTAAATGCGCGATAAGCAGGCGTTGTTCGCCCCAGAATTACGCGCAAAGATCGGCAAAAAAATAATAATATCACCTTGTTAGCTGGATTTTTAACGCTTAAGTTTTTGAGTTTTAAGTAAATTCTGTTTTTTTAGGTTGCAATACATTAGGTTTTTTCTATTTTGGTGCAAAGCCCATTTTTGAAGCGCAATGGAAGAAGCTATTAACAAAGCTCATAGATAAATTTAGTCCGATTGCTGCATGGTTTACACATTGCGCAATCAACTCCAGAGGATGCATTGAATGAAATATTACACAGAAACCAAAAGCAGTTCTGCCCTAACGCGTAAAACGTTAGCGCTCGTGCTGGCGGGCGGTGAAGGCAGTCGTTTAAAAGAACTAACACGTTGGCGCGCTAAGCCGGCTGTGCCGTTTGGTGGCAAATATCGAATTGTGGATTTCGTGCTCTCTAATTGTGTTAACTCCGGTATTCATAAAATTGGTGTTTTAACTCAGTATAAATCTCACTCGTTGATTCGGCATATTCAGCGTGCTTGGAGTTTTATGCGCTATGAAATCGGTGAGTTTGTTGAAATTTTACCGGCACAGCAGCGCATAGATAAGGACTGGTATAAAGGCACGGCCGATGCACTTTATCAGAACTTAGACATTATGCGTCGTCACTCGCCGGAGTATGTTTTGGTGTTGGGCGGTGATCATATTTACTCAATGGATTACAGCAAAATGCTGATGGAACACGCCAATTCCGGGGCGGATGTCACCATTGGGTGTATTGAGGTGCCGCGCGAAGAAGCCAAAGGTTTTGGCGTTATGTCGATTGATGAGAATTTGCGAATCACAAAATTTAGTGAAAAACCCTCCAATCCAGAGCCGATGCCTGGGAAGCCGGATATGGCATTGGCGTCGATGGGTATCTATATTTTCTCAACCGAATTTTTGTACCAAAAGCTGATTGAAGACAGCGATAACCCAAATTCCAGCCGTGATTTTGGTAAAGACATTATCCCGTCGGTGATTGATGATCAATATGTACGCGCTTATCCGTTTGTTGACCATAATGAGGAGCCATTGTACTGGCGCGATGTGGGCACAGTGGAGTCTTTCTGGAAGGCGAATTTGGATCTGTGTACGGTCGAGCCCGAATTGAATTTATATGACCGTGATTGGCCGATTTGGACCTATCAAGCGCAATATCCACCAGCAAAATTTGTGTTTGATGACGAAGGTCGTCGCGGTGAAGCGATTGACTCTATGGTCTCGGGCGGCTGCATTATTTCGGGCGCACGCATTAAGCGTTCGGTGATTTCCACCGGTTGCCATATCCACAGCTATAGTCTGATTAAAGATTCCGTGCTTTTACCGCGCGTTGAAGTTGGGCGCAATTGTCGTATTCAAAATGCGGTGATTGATAAGGGGACGATTATCCCGCCAGGGACGATTATTGGCGAAGACCCAGTGGCGGATGCCGAGCGTTTTTATCTTGAACCGGAGTCCGGGATTGTCCTGGTGACACCGGATATGTTTGGGCAGCGTTTACACGTTGTTCGCTAGAGTATTCTAAAGAGGTGATTGCATGCAACAACCGGAATCCGAAAATAAGTTAAAAGTTGTCCTGTGTTGGCATATGCATCAACCGCATTATCGCGATGGGGAAGACGGCGTGTATCAACTGCCGTGGGTATACTTGCACGCGCTGAAAGATTACACCGATATGGTTTGGCATTTGGAAAAGCAACCAAACGCCAAAGCAGTGGTGAATTTCGCCCCGGTGCTGCTAGAACAACTCGATGAGTATCAAGCACAGGTTCATCAGTGGTTGCAAGATGGTACGGCGATGAAAGACCCGTTGCTTAATTGGGTGTCTGGCGCTGAAGCGATTCCGCAGGACATTGACGAGCGCGTCAAAATTGCAGAAGCTTGTCAAAAAGCGAATGCGCCGACCATCATCAATATCTTCCCCGCGTTTCGTGAAATGGTCGATTTATTGAATGACAGTAAGTTGTTGAATGAACCCAATCACACTCTAATGAGTTATTTAACCGATCAGTTTTTTGTCGATTTGCTGGTGTGGTATCACCTTGCATGGATGGGCATCAGTCTGCGCCAAGATGATGAGCGCATTCAGCGTTTAATGGCTAAGAAGTCTGGATACGATGCGGCGGATCGTAAGTTGTTAATGCAGATTGTGGCGGAAGCGGTGGCGGGCATTATTCCACGTTATAAAGCGTTGCAAGACCGTGGTCAAATTGAGATTTCTATGACGCCTTACGGGCATCCGATAGTGCCATTGCTGTTGGATTTTAATAGTTTGCATGAAGCCATGCCGCACGCACCCTTACCCAGTTATGCTCAGTATCCCGGTGGGAGTGAGCGCGCCCATTGGCATATGAAAAAAGGGCTGGATGTGTATAAACGCTATTTTGGTGGCAAACCAAAAGGGGTGTGGTTATCCGAAGGGGCGATTAGCGATGCGGCGATTGATTTACTGGATGAATACAACATTGCGTGGTGTGCATCGGGTGAAGGGGTCTGGCGACATTCGTGCGAAAAATCGCACATTGACGAGCATGATTTGAACAGCAAAAAAGCCTTATATCGTCCAATGAAACGCCCAGAAAATCAGTGCTCGCTGTTTTTCCGTGATGATGGTTTGTCTGATTTGATTGGCTTTCAATACAAAGATTGGCGTGCTGAAGATGCCGCAAATGATTTTGCCCACCACTTGACCAATATTGCGAACTTCGTCTGTAAAGAGGGCGAAAAAAATGTGGTCAGTGTGATTTTGGACGGTGAGAACGCTTGGGAATATTATCCGGATAATGCCTATCATTTCTTATTGGAACTTTATGCCAAATTGAGTGACCATCCGCGCGTTGAATTATCGACGTTCGCCGAAGTGTTGAGCGACGGAGTTCAGCCGCGGGAACTTTCTTATATTCAGGCCGGAAGTTGGGTTTATGGCTCTTTTTCGACGTGGATGGGTGACCCGGATAAAAACAAAGGATGGGATTTGTTGGTCGAAGCCAAGCAAGCGTTTGATAAGCAAGTACGCTCTGGTCAACTGACGGCGATTCAGCAGAAACAAGCCACTGAACAGCTTGGGATTTGTGAAGGGTCGGATTGGTTCTGGTGGTTTGGTGGCTATAATCCGTCGGACAGTGTGCGCGATTTTGATCGTCTATATCGTTCGCATTTACGCAAACTCTATCAGCTGCTCGCTTTAGAGGCGCCGAAAAATTTGGATGTGCCAATCTCATTTGGCGGGGGAGATATGGAAAATTCCGGAACCATGCGTCGTAATTAATGTTCACTCTTGTCGTTGTCGGCAGGGCCGGCAGTGATTTAACTTCCGGTATTACTCTAGAGGGCCCGCGATGAAATCGGATATGCACAGGCAACCACCTAGCACCCAGCTTGATGCCCTGCCACCGCCAAGACAGGCTGGGGTGTTGTTACATATCACCTCGTTACCGAACCCAACGGGCAACTTAGGCTGTTTAGACCAAAATGCTTGGCGATTTTTAGACTGGCTGGAAAGCGCCGGTTTAAGCATTTGGCAAACGTTGCCGCTGAATCATACGCATTCCGATTTATCGCCCTATTCGGCCATGTCGGCTTTTGCCTTAAATCCGATGTTTTTGCCGGACGATTGGCAGACACATTTTACTCCGTCACGCTACCAAGCCTTTTTACAGCGCGCTCCGCATTGGTTAGAAGATTATGCGTTGTTTGTGGTGATCCGTGAGACGTTGCACGGCAAAAGTTGGTTAGATTGGCCACAGCCGTTAAAGTTTCGTGAGCCGGCCGCCTTAGCGGAATTTTCAGTCACCCATCACGCCGCAATTGAACAGCGAAAACAGCAGCAGTGTGTGTTGGATTTTTTATGGCAAAAACTCAAGCACGATGCAAATCGCAAAGGGATTCAGCTGTTCGGCGATATGCCGATTTTTGTTGCTTTAGACAGCGCTGATGTGTGGTCGAACACCGAACTGTTCTTATTAGATGAAAATCTTTTGCCGGAGGTGGTTGCCGGTGTGCCGCCCGACTATTTTTCGGAAACCGGACAGCGTTGGGGGAATCCGCATTACGATTGGCAAAAAATGCAGCAGCAAGAGTTTACTTGGTGGCAAGCGCGTATCGAACACGCTTTGCAACAGTTTGATTTACTCCGCATTGATCATTTTCGCGGTTTACAAGCGTGTTGGCAAATTGCCGCTGCCGAGGAAACCGCCGTTAATGGCACTTGGCAAGAAGTGCCCGGCCATGCCTTATTGACCAAGCTACAGCAAGCGTTTCCCGATTTACCGCTGATTGCAGAAGACTTAGGTCTAATTACTCCGGAAGTGGTCGCCTTAAAAGAAGCGTTTTCGTTACCGGGAATGTCCGTTCTGCAATTTGGCTTTAATGGTTTGCCAGACAATCCGCACGCCTTGGATGCGCAAGTGCTCAATTCTGTGGTCTATACTGGCACGCATGACAACGACACTTCGGTTGGTTGGTTTAGTACTTTAGATGATGCCAGCAAAGATTGGATTTGGCAGCAGTTGAGTAATAACGCCGCTGGCGAATTGGCGCAGATTGGTTTGCCAGAAGCGATGCCGTGGCCATTAATTGTTGCTGCTTTGCAGTCGGTCGCGCAGCGAGTGATTGTGCCGATGCAAGATTTGTTGATGCTTGATTCTGAACATCGGATGAACGTTCCAGGGGTCGCGCAAGGCAATTGGCGTTGGCAATTCGAATGGTCACAATTGCCACAACCGCTGGCAGAGCAGCTTAAACAGCTATTGGCATTGGCCGATAGAATCCCGAATACAGAGACCCAAAACAGCCCATTTTAAGGATATTACCTATGACGCCCAGCTTGGATAGCGCACCTGATTTAATCGACCTACTCGCCGCGATGGAAAATCCGATTGCTCGTTTGGCAGCGGGAAAACATCATGACCCGTTTGAATTTTTAGGTGTGCATCCTTCGCCATTGTCCTCTGAGCAAACCCAGTGGGTTCTGCGTGAGTGGTTGCCAACGGCTGAGAAAGCGCGAGTTAAATTACAAAACGGCGAATTTATTGAACTGCAACGTGTTCCAAATAGTGATCTTTTTTATACGATATTAAGTTCGCAAGTTTATCAAACGTTACCTGCGCACTACACCGTGAGTTGGTGTGAAGGCAATGGTATTTGGCATGAATCGGTTTCGCCATACAGTTTTTTGCCAGTGATTGGTGAGTTGGATTTGCATCTGTTCTCTGAAGGGCGTCACTGGGAAATTTACGATGTATTGGGCGCGCATCCGCAAACGCAAGATGGGGTTGCTGGCGTTTGTTTTGCGGTTTGGGCGCCGGCAGCAGAGCGCGTTTCCGTGGTTGGTGACTTTAATGCTTGGCACGGGTTACGGCATCCTATGCGCGTGCTTGGTAGCTCAGGGATTTGGGAGATTTTCATCCCTGGTTTGCAGTCGCTGGACTTGTATAAATTTGAGATTCGCCATCGTGAAAGTGGTCAGGTGGTGGTGAAAACGGATCCTTACGCACAAGCGATGGAAATGCGTCCGAAAAATGCGTGTAAGGTGTATCAGTCGCAGTACGAGTGGCAAGACCAAGCATGGTTAGAGCAACGCGCTCAGCAAGCTTGGCACGCTGCACCGATTAATATCTACGAAGTGCATTTGGGTTCTTGGCAGCGTGATGATGCGGGGCGTTTTTTAAATTACCGCGAGATTGCGCATCGCTTGGTCGCTTATGTGCAGTGGATGGGCTATACACACATTGAATTGCTGCCGGTTTCTGAGCATCCACTGGACCAATCTTGGGGCTATCAAACGACCGGTTACTATGCCCCAACGAGTCGTTTTGGTTCACCGGATGATTTCCGATATTTTGTTGATTACTGCCATCAAAACGGCATTGGCGTGTTTTTGGACTGGGTGCCAGCGCATTTTCCAAAAGACAGTTTTGCGTTAGGGCGTTTTGATGGGTCGGCGTTGTTTGAGCATGAAGACCCGCGCTTGGGCGAGCACCAAGATTGGGGGACTTACATCTTTAACTTTGGGCGCAATGAAGTGCGTAATTTTTTAATTGCGAATGCCCTTTACTGGCTGAAAACGCTGCATATTGATGGATTGCGAGTCGATGCCGTCGCCTCGATGCTCTACTTGGACTACTCACGCAATGCCGGCGAGTGGTTGCCGAATAAACATGGCGGCAGAGAAAATCTGGAAGCGATTGAATTTTTACAGACCTTAAATTATGAAGTCCATGCGCAGGTGCCGGGCGTGTTGATGATGGCTGAAGAATCGACTTCTTGGCCAATGGTATCCCGTCCGACGTGGATGGGCGGCTTGGGTTTTTCGATGAAATGGAATATGGGATGGATGAACGATACGCTGTCTTATATGGAAAAAGAGCCGGTGTTCCGTGCTTATCATCACAATGAATTGACCTTTAGCCAAATGTACGCCTATTCGGAGAATTTTGTATTGCCATTGTCACACGATGAAGTGGTTCATATGAAACATTCGTTGATTGGCAAAATGCCTGGTGACGATTGGCAAAAAGCGGCGAACTTGCGATTATTATTCGCTTACCAAATGTTGAATCCTGGAAAGAAACTGCTGTTTATGGGCTGCGAGTTTGCTCAATGGGGAGAATGGAATGAATCGCAGTCGCTGCCGTGGGAGTTGTGTGATGTTCCGCTTAATCGTGGCGTGCAACTGTTTAGCCGTGAGTTAAATCACCTGTATCAGCAGCAAAGTGCGTTGCATCAACGGGATTTTGAACATCACGGTTTTGAATGGGTGGATTGCCATGATTATCAACAATCTATTTTAAGTTTTATGCGTCACAGTGATGAGCAGAGCCTGATTTGTATTTTTAACTTCACCCCTGTGGTGCGTGAAAATTACCGCATTGGTGTGCCGCAGGATGGCATTTATCGCGAGTTATTAAACTCCGATGCGGATTGTTTTGGCGGCAGTAATGTCGGCAATGGCGGCGAGTTGTATGCACAGCCAGGTGCGTGGATGAATCAATCTCATCATCTTGATTTAACACTGCCGCCGCTTGGCGTACTGGTGCTAGAACACGTTCGCAGTTAATGTTTTTTATTCTCGCTTTGATTATGTCAAAGTCCGCTTAGGGCGACACAGAACAAGTTTATTTACTTCAGCGCGGGATTGCTGAAGCCATTTGGATTTGTTCTGTATCTCCTCGGTGTTTACGCCTTGCTGTTCTCGCTGAGGCCAGATAACCTTGATGTCTGTGCCTCACTAAATAAAAAATTATCGGTTAAGAGTTTTTATGAAAATTTTATACGCCACTTCGGAAGCGCATCCTTTAATCAAAACCGGCGGACTGGCCGATGTTAGCGGTAGTCTGCCGAACGCTTTAAAAGCCCTGAAGAATCATGTGCGCTTGGTTTTGCCAGCCTATTATGATGTGCTTCAGAAATTACCGAAAAAGTCGTTTCGAAAGGTGGCCGATTTGCGGGTTGGCGGCTGTAGTCAATTTTATGATGTACGTATTTTACAACTGAGCGCCGGTGCGTTTAATGGCCTGGATGTGCCGGTGTGGTTAGTGGATATTCCGGCTCTGTTTGGTCGTTCTGGGAATCCGTATCTGGCCGCGGACGGTACAGATTGGTGGGATAACGGTGAACGTTTCGGGGTCTTTTCTAAGGTGGTGACCGAATTGGCGATGGACCGTGTCGGTTTAAAATGGCAGCCGGATGTGGTGCACTTAAATGATTGGCAGACTGGTTTAGTCAGTGCGTTATTAAGTTTGGAGGCACCGCGTCCGAAGACCGTGTTTACCATTCATAATATGGCATATCCGGGGAATTTTCCGCAATCGTTGTTTCATGGTTTGGGGTTGCCACCGTATTTATGGTCAATGCACGGTGTTGAGTTTTGGGGGCATTTTTCATTGCTCAAAGCGGGGGTTGCCTTTGCCGACTGGGTGACAACCGTCAGCCCAACCTATGCCGCGCAGATTTGTCACTATGAGTTTGCTTACGGTTTTGAGGGTTTGCTGCAGCAAAGGGCTGCACAAGGTCGATTAGTGGGAATTTTAAATGGCATTGACGACCAAGTTTGGAACCCGCAAACCGATGCGTTGATTCCGTATAACTATTCAGCGGACAAGGGCCGGGTAGCCGCGAAACGCAAAAACAAAGTCGCCTTGTTAAAAGCTTTCTGTCGAATGCATTCCGAAAAAACGCTGCCAAATGAAGATTGCTTTGAACAATGGATAGAGAAACCGCTAATTGGTTTTGTCGGTCGTTTGGTGCCACAAAAAGGAATTGATTTGGTCATGCAGGTATTGCCAGATATTTTGCAAAATAGCGATGCTAATATCGCCGTGGTTGGCAGTGGAGACAAGCAGATTGAGGCGGCAATTTGCCAATTGGCAAAACGCTTTCCGCAGCGCGTCTGGTGTCATATTGGTTATTCTGAGGAACTTGCGCATCTGGTTGAAGCAGGCTCCGATATGTTTTTGATGCCATCGCGCTTTGAGCCTTGTGGATTAAACCAGATGTACAGCTTGGCTTATGGTACACCACCCATCGTCCATAACACCGGCGGTTTGGCGGATACGGTGGTTGATGCCAGCGAGGAGAATCTACAGGCTGGTACAGCAACCGGCTTTGTGTTTGACGAGATGTCGCCGGCAGCGCTTTCAGCGACGATAATGCACGCTTTGGCGTTGTTTGGTAAAAAACGCCAATGGCAGAAAATGCAAAAAACCGGTATGTTACAGGCGTTTGATTGGAAAAAAAGCGCTCAGGCTTATCAAGCTCTGTATCTCACCAAATAACGGATAATTGTTTTTATGACTGCGCCATTTGATACCGCTAAGCAATCGGCTGCGATTGCCAAGATGCTCGACAATATCGGTATGGATAAAACCTCGATTGAGGCGGATTTTTTAAAGTATTTGTGCCATACCCTTGGCCGACAGTTAGACTCAGAAGATTACTACCTGTTTAAAGCCCTGTCTTACAGCACCCGCGATCGCTTAATGACGCATTGGAAGCGTACTTGGGCGGCGTACAATCAGCATAAACTCAAAAAGGCTTATTATTTGTCGATGGAGTTTTTGATTGGCCGCTCATTGACGAATAATCTGCTCAATTTAGGGATTGAAGACGCGACGCATCAGGCGCTCTACGATTTGGGTTTGGATTTGGAACAACTTGAAGAGACCGAGCGCGATGCCGGTTTAGGGAATGGTGGTTTGGGACGGTTGGCGGCCTGTTTTATGGACAGTTGTGCCACCTTACGTTTGCCCGTCATGGGCTATGGCTTGCGCTATGAATATGGAATGTTCCGCCAACAAATTCAGAATGGCTATCAAGTTGAAGAGCCGGACCATTGGCTTGGTTTTGGCCCTTATCCGTGGGAAATTCAGCGTAATGAATACACGCAATTAATCAAGTTTGGTGGAACCTCGCGGCATTATGTTGACCCTGTTAGCGGTCGTTTAATTGTCCATTGGGAGCACGCTGAAGTGGTCTTGGCCGTGCCTTATGATGTGCCGATTCCTGGTTTTAAAAACGCCACCGTAAACACCTTGCGGTTATGGTCGGCGATGGCTAAAGAAGGGTTTAATCTTTCTGAGTTTAATGCTGGTTCCTATCACGAAGCGGTGGCGGACAAATCTCAAGCGGAAAACATCACCAAAGTTCTTTACCCGAATGACACCAGTGAAAACGGGAAAGTTTTGCGTCTGAAACAGCAGTACTTTTTAGTGTCAGCGTCTTTGCAGGACGTGGTGCAGCAGTGGAATGATCGCTATGGTAGCTTTAGTGATTTTGCCGAGTACAACGCTTTTCAGTTGAATGATACGCATCCGAGTTTAGCCGTGGCGGAATTAATGCGTTTGTTGATTGACAAAGAACGTCTGGATTGGGATCAGGCTTGGGCGATTACCACGCAAACCATGGCGTACACCAATCACACTTTGCTACCGGAAGCCCTAGAGAGGTGGCCGCGTAAACTCCTCCAAGAATTATTGCCAAGACCGCTGGAAATAATTTTAGAGATAAACCGTCGTTTTCTCGCGCAGGTAGCAATGCGCTGGCCAGCGGACACGCAACGCCAGCAACGGATGTCGATTTTGGATGACAACGATAATATTTGTATGGCGTATTTGGCGATCGTCGGCAGTCACTCCGTGAACGGCGTAGCCGCTCTGCATTCGCAATTGCTGCAAGACGGTTTGTTTAATGATTTTTACCAACTCTGGCCAGAGAAGTTCAATAATAAAACCAATGGCGTGACGCAACGCCGCTGGCTAGCCGGTTGTAATCCCGCTATGCGCACCTTGCTTAAAGATCACATAGGTGAAGGGTGGATAACGCAATTAACCGACCTTCAGCAGATTGAGTCTTTGGCGGAAACAGCCGAATTTAGAGAGCAATGGTATCAGGTAAAACGAGCTAATAAGCAGCGACTCGCTAAGTTGATTTTGCAAGAAACTGGCGTGTCTTTTCCTCTGGATTCGATGTTTGATGTGCAAGTTAAGCGCATTCATGAATACAAACGCCAATTACTGAATGCCTTGCATGTGATTCATCTGTATTCGCGTATCAAACGCGGCGATACCGACAATTGGACAAATCGTGCGGTGTTGTTTGGTGGTAAGGCCGCACCGGGTTACGCGATGGCCAAGCAGATTATTAAGCTGATTAATAATATCGCTCAGATGGTGAATAATGACCCACAAGTTGGCGATAAGTTAAAAGTGGTGTTTTTCCCAAATTATCGTGTTTCAGCGATGGAGGTTATCTGCCCTGGAACCGATCTTTCCGAGCAAATTTCCACCGCCGGTAAGGAAGCGTCTGGCACGGGTAACATGAAATTTATGATGAACGGCGCTTTAACCATCGGTACTTTAGATGGGGCGAATGTTGAAATTTTGGATGCAGTCGGCGAGAGAAATTTCTTTTTGTTTGGGCTCAAAACGCCGGAAGTCGAGGAGTTGCGCCACCACTATAATCCACAGTATTTTATCGACCAAAGCCACGACTTACAGGCGGTACTGGGTTTATTAGAAGCGGGCCACTTTAATCAATTTGAACCAGGGATTTTCGATAATATTATTCGCGCAATTAAATCGCCGGACGATCCATGGATGATTTTGGCCGATTTCCAAAGTTACGTCGAAGCTCAGTCCAAAGCGGCAATGGCCTATCGAGATCGTGATAATTGGTTGCGCCAGAGTATTATCAATACCGCCCGTAGTGGAATTTTTTCCACCGATCGCACCATGGCGCAATACAACCAAGATATTTGGAAATTGCAACCTATTGAAATGGATGGCATAACAATTCAGTGCTGAAATTATTTTCCTAGAGCCTATTCTGTGTCTCGTTATAAACACGCGTTTTTAGTGATAAGCCGCGCTTGATTACTTGGGCTAAGGCGTCACAACTGGTACTATATCTCGACTTTTATACCCATACTCAGATTTGCTAGAGAAGATAACGTTATGTGCGGAATTGTTGGCGGTGTTGCCGAGCGAAATTTAACCCCGATTTTATTGGAAGGATTACGGCGTCTGGAATACCGAGGCTACGATTCCTCAGGGATTGCATTGCTTGCTGACAAGCAGTTAAAGCGGGTGCGCTCAATCGGCAAAATTGCCCGCTTACAAGATAAGATTGCTGCTCAACAAGAGGTCTTCAGCGGTTCGATTGGCATCGCACATACGCGTTGGGCTACACACGGCGTTCCAGCCGAAGAAAACGCGCATCCGCATATCTGTAATCATCGCGTTGCTGTCGTGCATAACGGCATTATCGAAAACCATGCGCAACTCAAAGCCATGCAGTTGCAGGCCGGCTACCGTTTTACCTCACAGACCGATACCGAAGTGATTGCGCACAGCATCGATGAACAGTTGAATTTGCATAATGGCAACTTACTGAGCGCGGTGCAAGCCACTTTGCAAACGTTGCATGGCGCCTATGCGTTAGGGGTTATTGCAACTGACCAGCCAGATTTATTGATTGCCGCGCGTTGCGGCAGTCCATTGGTGATTGGGGTCGGCATAGGCGAATATTTTATTGCTTCCGATGTGTCAGCCTTACTGCCCGTTACCCAAGAGTTTATCTTTTTGGAAGAGGGCGATATCGCGGCGATTCAGCGTGAACAACTGGACATTTTTGATCAAGCTGGTCAACGCGTTGAAAGGCCGATTGTGCAGTCCAATCTCAGTAGTCACTCAGTTGAGTTGGGTGAACATCGCCACTATATGCATAAAGAAATTTTTGAACAGCCGCAAGCCGTGACCGACACCCTACAAGGCCGTACGACCGACAGTGCAGTATTGGTTTCTGCTTTTGGACATGGTGCCGAAGCGGTTTTTAAGCAAATAGAACAAGTGCAAATTATTGCCTGTGGCACCAGTTATCACGCCGGCCTAGTCGCAAAATACTGGTTTGAAGACATTATTCAAATGCCTTGCGCGGTTGAAGTCGCCAGTGAATATCGCTACCGAAATCCAGTGATTCGCCACAATACGTTGCTACTCACAATAAGCCAATCCGGTGAAACGGCTGACACCTTAGCCGCATTGCGCGAAGCTAAGAAAACCCAGCCGGATTTATCGTCAATGACGATTTGTAATGCACCGGAATCTAGCCTAACGCGTGAATCGAATTTGGTGTTCTTAACGCATGCCGGGCCGGAGATCGGTGTTGCTTCGACCAAGGCCTTTACAACGCAATTGGTCTCGTTAGCCTTATTGCTGACAGCGATTGGGCAGGTGCAAAAAACGCTACCGACTGCTCGTGAAACGGCAATTATCAAAGGGTTGAAAAAACTGCCGACCTTGATTCAAAATGCGTTGCAACATGAACCGCTGATAAAGGAAGTGGCGCAACTGTTTGCCGATAAAAATAGCGCGCTGTTTCTAGGGCGTGGCACCATGTATCCCATCGCCATGGAAGGGGCGTTAAAGCTTAAAGAGATTAGCTATATCCATGCCGAAGCCTATCCCGCTGGCGAGTTAAAACATGGCCCGCTTGCGTTGATAGATGACAGCATTCCAGTTATTGCGATTGCGCCAAAAGACGAACTGTTGGAGAAACTCAAATCAAACCTTCAAGAAGTCAAAGCGCGCGGAGGGCAGATGATCGTTTTTGAAGACGAAGATTCGGATGTCCGTGGTGATGATGAAGACCTGAATGTGATTAAAGCCACCACGAATGTTGGACGAATCACGGCGCCAATTACCTTCAATATTCCGCTCCAACTTCTCAGCTACCACGTCGCCCTAATCAAGGGAACCGATGTCGACCAACCTCGAAACCTCGCCAAGTCGGTGACGGTGGAATAAATTGACGAGTGGATTGAAAATGACGGGAAGAGTTCACCCCAAAAAAGTAGCGATTGTCTGTGATTGGTTGACAGTGAATGGTGGTGCAGAAAAAGTTTTACAGGTCTTGTTGGAGACATATCCCGGCGCAGACATAGTTACTTTGGTTGATAATTTAAAAGCGTCCAATCGCGGTTGGTTAAAAAACACCAAAGTTATCACTAGTAAAAGTTGGCCTTTAAAACTCTTTCCAAGTAAATACCGATGGTTTTTACCGACGATGCCGTTTTGGATCGAACAGTTCGATTTATCGGATTACGATGTGGTTATTTCATGTTCACACGCCGTTGCAAAAGGCGTCATAACCCATCCACAACAAGTTCATATTGCGTATATTTACTCGCCAATGCGCTACGCTTGGGATTTGCAGTATGAGCATTTTGATCGCGGTGATTTTGGCAGAGGGTTAAAAGGATGGTTAATTAAGCGTTGGCTTCATCATTTTCGTATTTGGGATACCGTGAGTTTTTTTCGCCCTGATCAAGTCATCGCCTCGTCGAATTTTATTGCTAAGCGGATTAAAAAAGTAACTCATTTATCGTGCCCAGTGATTTATCCTCCTGTTATCGCTCTTCAGAATTCAAAGCAAAATGAACGCCTAAAAGCGCTGCCTGAGCAATACTATGTGATTGTTAGTCGACTTGTGCCTTATAAAAATATCGATAAAGTGATTGAGGCATTTCGTGATTTGCCGCAAAAAAACTTAGTGATAGTCGGGGATGGGCCATTAAAACAGGCTTATCAAAAGACGTCCCCTGAAAACGTTTTCTTTTTAGGTTATCTTTCAAAATCAGAAATGATTTCAGTATTAAGTTATGCACAAGCTTCCATCCATATGGCGGTTGAAGACTTTGGAATAGCCCCTTTAGAAGCGCAGTCTTTAGGAGTGCCAGTGATCGCCTATCAAAAAGGTGCTTTAAAAGAAACCATTTTAAGTCTTGACGTGGCCGAAAAGCCTACCGGTTTGCACTTCGCAAGAAATACGCCGCAAGATTTAATAGATGCAATTTATGTTTTTGAAGAATACCAAAAAAAAGTTGGTATTGTGCCGCAGCACTGCATTGAAAACAGCCAGCGCTTTTCAGTCGAAAAATTTCAAAACGCCATTCGTAAAGTGGTCGATGATGAAGGCGCTTTATAATGTTTAAAACGCTTTTACATTATCGTTATTTTATTTTAAGTTCGATTCAAAACGAACTTAAGTCTAGATTTGTACGTAGCAAGATTGGCTTTTTATGGCTAATTATTCATCCTTTAGCGATGGTATTAGTCTATGCCCTAATCCTTTCAGCACTCATTCAAATAAAGTTACCCGAAACCGCAATACCTAATGCGTATCCGATTTACTTAACCGCTGGGATATTGGCTTGGTTTATCTTCTCGGAAAGCCTCTCCAGATCGTTAAATCTATTTATCGATAATGCCAATCTATTAAAGAAAATCGCATTTCCAAAAATGGTTTTGCCGATCATCATGATGGGTAATGTGTTGTTAAATAGTTTGTTATTGCTGGTTGCTATTTTGGTCGTATTTGCTTTTTTAGGGCATTTTCCAGGATGGCAAATTCTTTGGTTACCCATGTTGTTTGGTCTGACTTTATTGTTAGGCACTTCAATCGGGATTATTTTGGGGGTACTGAATGTTTTTATTCGTGATATCGGACAAATTGTGCCGATTGTTCTGAATTTTATGTTCTGGTTAACTCCTATCGTTTATACGATTACGATTATTCCAGAGGCATATCAAAAATGGTTTGATTTAAACCCCATGACACATCTCGTTGCCGCCTTTCAAGATGTGCTGCTCTACAATCGCGAAATTCAATTTTCAGAATTATTCGGTTTGTTTTTAGTGTCGATTGGATTGCTCGGATTAGGCTTTTTTTTGTTCAAGCGTGCGAATGCTGAAATGTTGGATCAGCTATGAGTGTGTTAAGTGTTCGCAATGTTAGTAAGTCTTATCGAAAATACCCCAACGAGTTTGCTCGAATAGCATCTTGGTTTGGTTGGCAACAAAAAAAAATCGAAGAAATTAATGTTCTTAAAGCCATTAGTTTTGATGTTTTTCCTGGTGAATCGATTGCCATTGTTGGACAAAATGGGGCAGGCAAAAGTACGTTACTAAAGATGATTGTTGGTACTTTAAAACCGACCACTGGTAAAGTCTTGCTTAACGGTAAAGTGGCTGCCATTTTAGAATTGGGTATGGGGTTTAATCCAGACTTTACGGGGCGACAAAATGCCATGCATGGTTTAGCGTTAATGGGCTATAACCACGTGCAGATTCTTTCAGTGTTACCGGAGCTTGAAGCATTTGCCGAAATCGGCATCTATTTTGACCAGCCGCTAAGAGTTTACTCCAGTGGAATGCAAATGCGCGTTGCTTTTGCTGTAGCTACGGCATTTAGGCCGGATATTTTGATTGTAGATGAAGCGTTGAGTGTCGGCGACACCTATTTCCAACATAAAAGTTTTGCTCGTATTCGTTTTTTCAAAGAGCAGGGAACAACCTTATTATTCGTTTCACATGATAAAGAAGCTGTTTTGACTTTATGTGATCGGGCGATACTCTTGCAACAAGGTGGAGTACTTATGGATCATACGCCCCAGGTGGTAATGGATTATTACAATGCCCTGATTTCTCAAAAGGAAGCGCACGCAAGTTTGACTCAAGATATACGGACGTCAGGCGCCCAAACTCGTTCAGGAAGCCAGCTGGCACAAATAACTTCGGTGCAATTACTGAATCCGCAAAATCAACCGGTGAAAGATGCCATTGTTGGCGAGCTTTTGTGTTTAAGAGTTTCTCTAGTCGCCCATGCTCAGCTCGAAGGTTTGGTTTTAGGTGTATTGATTAAGGATCGTTTAGGACAGTCTATTTTTGGTACGAATACGTTTTATTTAGGGCAAGTACGCGATATGAAACCCGGTGAGGAGTTGGTTTATCATATTGACTTTCCAGCGAACTTTGGTGAAGGGAGCTATTCAATAACATTAGCATTGCATCAAGATGAGAACCACTTGAACAGTAATTTGGACTGGTTAGATTATGCTTGTTTGTTTGAAGTTCATAACCAGAATTTACCTAAGTTTGTCGGCAGTAGTTATCTCCCTGTACGTATTATTGAAAAGAGTGGAGGGATGGATGCAAGATAATTTCTACCGCCATTTTGAAGATCGTTTTCGTGGTAGTCGCGCGACAATTAAACAGCGTTTAAGTGCCTATTTACCATTAATTAGACAACAGAAAACCCTCTGTTTAGATCAAGAGAAACGTCAAATGCAAGTGCTCGACTTAGGCTGTGGTCGAGGTGAATGGTTAGAACTTTTAGGTGATGAAGACGTCGTAGCGTTAGGCGTTGATAAAGATGCGCAGATGTTGCAGGCGTGTCGAGATCAGGGTTTAGATGTGCAAGAAAGTGATATTTTTGCTTTCTTAGAATCAGGAGATGCGACTAAGTATGATGTGATAACGGCATTTCATGTAGTTGAACATCTCACTTTTGATGAGCTACAACGCTTGATTCAACTGGCAAAAGAGCGCTTGAATCCGCAAGGAATACTCTGTTTTGAAACTCCTAATCCTGAAAATATCTCGGTCGCAAGTAACAGTTTTCACTTGGACCCAACGCACTATAAACCGCTTCCACCTACTCTATTGAGTTTTTTATTTGAGCGATTTGGATTTGCTGTTGTTACGATTTTAAGATTGGATAATTACCGGCCAATCAATGCTAGCCAACAGATTACGTTAAATGATGTATTACACTTTGTTAGTCCTGACTATGCGGTCATTGGTGTCAAAGGACGTCAAGTATTCACGCAAGTTGAAGTACTTGAAAAAATGCAAGCTGTGCAAGGCCACTCTTTAAATGACTTAGCGATGAGATTTGATCAACAAGTGCAAGAGAAAGCACAGCAGGAGCAGATGATGATAAGAGAGATGCGACAAGAGATTGCTGCTTTACAGAGCGAGCAAATCCTTTTAAAGCAAGACATCCAAGCTAGAGAGTTAAATATCATTCAGTTAATCTGGCAAAAGCTAAAGAACACACCTCATCTTTTTTTCAAACACAAAAGATAATATTTATGCTCCCCTTATTTACACGATTTAAACAACGCTTCAGTTTGCAAGCGATGTATTACGCTTTTTTAATCAAAGTGAAGTATCTTATCCTGCGCTACAGCAGTCTAAGAAAAGTGTTGATTACTGCAGTATCATTGGTGCCTGGTTTAAAAAAGCATTTGGTTCGCTACTGGATTCAAACAGACATTGTCGGAACGCAAAACCAAGAGCCAATGTATTTGCAACAATTGCGTAAAGAGCAATTGCTGACCTTACGCGCGCAAAAATGGCTGCATTCTGTTGAGCAGAAACGCGAGTGGGGTTCCAGTGAGTAAAATATTAATAGATATGCAGGGTGCGCAAGCCCCAGGTAGCCGCTTTCGCGGTATTGGTCGTTATAGCCTTTCACTGGTTAAAGCTATGCTAAGTCATTCTGAGCATGAATTTCATTTATTGTTGAATGGACAGTTTACCGAGAGCCTTAAGCCGCTTGATAAGCTGTTTAGTGCCTATGTGTCACCTCAACAAATACATCGCTGGTTTCCTCCTCAGTCTTGTGCTTACTATGATGCTGAGCAGAGAGATTATCGTGAGCCCGCACAGAAAATAAGAGAAGCGGTTATTGCCAGTATTAAACCGGATGTGGTTTTTATTACCAGTTTATTTGAGGGGTTTGCTGATGATTGCGTCATAAAACACCATCAATTTGTTGCTCAAGACATCCCAGTCGCTTGTGTATTCTATGACTTAATTCCCTACCTGTACCCGAAAGACTATTTGGATAATTCAGCGGACTTTAAACAGTTTTACTACTCTCAACTTGACGCGCTAAAGCAAATGGATGCTTGGGGGGCTATATCGTATTCATCAAAAAGAGAGCTCCAAGATAATTTCCCCCAAGTTGAGCAAGCTAAAGTACTCAATTTGTCAGCTGGCTTGGATGAAGGTTTTGCCAAGCGGCTTACTCAAGAGCAAGACGTTTGTCAGGCTGAAAAAGTGCTTAATCGTTTCGGGATTCATGCTCCGTTTGTGCTCTATACCGGTGGTGCGGATTCACGTAAAAATTTAGACTATTTAATTACGGCTTATGCGCGGCTTGCAGAAACCATAAAACAAACACACCAGCTGGTTTTTGCCGGTAAATTGCATCCCGCCGAAAAAAAGCGACTAGAATCCATAGCCATTCATCATAAGCTTGATAAAACGCAACTGATTTTTACGGGTTACCTTAGTGATGACGACTTGCTTACGCTTTATCGGCAAGCGACTTTATTTGTCTTTCCTTCAAGGCATGAAGGTTTTGGTTTGCCTCCTCTTGAAGCCATGGCGGCAGGGACTGCAGTATTGGCCTCCAATCAAAGCTCACTCCCTGAGGTTGTTGGATTAGAAGCCGCCTTATTTGATCCATATAATTTACACCCTTTAGTTGAAAAAATGACTCAAGTCTTAGCTGAGCCAGAGTTTAGAAAACAGTTAGAGAATCACGGAATAGAGCAAGCCAAAAAGTTTACTTGGGCGAAAAGTGCGAAGGTTGCTATTGATGTTTGTGATACAGCGATTGAGAGTCGGAAAATACAAAAATTGCAATCCGAGCCTTTAAATGAGACTAAACCGACGTTGGCGATTTTCTCTCCTTTACCCCCCGAAATAAGTGGTATCGCGGATTATCAAGTTCGTTTATTAAAAGCATTGAATGTGCATTATCAGATTACATTGATTCATAATCACAGTGAAGCGAGCGTGCACGGTATTCCGGTTCGAAGTCCTCAGTGGTTTGAGGTAAATGCAGGGCAATTTGAACGAATTGTTTATCAAATTGGCGCATCGTTGCATCATCTGCAAAATTATGAATTTTTAAAAAAGTTTCCTGGTGTGGTCGTGTTGCACGATTTTTACTTTGGCAATGTTTTTTCACATCAAGAACTGCAAGCCCAGCAACACGGATTTTGGCGCAAAGCACTTTGGCATTCACACGGCTTTCCGGCATTATTGTCCACCTTAAAGCCAAATGCTGATTTTCTGTCTCTATCAAAGAATTGGCCTGTTAACCTGTCGATCTTGCAATCAGCATTAGGTCTTTTAGTGCATTCAGATGCAATTAAAAAACTGGCACAACAATATTATGGCGCGGGTATTGTTACCAATTGGCAGCGCATCCCTTTTGTTAGCAGTGCGCCGTTAATAGCGACACATTTAGACACGGAGCATTCCACCTCTTTTTCAGTAGAGTTAAATGGATCAGCTATCTTAAATCAAATAAATCCGCAAGATACGCTGTTGTGCAGTTTTGGACTGGTTGCGCCAAGTAAAGCAACGCATTCTATTATTGAAGCATTTGCTCAATGGGATGCTTTGTACCCATTGGAACATGGAAAATTAGTGATTGTAGGCAGCTTAATTGATGCTGCTTATCAAGCTGAATTGGAAGCGTTTATTGTCGCCAATGCGTTACAAAATCGAGTTTACTTAACGGATACGGTTGATGCAGAGATATATCATGCGTTTTTGCAGCGTTGCGACTTAGCTATTCAGCTTAAGAATGACAATCGTGGTGAAACTTCCGCCTCTGTAGTGGACTGCTTGAGCGCTAAAATTCCTCTTATTATCAATGCAATTGGTTGGCAAGATGAGTTGCCAAAAGACATTTGTTGGTCTGTATCCGATACCCCTAGCATTGCTGAATTGGTCGCAAAAATTGCGCAAATTCGTTCAGATATTCAATCGCCTTCCTGTAAAGCGGTCTATCAACAGAATATTTCTGATTGGTTGAACGTTCATACTCCAGATGTCTGTGCTCGCGCTTATTATCAAGCAATCGAGTCTTGCTATCCCAGTTTGGAGCAAGTTGCTATAAAGGCAATAGAATCTCTACCGCGTGAAAATCATGACGCATTAATCAGCTTTGGTAATGCCCTAGATGCGAGTTTACCAAGAGCTTATCAGCCTCGCCGTTTGTTGTTAGATGTTACCGCCACCATCGAAAATGGCCTTAACTCAGGTATTGAGAGATACGCTCGACAGCTATTTAAGGCGTTATTGTCGCAGTCTGATGCATGGCGAGTTGAATTAGTGTATCTGCATAAAATTGAGAGCTTATGGCAGTATGTTTACGCAAATAAAAGTGCCTTGAGTTGGTTGGATGTTGATTTATCTGATGCCAGTTTTTTTGCGGATGGTGACGTCAGTTATCAACCCCAAGTTGGTGATGTCGTTTTAGGTTTGGATTGGGCACCTAATCAGGTTTTCCAAGCTTATGAACAGGGCTTCTTTAATCATCTAAAATGCCAAGGCGTGCAAGTCGGTTTTACGCTTTTTGATATGCTTCCGTTACAGTTTCCAGATTATTTTCCAGAAGAAGTCTTACCGATTTATAAAAATTGGTTAAGGGTTATCATGCAGCAAGACTTTGTCCTGACAATATCTGAAAGTATCTGTGTTCAGTTGCAAAGTTACTTGAAAAAAACGCAATCGCAATTGCCGATGAGTAAAGTCTATCCCCTTAAACTCGGTGCAGATTTTATTCCTCAAGCCCCGCTAGAAAAAAGTCGCATTCAGGCTTGGCAGGCGGCGCATGGTTTAGTGTGTTTTGACCAAGTACCAACGTTTATCATGGTTGGAACCATTGAGCCAAGAAAAGGACATCGTCAAGTTTTGGATGTTTTTACTCGGTTGTGGCAAAAAGGGGTGCAAGTGCAACTTGTCGTGATAGGCAAAAAAGGGTGGTGTCAGCCATCGCCCGCTTCTCACGATTCAACTGTTGTAGAGAAAACAAAATCGGCAAAAGCGCTTGGCGAGCTTAAAGGCTCGCAGCCAATTATTGATCAAATTGAACAGCATCCGAAGTATCAGCAACAATTGTTCTGGCTTCAAGATGTTTCCGACCAAGAACTGGTTATCGCTTATCAAACAGCACAGGCGTTAATTTTTGCGAGCGAAGGCGAAGGGTTTGGCTTACCGCTGGTTGAGGCGATGTTTAATCAACAAGCGATTATTGCTCGTGAACTTGACGTTTTCCGTGAGGTTGCGGGTGAATATCCTGACTATTTTCGAACCAGTAGCCAGCTTTACGAATTACTGAAAGCGTATATTGCTGATTGGCCAAAAGAGCGCGTGAAACATGGCGGACAGATTGTCGATGAATCGCCTTGGTTGTGGAAAAATACGGCGCAGCAGTTATTGAACTTAATCATACAAGAAACCATGCCAGATGAGTCATTGATGCCACAAAGTGTGGTGTAAATCGTCTGCAGTTGTGCTTTTTTTATCTGTAATTGGCTGCTAAAGTTCATGATTTATTTGCCAATTTAAAGGGCTAAAAAACCGTCGTTAATTCAGGTAAAATAGCCGCCATTTAAATAATGGATGAATCAAGTCATGACGGTAAAAAAAGCGATTATCACTGGGATAACCGGTCAAGACGGGGCCTATTTAGCGCAATTGTTATTAGAAAAAGGATACCAAGTCTTTGGGACTTACCGTCGCACCAGTTCGGTTAATTTTTGGCGGATTGAAGACTTAGGCATCCAATCGCACTCGAATCTTAAGTTAGTGGAATTTGATTTAACGGATCAAGCCAATGCGATTCGTATGGTAGCGGAGATTCAGCCAGATGAAATTTATAATTTGGCGGCGCAAAGTTTTGTTGGTGTCTCATTTGAGCAGCCATTGGCAACCGCGCAGATTACCGGATTGGGCTGCGTGCATTTGCTAGAAGCCATTCGTATTGTCAATCCAAAGATTCGTTTCTATCAAGCTTCCACCTCAGAGATGTTTGGGCTGGTTCAAGAAATTCCTCAACAAGAGACAACCCCTTTCTATCCGCGCAGTCCGTATGGTGTTGCCAAACTCTATGCCCATTGGATGTGTGTTAACTACCGCGAATCTTATGGCATTTTTGCGAGTAGTGGCATTCTCTTTAACCACGAATCTCCTTTACGCGGTAAAGAGTTTGTTACCCGTAAAATCACCGACTCAGTTGCCAAGATTTACTTAGGTAAGCAAGATTGTTTAGAGTTGGGAAACATGGATGCCAAACGTGACTGGGGGTTTGCCAAGGAGTATGTCGAAGGAATGTGGCGAATGCTCCAAGCCGAACATTCTGATACTTATGTATTGGCGACCAATCGAACAGAGACTGTTCGTGATTTTGTGCGTATGGCGTTTAAAGCGGTGGGAATTACTTTGCGTTTCGAAGGGCAGGCAGAGGCGGAAATTGCCATTAACACTGCGAACGAACAGGTTTTGGTGCGAGTGAATCCGCAGTTCTATCGTCCAGCAGAAGTTGACTTACTGATTGGCAATCCACAGAAAGCCATTGATGAGCTGGGCTGGTATCCAACAACGTCGTTAGAAGAGCTGTGTGCCATGATGGTTAAGGCTGATCTTGAACGTAATCAAACGGGCCATTCATTTTAAATGAATAAGTGTGTTCTCATCACGGGCTGCAATGGCTTTACCGGCAAGCATCTCAGTGACCACCTAACCCAAAATGGCTATATCGTCTTATCCTTACAAGCCGATATTACTGATTTTTCGATGCTTGATACTGAATTACGAGCTCTGGCGTGTTCACAGCAGATTGATTATGTGATTCATCTTGCTGCCGTCAGTTTTGTGGCGCACAGTAATACGCTCGATTTTTATCGGGTTAATGTGTTGGGCAGTGAAAACTTGCTTAATGCTCTATGTCAACTTGAGTCGCCGCCAAAAAAAGTAATCTTAGCCAGTTCCGCTGCGGTCTATGGTACTCATCACGGTGTTGAACTATTGAATGAATCACTCTGTCCACGTCCGCAAAACCACTATGGATATGCCAAGTTAGCTATGGAGCAGTTGGCGCAAACATATCAAGATAAACTACCGATTTTGGTTACTAGGCCGTTTAATTACACGGGTATTGGCCAAGCAGAAAGTTTTGTAATTCCTAAATTGATTGCGCACTTTAAAGAAAAAGCGCAAGTTATCGCTTTGGGAAACCTACAAGTCTGGCGAGAGTTTAACGATGTTGCTGATGTGTGCGATTGGTACCAGCAGCTACTTGAAAATCCGCAAGCTTTAGGACAGGTTAATTTGTGCAGTCAGCGGCTTGTCGCCTTGCAAGAGGTGATCGAAATGTTACACACTCTCACAAATTATTATCCGCAGATCCAGACTAATCCTGCACTGGTGCGCGCCAATGAGTTGCCGCGTTTAGGGGGGGATGCACAAAAATTACATCAATGGATACAAGCAAGACCTACTCGAACTTTACAGCAGACGTTAGAAGCAATGCTAAAGAGTCACTGAATAAAAGTTTCGGTTTAGTTTGCCGAAGGGTTTAGTGAGTTAGGACAGCGAAGTGATAGCCCCTTAAAAGGGAACAATGTCGCGGCGCAGTATTCAGCGGATTTCTGTTTCGCCTTTTTAAAACATCTTAGCCCAGTTAAGTTGCAACATCGCGTTGTTCCAGCTATTCAAAGCAATGTCATGTTTTTTTCGGTCATATTGCAGCTTTAAGCCTAAACGATGCGTTAGGCTCTGACTGAGTGTGTAACCTAAAGCCAAGCTGTGCCAGTGATATTCATCGTGTTTATCAGCATAGAAAAAAGGATTGTAGGCTTGGCGATCTCGGCCATATTCAAATTGATAGCTAAGGTTCAAGCGGTTCTGATTGAATTGATATTTAAAACGTATATTGTCGGAAATCCCGCCAGCTCTTCTTTCGAGTGGTTCGTCAATACCCAAATTTAGGGCGACTGAATGGGAGGTGTCTTTTTGTCCCCAGGGCATAGAAACTCCAACACTGCCAACCTGTCGATCATTTTGCCGTCTGAAAGCCCAGTTAAAAGGTTGGTAATTTCCGCTGTATAACATACCCGTTAAACGGCGACTGTTTTCATAGTGATAGAGGGTTATGCTCTGTGTTTGCCAGCGTAAACTTGAACGAATCAACAGGCTACTATCTAACTCTGGGTTGCGATATTGAGTCGTTTCAACCGCAGTTGAAATCATCCAATCTTGGTTTTCAGGTAAATAGTGATGCAATGCTGTTGCGCTAATGAAAAAACTTTCGCGTTTCTGAGACTGTTCGTCCAAGCTTAAATAAAGCGCTTCGCCATTATCGAGAGAAAATGTTAAAAAATCCAAATCCGTTCCGCGGTTTGCGTTTGATTCATAACCGCTCTCTAAAACGAGCATATAGTGATGTTGTTCAGGCTTGGAGGGGTGATAAAGTTTCAATTGTTCAGTGAGCAGAGTCAGCTGAGTTTGCAAAGTTTTGGGTAGGGTATCAAGGGGCCACGTCTCTTCGATTAACTGCAAATAGGCCTGTGCAGAATTAATGTCACCGCTTTGCGCGTAAGCTTGTGCCAACGCTAAATAAAGTTCTGCACTTTCGCTTTCGCTAAATAGTCGTTGTTCTAATTGATTAATGTCTTGCAGGCCCGCTGCTTTTAAAGGGGTAAGTGATATGCCAATGAGAAGCCCGCTTAGGATGCTAACGTATATAAACTGACGCATTGTTGTTTTCCTTTTAGCTGGCACTCATCGACCCATTCGGTAAGCAGGCCTGACTCCAGAGCGGTTTGTTTGGATAAGAGAATCGAGTGTGGGTAACGGCGTGTTTGTCGCTCAATCCGCGCGGCAATATTAACTGTGTCGCCCAATGCGCTGTAGGCATGACGAAAATCAGACCCAACATTCCCCACAATCGCTTCGCCAGTGTGGATACCGATTCCAAACCCTAAGTTTGGAAACTTTTCGTGCATTAATCGACGCATCTCAAGTGCGCTTAAAGCGGCATTATGTGCTTGATTGTCATCAGCAAGCGGAGCGCCCCAAAAAGCCATAATTGAGTCGCCCATATACTTATCAATGGTGCCTTGGTGAGACAAAATAACCGGTGTCAGCGTATTAAAAATCGAGCGCGTTAGCTGGGTTAGTTCACGTGGGTCGCTGTTCTCTGCCAGTTGCGTAAACGCAACCAAATCAACAAACATAACCGTAATTTTGCGACGTTCGCCTTGCTCTAAATGTTCAAATTGACCGGCAATCAGTTTATGCAACACCGTCGGTGGAACATACGATTTAAACATCTGTTCAATCGTTTTACTGCGTTGAGCATGAAATTGGTAGCGTTGATAAACAAGCCAAATAAAATGTCCGCTAAACAACCAAAACCACGGGCTAAAGTCCCAATGCACACCCAAAGAAACAAACTGCCATACGTTGCTTATCCATAAAACACTCAGCGTGAAAATCATCAATCCAAACAGCACGAACGTGCGTAAGTGTTGAGCAACAAGAATCAGTAATAGTGTCCATACGACAAACCCCAAAGCGGTTAACTCACGTTCTAGCGGGGGGGTTATCAACCAGCGTTGACCTAGAGCAGCGTTTAACAGATAAGCTTGTAAATACACACTAGGTAATTGATTTGCCATTGGTGTTGCGACCACGTCACCAACCCCAGCAGCGGTTGCACCAATTAAGACTAATGAATTTTCTAACAGGCTCGGCGGCGCGGTTTTAGCAAAAATCGCCTGTGCAGAGATAACCGGTATTAGCTCGTTAGGAAAGTCATAAGGGATTAACGTCGATTTTACGGCCAAGTGTTTTGGTAAGGTCGCAGTCCAAGCAGTAGGGTCTTGTTTCGCATCTAATAATTCATACAACATGGCCAAAGTCATCTGTGGATAAAGCATATTTTGCGCTTCAATGAACAATGGAATACGCCGAATCTTGCCGTCGGAGTCTATGTTGGCATTCAAATGTCCAGATAATCTCGGTGTTGTTGCTAAGTCATGGAAAACCCCTACCCAGCCCTTTGCTTGAGGAAAAAGGGCCGGAGAAAAGCCAAGTGGACTCATCTCACTCACTGGAATGCCCTGGTTTAAGTAACCCGAATATAAGCGGTCGTTTAGATTAAAAGCCAGTGACGTGGTAATCGGTTTACGATTGATAAGATCGGCAAGTATCTTATCCTGTTGCATTTGCCCGTTTTCTGGCAGCAGCAAATGCAGGCCAACCGCTGTTGCTTGATATTCATCCAGAAGAGTTTTCAGTAATACGGTCAGGCGCTCTCTTGGCCAGGGCCAGTGTCCCTGGTTTTGCAGGCTTGTTTCATCAATCGCAACAATCACAATTGGGGTCGTAAAGTGACTTTCGTTACTCCGTAGCGGCACTTTAAAATCATATAAATTTTGCTGTAAAGTTGGCAGTTGAATACTAAAAGCCAAAATGGCCAAACCAATCAGTACTAAGTTATTTTTTAATCCACGCACTGCTGCCTAAAACCCTTTGATTATCGTTAAGCGTTTTTTCAAACAACAAACCCGCTTGGGTTAAATCCTGATTGAGTGCGCCCGAAAAGCGAGAAGACGCATCACTAAAACGTAAAAAGCCAATATTGTCGATAACCCCTTTACCACTTAAGACTGTACTGATGCTTGCGGATGTGACGTTAAAGCTAGCTTGAAAGCTGCGGTCTGAGAAGTTGATTGTCAAGTTTGGATTTGATATCTGCGCGGTTTCAATGCGATTATCGACAATGCCAAACGCTTGGTAGCGATCCAGTGAAAAATCCAATTGACCTGTTTTGGGTAATTCAGGGTCTTTATCCGGCAAAAAAAGCCCAAAAAACTGGTTGATTGAAACCACTCGCCAATCCGTACTTAGGTAAGGTGTCATTGGAATAAACAACTCACCTAATACCGGCTGATAACGGTTCCAATGCCCCCAGCCAATTTGTGGAGTATTGTTGGTTGACAGGTCATCAGGTAAGCGTGCGTTTTCATCAAGAAAAAGAGTTTTACTGTAATCATCTTGCTGATATAGGTCTGGATTTTGTAACGCACTGTCTAAATTAATTAAGAGCGCGCGATCACGCGGATGATTAATCTCCAATAAATGAGAATCACCTTCAAATAACTCCACTAAATTCGGCGAGTTACAAACACCAAAGTCTTCAGGTTGGCAGTCTTTATCAAAAGGCGAGATGCCCACACCACCTGAACTGACCATAATACGAGTCATCTTTTCAGTCGTTATAACCGTGTAATCGGTACCGCGAATACCGATTGCCGAAATCGGGGTGTTCATCCGAAAACCCTCATTATTGAGTTTGCCAGCTTCGCCTGTGACACTGCGCGCCACGCCTTTTTCTAAAAAAAGTTTAACGCGGTTATTTTTAGGATGATCAGGGTCGTATTGGTAGGTTTCGACGGTTAGCACGGTATTAGGGCGCAAGCTAAGTTTTGCGCCATCGATAAAGCGGATGTGTACGTGGCCATTACCGCCTGTTGTAATTGTTTGCCCGACTTCAATCAGTTGTCCTTTTTTAACCGAAGTTTCACCAACGGAAAAAGCCACAACGCCCGCTTCCGCCAAAACGGAATAGGAAATTGTCCATAACAACAAAAACAGTGAAATTCGGAAATTAGCCATCCTGTTCCTTTTGCCAAAACGCCTTGAAATCAATTGGTGCTGACACTGTGTTTCTTAAACTTGGTTATTGAAATTGAGGATTTCTTACGGGAGTAGGTAGGTGTAAGTTTTCCATTGCCATGGGTTTAACACAGAACATTTTTTGATTCCCTTGATAATAGAAACTTAAATAGCCTTGCTTTTGTAATTGGCTAATCGAACGCGACACCGTTTCGCGGCTTAAATTAACCATGCAAGCAATTTCGTCATGGGTAAGCATTTTACCATGCACTTCGCCCTGTAAATTGCTATTGCCATGCGTACTTAAAAAATAGATGACGCGGCCAAAACTTTTGGCGCTCAGCATTTGGATTTTTTGGTTACTTTGACGTAACGAATTAGCCAGTTTCTGTAATACGGACTGATTAAAGCCTGTGTGAGTAGTCAGCAGATGCTTAGCCACGGCAGTGGGAATCATTAACAAAATACTCGGTTCAACGGTTTCAACATTGACTGACGATGGAATGCCGTCAATAACCGAAAGCTCGCCAAAAAAATCACCAGGGTTTAAAAAAATAAACGCTGTTTCCTTGTGTTCATAATCAAGGCTATGAATTTTTAATCGCCCCTTGTAAATAATAAAAATGCCTTGCGTTAAGCTATTTTGCTTGACGATGGTTAACCCTTTAGCAAATTCAAATACTTTAATTTGTGGTGCAAGTGCGTGTAAATCATGTTGGCTAAATGCGCTAAAAAGAGCTGTTCTCTTTAAATGACTGTAAGGAATATCCAATTAAAAAACCTACTTAATAAGTAAAATGTAATTAAAAATTTTCAATGACAAGACATTTGTGTATGTTTTACTATCGCTTAATCATTTTTGCAGAGTAAGCAATATTTAATCTGCCGCAACTTTTCATACAAAAAAACCATTTAAGCAGAAAAAAGCCAGTTTTGTGACAAAAATCACTGCGCAAGTAAAAAAACTTATGCAATAATCCGGAGTGTAATTTTTACTAACTCGTGCTTACGAGTAACTTGATCAAGTTATTTTAACCAGTAAATTACTCACTCGCGTCTTTTGGCAGGTACTTTGTAAAGTTTCCTACAAAAGTCGAAGCAAAAATAAGTCCACTCAATAGGAGATTATCGAATGGCTTTAACGACACAACAACAAGCAGAACTAATCAGCGTCTATATTGCCGCGTTTGACCGCGCGCCGGATGCAGACGGTTTAGACTTCTGGGCGAAATCAATTACTGATGGTGTTAACCCAACGGTAACGGATGTTTCAAACGCGATTTTTAATGACCAAACTATCCCTGAAGTGAATGCGAATTACTCAGACGCATTAACTAACGAACAGTTCGTAACCAAAGTTTACCAAAACGTATTTAACCGTGAACCAGATGCTGAAGGACTGGCATTCTGGGCAGGTGCGATGAATGATGGCATCAACTCACGTGGTGAAACCGTTGTTGAGATGTTTAAATCTCTATCTAACCCAGGTTCAGAAGCAGATAAAGCGCTGTTTGATAACAAAGTTGCAGTAGGGACTTACTTCGCAATTGACGTAGGTTCAAATGACGTTGCGCTTGCAATCCAGGCGCTAGACAACGTAACTGCAGATCCAGCGTCTATTGACGCTGCGAAAGCAGTGATTGATGGTGTAGATGCTATCGGACAAACTTTTACGTTGACTGAAGGTGCGGATGACTTCACTCCAACTTCACAGCAAGAAAACTCACAAACAACTGTTGGTGATGATCAGTTCTATGCAGGTTCTGTTCAAGGCGGTGGTGCTCACACTCTAGGTTCTACGGATTCTATCGACGGTGGTGACGGTACGGACACAATCCGTGTTGTTGAAGACCGTGATGCTACAGCTACAACCCTTTTCCCGAAAATGCAAAACGTTGAAAACGTTGAGCTTCAAGCACTAGAAGATCTAACCATTGACTTCACTAACACAACGGGTGTTGAAGAAGCAATGAACTACCAATCTGTTGGTAATATTGTGATTCAGAGCCTTGTTGACGATGCAGATTTCAAATTCTTCAACACTGCATCTGACATGTCTGTTGGTTACTTCAACAACAACGATGCTGACAACGAAGCAGATGTAATGTTTGACCAAGCAAATGGTTCAAGCATCACTTTCACAACAGCAACAGAAGCTGATGCAATCGATACGCTAAACATCGAACTAGACAACGATACCTACACAATCGACAACGCAGCGAACACTGGTTTCTTCGGTCTAAACGGTACAAACAACCTAGACACCATCAACATGATGGGTAATGCAGATGTAACTGTAGCGGATCTAACGGGTTCTTTGACTCAAGACATCACAACATTTGATGCATCAATGTTAGAGGGAACTCTAGAAACTAACCTTCTTGGCAACAACCTAGGTATTAACTACGATGGTGCAATGGGTGCAAACACATTAGTTATCGGTCAAGGTGACAACGACATCACCATGCAAGAGGCAGGTGACCTAGTGGTTCTATCTTCAACTGGTTTTGATGCAAATGACATGATGGATGGTGCCGGTGGTACTGACCGTCTAGAAATCCACTTCAACGACACTGATGCAGCCACTGATCTAGATGGCAACGGTTTAGATACTGACGTTCTTGATGCAATCAACAACACAGTGAATACTGAAGAGTTGGTAATCGATGTATGGTCACAAAATACTGACGATACAGCTATTGCTGGTGAGAACATCACTCTAGATCGTGGTCTGATCACGTCTGACTTCTCAACGTTCATCTTCGACGATACGCGTACAGATGGTCTAGGTGCTACAAACAACGTTCAAGATACTGACATCTCTGGTACGGTGACTGTTACCAATGCAACAGCAGCGGATGACTACCAAATCGCAGTTGACCAAGTTACAACGATGTCTTTCACTGCCGCCGCTGGTGAAACCACGCTAAACGTGACGCACAACGATGCGGATCTTGTTGCAGATATGATTGGTTCGTTTGATTCTGATGTCTTTACAACAACTAACCTAACGGTTAATGCTGCAGATGAAAACTACATGCTAGGCGCGTCACAAGTTGATGCGGGTGCGACTTTGAACCTACTAGGTGATGCAGATCAAATGACTGCAAACTTCGGTGCAGAAGGTGATGGTGCAACCTTAGACGCTTCAACTCTAGTAACAACGACTGATCGTAATGATGGCATCAATAATGACTTCAACGTATTCACAGTCACAAACGGTTTCGATACCACGGTTAAAGGGACTGACCAAGACGATAACATCATCGGTAACGCAGGTGTTGACACACTTCACGGTAATGCCGGTGACGACATAATCGTAGGTGGTGCAGGTGACGATACCATCGAAGGTGGTGACGGCAACGACATGATCTTTGCGGGTGATGGAACAGATGCGGCTCAACTAGAAGGTGTTGATAAGCTTTACGGTAATGCCGGTGATGATACGTTCTACTTCACATACAACGCGGACGCAACACTTGAAGGTATCACTTCTGCAGACATGATTGATGGTGGTGCGGACAACGATACGGTTCAAATGCTAACGGCTGGTGCAGTACTAAGTGATGAAATCTTTAACGGCTTCACGTCAGTTGAAGAACTAACACTGGCTGCAGGTGACAACGTCGTTACAATCAACGAAATCGCAGATTCAAAAGTTGACTTCGGCACAATCAATGCAGAAGGTAATGGTAACGATGACATCAACATCGGTGAAGGGTTTGATCGTGAACTAACCATCAATCTAGGTGGTGGTAACGATATCGTTGCAGCAGATCTATCTTCAGCAAACATTACTGTAAACATCGATGCAGGTAACCTAGATGCGAATGATAACCTAGACTTCGGTGACGATGCAGGTGACGTATTAAACATCATTACAGAGAATGGTATTGCAGACACTGCTGGGGTAACTAATCTAGAAACGCTAAACATCGTTGATGAAAACGGAACAAACGATCTTGGACAGACGACACTAGTTCGTATTGGTGACGAGTTGTTTGATAACAACACAACGCCAGTTGATGCGTTCACTGTGAATGCAGAAACGGTAGCGGATGATTTAGTTATCGATGCAACAGATATTTCTGGTGCAAACATCATTACCATCAACACTGGTGCGGGTGATGACATGATCTTCGGTTCTGCGAACAATGACATCATTAACGCAGGTGGTAACCAAACAGGTGGTGTGAACACTATCTATGGTGGCGCAGGTGCAGACCAAATCGACGCGTCTGAAGGCGACAACGACATCACTTACGGTTATGTAGCAGACTCTAACGGTACGCGAACAGAAATCGATACTGTGACTGGATTTGTATCAGGCAGCGATCGTATCGTTCTAGATACAGACATGCTAGCAGGTAATGTATTGGTAGCAGGTTCAAGCATGAATGCTGCGAACTTTGCAGATGCTCAGTCTGCGGTAAACAATGTACCGGCCGGTGAAATCGCTTACGTTTTCCAAACAGATGATCAAATCCTATGGGTTGACATCAACCGTGATGGTACTTTGAATAACGACGATCTACGTATCAACCTTGATGGTGTTTCTGCAATCGAAGCAGGTGACGTTGTAAACGGTGATGTTTATTATGATGTTGATGCTGCTGGAAACCTTCTCCACGTGACTGCAGCAGCCGTTCCACGTGCATTTGAAATGAACAACGACATCCTTGGTGCGACCATCTTTGTTGATGGCGTAGATTCAGGTGTTACGACTTTTGCTGCAATCTCTCCAGTTCCTTCTGCGATTGATACACTGACTGTTGGTGGTACGACTGATATCTCTGGTGCAGGCGTTGCAACATTCAGTTCAGCTGCTTTCGAAGGTGGTTCAAACGTAACTATGACAAGTGCTCAACACACTGCCTATGTTACACCTGCAAATGCATCACTGTTTGGTGTGCAAACCATCAACATTACTGATGCTGTTACCATGACAGGTGATGCAGCAGTTGAAAACTATGCATTGCTAAGCACTGCTGCAGACAACTTTACTGTTGCCTCAACAACGCAAAATGTTGACATCTCTGCTGGCGGTAACGATACAGTTTCTATTTCTGGTACTTTCTCTGGAACAATTACTGGTGAAGCTGCTGGCGACATCATTAACCTTGCTGATGGAACAAATATTGCTGCAAATGCAACAATTGCATCAGGTAATGGTGAAACCATCAATGTTAACGGTGATGCAACCATGACAGATGCTCAGTATGATGCTGTTGTCATTACTGACACAGTTGTTACGACTAACAACCTGACAATCACTACTGCGGCAACGAATTTAGCTGTAGACGCAGATATTGAAGAGTATACGTTGAATGCAGGCGGAGTGATTGCAATCGCTAACAACCTAGATGTAGACATCAACGGTGCTGCAGGTGCTGCGGTAACAGTAGTTGTAGGTGGCGCAACTGTAGCTTCTGGTGCTGAATACGATCTAGCAAATGGTGCAGATATCATCACTGTAACAGACGGTGCAGACATCACTAATATTAACGATGGTGCAGCTACTACGGCTGAGTCTATTACTGTTGCTGATAATGCAACTGTAACAATGACTGCAGCACAGCATACTGAAATCACACAAGCTGCAGGTGTTGAGACGATTATCTTTGATGATCGTGGTGGTGTTGATGCAGTGACTGCAGATGCTGATGTTGAAAATTATGAAATCGACGGTCTTGGTACTGATTCTAGTTTCGTATTTACACTTTCAGCAACGGGTCAAAATATCACTTCAGAAGGTAGTACAAATACTACAGTAGTATTTGACGGTGCCCTTGGTGCATTTACATCAGACCTTAATGATGAAATTGCTGAAACTGGTGATGTGATTCGTGTTACAAACAGTGGTGTTGGAACTACGGTAGATATTTCTGGTGTACTAAACTCTGATGATTCAGATGTGGCTCTTGACTTGAATAACGAGTTCTTGACTGTGACGCTAACACAAGAGCAACATGAAGCTTACTCAAGTGTTATTAATACAGCAAATGGCCAAACATTAGATGTTGACACTGCTGGTGCAGTAACCGCCCGTGTTGGTGTTGAGGCATATATTATTGATGATGAAGCCAACAGCATTACAGTTAATGCTGGACAAACTGATGTAAACATTGATTCTGATGATGCTTCCGCAGATACAATTATCATTGGTGGTAACACAGTAACTGGTGAATATGTTATTGATGCAACTGATACTATTGAAGCAACCGATGGTGCGAATATCACAGGTGTAAGTGACGGTGGTGCGGCAGGAAATGCAACTGGAGGTCTATTAGATCTTACTGGTGGTATCACAATGACCGTTGCTCAGTTGAATGACTTCACTACAAACGGTATTACTGCTGCTGGTGCTGCTGATGCAGTGACTCTGACTGATGCAGGTACGATTACTTCGGCAGACGCTGCAATTGAAACCTTCACATTAGCTGATGGTACAAACAGCATCACATTTGACGCTGCTGATGCCGATCGTGATCTTCAAACTGTGAATCTAGGTATAGGTGCAAACACTGTAATTATCACTAACAACGCAACTGTTGATGACGGTGATGATTCAGCGGTCACTATCACGAACTTCGGTTCGGATGACGTATTGACTACTGGTAGCTCTGATGGATTGTTCTACAACAACTTCGCAGGTGGTGCGACAGCGGTTGCAGACGGTTCAATCATTGAAGTCGATGCAACTCAGTTCCAAAACGGTGTTCTTTCTAACACTGCGAACGTACTAGCTTGGTTGAATGCTGAGACAGTAACCGGTGCAGCTGGTAATGCGTTAATCACTGTTGTGGCTTACACTGGTAACGGATCGGCTGGTATCTATCAGCTTGAAGAAACTGGTGGTGTAGCTGGTGCATTCGATACAATCGAGTTGATCGGTGTTGTGAATGCAACTGACAATGTATTTGTTGGTGCAAACTTCGCTTAATCCCTAGTCTAACTAGAGATGCCAAACGTCATCGCAAGGTGGCGTGCGGTTAACGCAAATAAACCCTCAATCTTCAGATTGGGGGTTTTTTCTAAGTGGATTTTGTTTTTATGTCATCTCGAACGAACGTGAGAGATCTAATAACCGCCGTGGAGATTTCTCCCGTTGAAAAAGGACACCCATTTTTCTCTTGCCTTTCTCAATTCCTAAGCGCATACTGAAGTTATGAAATCCTCAACTTAAGAGGTGATTTATGACTCGTGCCCGTCAACAACAAATCGTTCTTTCCGAAACCCCTTGGTATCATTTGGTCAACCGCTGTGTGCGTCGTGCTTTCCTAGCCGGTGTGGATCATCTTTCCGGTCAAAATTACGAACATCGAAAAGTCTGGATTGAAGAGCTGATGCTTAAATTGGCTTCGGTCTTTGCCGTCGATATTGGTGGCTTTGCAGTGATGAGCAATCATTATCATTTGGTGATTCGAGTTGAAGAAAAAGGACACCCATTTTTCTCTTGCCTTTCTCAATTCCTAAGCGCATACTGAAGTTATGAAATCCTCAACTTAAGAGGTGATTTATGACTCGTGCCCGTCAACAACAAATCATTCTTTCCGAAACCCCTTGGTATCATTTGGTCAACCGCTGTGTGCGTCGTGCTTTCCTAGCCGGTGTGGATCATCTTTCCGGTCAAAATTACGAACATCGAAAAGTCTGGATTGAAGAGCTGATGCTTAAATTGGCTTCGGTCTTTGCCGTCGATATTGGTGGCTTTGCAGTGATGAGCAATCATTATCATTTGGTGATTCGAGTCGATCAAGAACGTGCGTTGAATTGGTCGGATCAAGAGGTTTTAGATCGCTGGACTCAGCTGTTTAATCCACCACCCCGTTTGCAGATGTATTTGTCCAACCCTAACACTCAAGACCCTTATCTATTGGCGGATATTGCCGAGTTGGCGGAAGAATATCGTGCGCGTTTGCATGATCTGTCTTGGTATATGCGCGTGCTGAATGAGTCCATTGCTCGTCTTGCGAATAAAGAGGATGGCGTTAAAGGGCATTTTTGGGAAGGGCGCTTCAAAAGTCAGATGCTACTGGATGAGCAGGCGATTTTATCGGTGCTTGCCTATGTGGATTTAAACCCAGTCAGAGCCAATATGGCAGAAGACCTGATTCACTCTGATTTTACCTCGATTCAACGTCGTCTACAGTCTCGTATGGGCGTTCAACCACCAACCGTTGACCCAATTATCCAATCTAAAACTTTTGAGCAACTCACCAAAGGCTCACAGCTGTTTCTAGAGCGTTTACTCAAGCTCCCAAAAGCCAATCTCATGGCATTTGACCCCACTGAACACAAACCGCATTCACGCCCAACGATTGCCTTTGCGGAAGAGGATTATTTTGAGTTTGTGGATTATCTTGGCCGTGCGGTGCATCCACGTAAAACCGGGCATATTGATCTAAAACGCCCAAAATTAATGGATCAGCTGAATTTGAATGAAGAACTGGTGGATTCAATGCGAGCAGGCACCTTTTTACACTCTTTTGGAGTCGCCATTGGCAACCCAATCGACCTTACCCAGCATCAGCACAGCCACCATCAAGCCTTCAATAAAGGCAATCAAGTGGCGAGAAAAGTGTTTGCTTGAATCCTGTAGATAAATGCATTGGCTAAGTTGTTCTCTTTAAGTTTGATGCGCTAACGAAAGCCATGATTGACTGAGTTTTGCTATACTTTAGCCAATTCACAAATTCTTTATGCCATGTCCAGACTTTCATCCAAAGCCCTTGCTTTAACGCTTCTTAAACGCTATCACCGTGCCGTCAATGACGGTATGGTGATACTTGCCGCTTATATAGATAAAGACTTTAAGTTGGATGATAACCGTGCTCTCCACTCGGTTTATGATCATTGGCACACTACCAAAATGCCAATGACTCCTGAATTATTGCAAGCACAAGAACAGTTTGTCGATTTGTATGAGTCGGGTTTGGATAATCATCCAGAGCGTGAGGGTGCTTTTTACGACATTATGTATGCTTTTCGAGATATGCTTAAACAGGATTACAAAGCACTTCGAGAATTGGCAGGGGACTATTCTGAGTATCTTGATACAGATGGCGAGTTGACCCATGAAGTGGAAATGGCGTTTAAATCCGAATATGAGCCAAATCCTGCCACTGAGCCACTTTCAGAAGAAAAACAATATAACCTTTACCAACAAGCGATAAAAACGCTTGAAGCCAATCCTGTGAAGACAAGTACTGACAACAGCCCGAACAACGCAGAAAAATTAACCCATTTCAGTGACTACTTAGCGCTTAAAGAGTTTTTTGAGCAATAGAAACCTAACACAATTTTTATTTGTCTGAATTTAGCAATGCGTTTTGGAGGATTGGCAAGGGCAAGTCGAGTGTTTGAGCAACCTCTTCAACAGGAAGGTTGAATGCTTTAATGAGCTTTGAAGCGGTTTCTAGTTGTGTTTGTTTCATGATGGACATTTCTTGATTCAAGTCGGTAGAGTGGCAGTGCTTGCTAATTGCACCTCTACCAAAATACTTGCTTCGTTGGATTTTTGGGTCATTTGGTTGGTTGTTTTTACGTGAACGATTCTTGAACTGAAGATAATAGGGATAGCCAGTGATCAAGGTGATGTGCTCAATCAACGCCTTAAATGTATCACCGTGAGATGTGAGCGGTTTATCTTCAAATCTTGGATCATAAATGGCTTGGGTTGGCTGTAATTTAATCTTTTTTAAATTGCTTTTCTTAGTGAGTCCGTCTTCACAAGTTAAATCGTATTTCTTAGTTAGATAATCCATCCAGAGTTTCCCTATTTTAGAACAGACCACTTGATACGAGTCGTTCATGGCTTTTAGGTCAACGAAAAGCGTGACATCGAGCTCTCCTGTTGGCAAGATCGCCCAGAAGTAGGCTTTAATCCCTTTTTTTAGGTGGTAATTCGATTGATTGAGCTCGTCGATAAATCTTTTAAAGTCTTGATGAAAGCGAGAGCTCTCCTGCCGGATGTTTGTAACCGATAAGCGTAAATGAATGACTTGCAACTCAGCGTGGGTATTCAGAGTGTGATTAAGGTATTCAATGAGTGATTTTCGTACTTTGTTTATGCTGCGATTTTGATTACTTTTGAGAATACGAAATGCCTTGAGTTCGGAAGACGATTCATCGTTTTTCAGTTTTTTAGGCTGGCGGCTTCTCAGTGTCTGAATGAGGTGAAGAATTATCTCAACGGTCTGATCTGGAACTTTAACATGCGACTCCCCAATTTTATTTTCGCTCTGGAGATAGGGAGATAAGCTGCCAATCTGATTGCGTATTTTTTCTGCGACGGTTTCGAGATAAGGGGATAAATGCCAGGAGCAGGCGTAACGATTTTTGATGGCGACCGTTTGCTGAAAAATCTTCAACCATTTTTTAATTTGTAAAGCTGGACAAATTTCGGGGTTGTCAATATCCGTTTTTTCAGCCTCCATATCCACCAGCGAAATCAGGTCATTTTCAAGTCTAGCCAGCATGAGTATTCTCGTTTCGAATGAGTCTTCATCTGGCAGTTCGAGCCAAGCTGTGGAGTCTGTCGGCAGGCAAAACTTCCAAGTTGATTGGGGTGTGTATGTCGGTGAGAAAGGAGGCAGTTTTTTCGGAATCAGCAAAGACATTTTAAAGATTTCACCTTATTTGAGCGGATTGTCATTTTTTAAAGATGGTTCTTTATTTTGCTAAAGATGGTTCTTTTTAAGTAAAAATGCTTAAATTTTCGACAACTCTACACAAACGCCTTGGGTTAATTGACTTGCTTTTTGTGAACCCAAATATTAGGGTAAAAGGGCGTGCGAAAGGCGCTCTTGATGTTGTTCATTATAGTCAATGTCGCTGCCAGATGTTGGCATTTTAATCCGAGTGAATTTCATGTGACAATCTGAGCCAATCGATTAAAATTCTTCCAATAGACTTGGTTTATTTGAATGCGGTTATGCAGCGAAGCGGTGTTAGGTTTTTTACTAATATAACCTGACCTATACCTACGATACATTTCGGGCCTCTCTATGGATCTTGATTGTTTTGGCATTGAACGCCATCGAGATTTCATATCGTTCGGTTAGTGAGTCTCAAGCAGGTGTCATGAGCAGCTTCGTTTAACGAAAGCTGCGATCATTATGACGATTCGGCTAAGTCGTTCTATTCACCAAAGATTAGGTAATCGTAGAAGATGATGCGCACTGAGCTACCCCGAACAGACCAATCGAAGTCCAAGAAGTCCTATCCTAAAAATTATCGTTCGGAGCCGGTGAATCATCCTGAGAATCGAAAACTCAAACTCCTATATGGCAACCAGGTCAGAGAGTATGCCGTGCAGACGGATCATGGTCCACTTGTCGCTGATTATATAGACCGTTTAATTCATCTGGTAGAGCATACGAGCCAAACGCATTCCAAAGTCTTTGCGCTCAGGTTTGATTTACGGTTTCCAAAAAACTGGAGTATGGCGCAGAGGTTAAATCAATGTCCACCGCCTGAAGAGGCAGGGCATGAGGGGTATTCTAAAGACTATTTCACACGATTTATCGAATCCTTTAAGAGTAAGCTCAAAAGCCTCAATCAAAGACGTAAAAAAAAGGGAGTCAGGCACAAGCACTGGCTTGAGTTTTGTCGAGCAGTGGAAATCGGTGGTCGTAATCATGGCGTACACATCCATGTGTTGTTTCTGCTCAACGGGCAGGTCTTTCATGATTTGGGCGATAAGCGTGAGAGGGCAATGGTAAACCCTGAGCTTCTGAGTACGTTGATTCGAAGTGCTTGGGCGAGTGCCTTATTTGGTGTGCATAACGCTAGCCTGAGATACCCTCCAGACGATTGGCATTCCAATATCCCAAATACCGATGCGATGATGGACGTCTATGAGCAACAGCTTGTTCGATTCATCACACCTGTGCGGCGTATTTTTGCAACAGACCCTTCTGAAAGGCATCAAACCGTTAAAGAGCTGATTTATGTCACCTCTTACCTGTGTAAAGCGCACACAAAGCATTATCAATTGGGTATGCAGCCATTTCAGGCAACCGTCACACCTGACAAGCGGATGACGTTTCCAGATCATTCCACGAATCCCCAAGGGCAACCTTTGTATTTGTTCGGAGACCCTAGTAGGCAATTTCATTATGACTCTGACTTTGATGGGGTGGTGTTGAGAACCGATTGGCAGCCTTATGTCGGCAATGAACTGGAACAAATTAAGGCGTATTCAGAACGTGTGTTTGAACGAGGGATGCCATTGGCTTTGATTCGAATGCGTTTTAACCCCTTGTCGAGGTATCGAGATCAAATGCCTCATTATAAGCCGATTGAAGCCTTTTTAGATGAGTGTGAGAAGTCTCTGATACCCAATACACTACCTCGCTCTGAGAAGCAATCTAGGCGTTTTCTTGCCGTGGCGAAATGGCATCTTAATGAAGACGAAGCCTGTTCGATTCATCTTGTGGTGATCTTAAACCAATCGATGTATCAGGATTTGCTTAAACAGATAGATGGTCAATTGTATGATTTTTTCAATGAGTGTTATCAGTTCAGATTTTCCAATGCAAAATCGCAAGCCAAACTCGATCTCTCATTGTATGAAGAATTGCTGTTCACTGCGAACCGACCTGAGAGTGCACAAAAGAAATGGCACGCCCAGCAGATGCTTTACACCTTGGCATCCTCTGTCGCAGGATGTTCAAGAAGTTCAACTTTATACTGTCGCCCCATTGAATTGCCTGAACGGAAGATCTCCCAAGAGGTAGTTTCTCAGAAAAATCAACAGAAAATGCAACAAGGGTGGGGGGATTTGCTTTAGAAAACTGTATGAGTCAGTCATGTTCGATTCCATTGAAATTCAGACCTATATCACTGTAATGAGCAAGCGAGAGCTTGCGTTCTATTTTCAAGGAGAACTTTATGACAGTGATTTGTCCTCAATGCGGTTCAGCACGCATTAAACAGGCCCATACGGCACGAAATATCGCCACCTCAATTGGTATCGCCGGTGGTGTGACAGCAGGCTTTAATGGCGCACTCACAGGGGCGACAGTTGGTCGAACGGTTGGCATGATTGCAGGGCCGCCAGGTATGGCGATTGGCACGCTCAGTGGTGCAATTATTGGCGCGTTAGTTGGCGCAACGGCATTAGGAACGGCAGGTGCGAATATTGGCAATAAAATCGATCAAGAGGTCTTGAACAGCTGTACTTGTCAAGACTGTCAGTATTGCTTTAACCCGCATCACCCAATCTAGTCCTACACAATTTAATCATTTATCAGCTCGGTACGCTCAGGCGTATCGGGCTTTTTTTATGCCTAATTTATCTCACAGAAGGAGAATCTTTATGGCACACGCAGAGTTACGACAACACCCACAAAACCAACCTGTCACATCTTCCACGCAAGATTTACCGATTGCGGACACGCAACGAAAATTCGCTCAAGCCTATCGCATGATTGCGACCAACCAGCTGGATAAACACCTTTGGCTTAAATATCGTGGACTCGGCATTGGAGCCAGTGATGCCGCAGCCGCTTGTGGGCTGAACCCTTTTAAATCGCAACTTGAACTCTGGATGGAGAAAACCGGACGCATTGAACCAAGTCAGCCCAGTGACAACGAAGACAGTCCATTACTGTGGGGCACGGTATTAGAACCGATTGTTGCAGAGCACTACGCCAAACGCACAGGCTCCAAAGTCCGTCGGGTGAATGCGATTTTACAGCACGCAGATTATCCTTGGATGCTGGCGAATTTAGATCGGGAAGTCCAAGGCGGTGAAGTGCCCTTATTGGAGTGCAAAACCACGGGGGCTTATGGCGCAAAGCATTGGTCTGAGGGCGTGCCGGAATATGTCCAGCTGCAAGTGCAACACCAACTTGCGGTGACTGGCTTTGAAGCCGCAGATGTGGCAGTCTTAATTGCTGGACAGGAACTGCAGATTCACCGTATTGAACGAGATGAAGACTTGATCAGCAATTTGATTGCATTGGAACAAGCCTTTTGGCACCGTGTGACGGAGGACATTCCACCGCCTGCAGATGCCAGTGCGTCTTCTGAACGAGCGTTGCGTCAGCTGTATCCTCAAAATACCAGCCAAACCCTCAACCTCACCGAGAATAAGTCAGCCAATACGCAATTTGAAGAGTTGCTCTACGTGCGTGAACAGCTCGCTATTTTGAGTGATAAGGAAGCGCTGCTCAAACACCAGCTGCAACAAACCCTTGGTGATGCGGAACAAGCACAATTTGAGAGTGGTCGCATTAGTTGGAAATGCTCAAAACCCTCGACCGCCTTTGATAGCAAAGCGTTTAAAGAAGATCACCCTGATTTATACGCTGAGTATCAAATCCCCAAAATGGGTAGCCGTCGCTTTTTGGTCAAGCCTGACTAAAACACCACCCATTCACTTTTCAATCCACTCTTGTTTAAGCCTGCAGCCAATGTGCTGCGGGCTTTTTTGTCTTTCGTTATTTTAAGGAGCATCCAAATGTTAAAAGGACTCATGCTGACCCCGCCGGTCATTGGACGTATTTCCATCGGTCAAGTGGTGGAGAAAAACGGCAAACGTCTGCCGCAAAAAGACGATCAATTTACGCTGACCTCTCAACTGCAAACCTCGGACGGTTGGTTAAAGCATCCGCTGGACGAACAGTTACGAGCACAGGACAAGGCAGGCAAAAAGCTCAGAGAGATTCCGGTGCAATTGCTGTTTAGTGATCCCGATTTGAATCTACGTGCCGAATACAGCTTTTTTGAGCGAGACACCGGACGTCCGTTTTGTGTCGGTAATGGCGAAACCTGCCAACGCAGAACACCGAGCGGCATTGAAACCCTACCTTGCCCCAGTCCTGAGGCGTGTGAGTTTGCCAGTGGCTATTGCAAGCCTTATGGTCGCTTAAACGTGATTGTTGAGAACCCAAGCACAGAGGGATCCGAAGATTCCCAAGACTCTCAAGACCCTCTAGGTAGCTTTATATTCCGTACCACGGGCTTTAACTCCATTCGCACCTTGGCGGCACGCCTGCAATATTTTGCAGCGATCTCTGGTAAGCGTTTAGCCTGCTTACCGCTGGCGTTAAAACTTCGAGGTAAGTCCACCCGACAAAGTTATGGTCGCCCAATCTACTATGTGGACCTGACTTTACGCTCTGGTTTATCACTGGAAGAAACCCTTGGCATTGCCCAAGCCATTGATGAACAACGCCAAGCAATGGGCTATGACCAAGCGGCTCTCGATCGTGCTGCCAAAAAAGGTTATCAGCAAGGTGCCTTTGAAGAATCTAGTGATGAAGCGATGGACGTGGTGGAAGAGTTTTATCCAGAACTTCATGCTCAAACGATCACGCCTGTTACTCACGCTCAACCCACTCAATCAAATGGGGTCAAAGCGGTCAACGGCAAATCCACCCCATCCCGATTAGCTCAAGCCGTGCAAACGCAAGTGACTGCACAGCAATAACCGAATCTTTATTCCAATTAAGGAGAACCATCATGGCGATGAATATTTTAACCGACAATCAACTTTACCAAACCGCTCCTGCGATCTTTGCAGAATCACCGGATCATGCCGTTTCAGAGCGGTATGGCTTTGTACCCACCATTGAGGTGATTAATGAACTCAAAAACGAGGGCTGGTATCCGGTGCGTGCACAACAAACCAATGTACGAGATCAAGACAAACGCCATCTTGCTAAGCACATGATTCGTTTTCGCCAAGACCCAGATCGACAACTCACCATTGGGGATTCCATTGCGGAATTAGTGTTGACCAACTCCCATGATCGCAGTTCAGCCTATCAACTGGACTTAGGCGTGTTTCGCTTAGTGTGTCTCAATGGCATGGTGGCGAAAGCGGGTGATTTAGGAGGGATTTGCGTCAAGCATGGTAAAAACGTCGTGGACAATATCCTGGAGGGTTCCCTAGCCCTTGCCAACCAAGTGCCGCAAATCTCTGAGTCGGTTGAAAACCTACAATCCACCTTAATCTCAAATCTTGAGAGTCAGATGTTTGCCCGAGCTGCGTTACATCTGCGTTATGGCGAACACTGGCAAGCACTGAGTCCTATCAGTAGTGATGCCTTATTGCAAGCCCGACGCAGTGAGGACAAGGAGCCAACGCTTTGGAAAACCTTTAATCGCGTGCAAGAGAACCTGATGAAAGGCGGTCTTATGGGGCGCTCTCAAACTGGACGACGTACTCGCACCAAAGCCATTGCCTCAGTGACCGAAGATGTTCGATTGAATCGCGCTCTGTGGCAACTGGCGGATGAGTTCTCCAAACTCAAACACACTCAACCTGTAACACCTCGCACACCTCTGTTACTCAATGCTTAAACTTAGTAAGGAGAACACTTATGCTACCACACCCATTTAAAGCCCATGACAGTCAAGGGCATTATCAAATCAACCAACCTGTCCATTCACAGGACATCATTAAAATGGCGAATTATTTGACCCGTCAACGCCTGAAAAAAGGTACAGATCTTTCCAGTCCTGAGAAGAGTTATGACTACTTGCAAACGCTTTTACAAAACCAAGAGCGAGAAGTGTTTGGGGTGATTCTGCTGGACCAACAACATCGCATTATCCAATACCAAGAACTGTTTCAAGGTACGATTAATCAAGCCAGTGTGTATCCAAGAGAAATTGTGAAACAGGCTCTCATGAATAATGCAGCTGCCGTCATTCTGGTGCATAACCATCCAAGCGGGGATCCAACACCCAGCATGGCGGACAAGCAGCTGACCCAAATCATCAAAGAAGCCCTAGCTTTAGTGGATATTCGCACCCTTGACCATCTTGTAGTTGGGCATGAAGGCTATCGCTCTTTGGCGAAAATGGGTTGGCTTTAAGCTAAACTAATTGAAAAACCTCTTGCATGGGGTTTTTCTTTTTTTTTGCAAAAGAGGGCAAAGCTATGGCAAAGTCTGTATTGTGGTAATATCGATATATGAAGTTCAAGGTATAAAAATCTCATGTCCAATTCCATTGGAATCAAACCGACACAAGACCATGATAGTCCCTGGAAAGAAGCTTTGGAACTGCGCTTTCCTGAGTTTCTAGATCTGCTCTTCCCAAGTGTTGCTCAGCTAGTCGATTGCACAAAACCGATTGTGTTTTTGGATAAAGAATTGCAAAAAATTATGCCTGAAGCGGAACAAGGACGCACCTATGCCGATAAATTGGTGCAAGTCCATCTTAAAGACGGTGACACGACTTGGATATTGATTCATGTTGAAGTCCAAGGTGAACCTGAAAAAGCCTTTGCAAAACGAATGTTTCAATATAACTACCGCATTCAAGATAAATATAATCGAGATGTCATTAGCTTGGCGGTGTTGAGTGATACCCATGCTAGTTTTAGACCTACTCGTTACGAGCATAGTTTAGCGGGATGCCGCACCGTGTTTGAATACCCAACGGCAAAGTTGCTCGACTGGAAAGAAAAGGTGGATGAATTGCTTGCCAGCGAAAATGTGTTTGCGCTGATAGTGGCCGCACAACTGTACGCCAAACTCATTCCCAATGCTGAACAGCAGCTCGATGCGAAAGCGAAGTTGATTCGATTGTTGTATGAAAGAGAATATTCACGAGATCAGATTATTGAACTCTTCCGTTTAGTTGACTGGATGATTCGATTACCTGATAATTTAGCCATTGAATTTAAAGAGATTGTCCACCAAATCGAGGAGGAAAAACAGATGGCGTATATCACATCAGTAGAGCGTCTTGCTGCGGAGGAAGCAAAGTTAGAAGGTAAATTAGAAGGCAAGTTAGAAACTGCTTTGCAAATGATTAAAGAGTTTCATTTGTCGGCCCAAGAAGTCGCTGAAAAATTGCAGTTGCCGCTTAAAGACTTAATGGAGCGCCTAAAGCACTCAGAGAGCAACGACAGCTAATCTAAGGCAAGACAAAGAAAAACGCCTCCTAATTTGGAGGCGTTGGTCTCTCAGGGGTCGGTAAAAAAGTCGCTAAACGGACCATGTTATTTTGCCTTGACATCCCCTTCGATCAAAGTAACGTCATTGACGTTATTGGGCATACGGTTCACTAAAGGCACCATATTGGTGGCGGTGTCCGCTGCACTGCGTAAAGAGTCCTGAGATAAATGGGCATAGCGCTGAGTAGTCTTCACCTGAGTATGACCAAGAATTTTCTGAACTTCATAAAGCGAGCGTCCGCCGTTCACTAAGAAGGACGCAAAACTGTGACGTAAATCGTGTATGCGAAGTTCTGGCATCCCTGCACGTTTACGCACCACATCCCAAGCGTAGAAAATGTGCTGATAAGGTTTTTTAGTGTCAGGATTCGGAAACACCCAGTCACAGCCTTCATATCGTGGCACCTGTGCTAATAAATCCATCAAGCCATCCGTCATCGGCACATGGCGAGTTTTACCTGACTTGTTAAACTCAATCGTCCAGATACGCTGATCAAAATCAAAGTCCTCCCACTTTGCTTTAAGCACCTCATTTTTACGAGCGCCAGTGAGCAGCAAAGCACTGACAATGTACTTGAGCATAATTGAGCGTGAAGTCTCCAGCGCTTCAAATAAGCGTGTAGCTTCCTCCTTGGTTAAATAACGCTCTTTGGCATTATTCACCGGATACAGATCAATCCCTGTCGTTGGATTCTTCTCAATCGGAATCTCCCACTTGATTGCCAGATTAAAGATATAGCGAACCAGAATAATGATGCGGTTGGTTGAGCCCGGCGCATGAGTTTCACGGTGCTGAGTAAAAATCGAAATCAAATCACGTTTTGTAATCTCATCCAAACGCTTTTTGCCTAAAGCTGGCAACAGGTGATTCTTGAGCAACGAGACATCGGTTTTCCACGAGCGTTTACGGCTTTTAATATGTGGAAGGTAGAGTTGCGCAATGAATGCTGCAAAGGTTGGGATGCGCTTTTTATCTTTTTTTGTTTGAAAAGGGTCATTTCCTTTTTCTAACTCAGATAAGTATTCTTTTGCCATATCTCGAGCATCTGATACGCATACAGTCCGACCGTCGGCAAAGCGGGTTTCTTTGCGCTGTCCATGTTGATTTAAATAACGTAAAGACCAAGAAGCTCTTCCAGATGGCTGAACTTTAAATAGTAGGCCTATTACTCGTTCATCGAAATAATCGATTTTTGTTTTATCAGGAGGGCAGGTTGCACTGCTGATAAACTTTTGGGTAAGCAAAACCTTTGGCATGGTAAGCTACCTCCTATAAATTAAATTAAAAGATGGTTTTCATGTGTTAAGTTAATATATTGTGTGTTTAGCAGAAATAAATTAACTTTAATGTGAAGGTTAAATAAAAGGTATGATTGTGTCAAGTGAAGATTTGAGGCCTGCGATTCTTTTACGGGCGGCGAGAAATATTTTTAATATGAGTTTAAAAGAGCTTGGGCAGCAAGTTGATGTCAGTGCTGTGGCTGTGGGAAAGTGGGAAAATGGCGATGCAATGATTAAGGCAAGTACGTTTAATGCGCTACAAAAATTTTTTAGAGAAAATGGTATTAAGCTTAGTACTGATCAAGAAGGAGAGGCTGTTATTTATGTCACTCAAGAAGCTATTGATCGTGTTACTCAAAACCCGAAAAAGCCAAAAATAAAAACGTTGTTGGAAATCTATCGAGATGAAAAAAGACCTAGACCTCATATTGAAGCCTACGATTTAGAGAGTGTTTTGAGTGTAGAACTTGAAAAACAAGTGGAGAGAGATCCAGATTTTTTAAAACACCTTCTGGAACAAGCAGGAAGGGATGATTATGATCGACAGCATCCTTTATCATTGTTTGCCGATGCATTATTGTCAGTTCACAGAACTAAAAATTTATTTAGCATAGATATAGATGCAGAAATTAAAGAGCAATTGAAGAAAGTGGATGACCAAGCTGATTGAGTTTGAGCAAATACATTTAAGCGTTAGACATTGAGAAATATCGGTGTTTATGAATCAGTTTAATTTGAACTTAATGGTATTTAAGTAGCTTGTAGGCTACAATGTAGTATATGAAGTACAAAATTCTCACAACGACCACTTTTGATAAGTGGCTTTCCAAACAGAAAGATCGGCAAGCAGTAAGAGCAATCGCTATGCGAATTGCGAGAGCGGAGCAAGGAAATTTTGGTGATTCTGAACCTGTTGGAGAGGGTGTAAGTGAGATGCGTATTTTTATTGGAAAGGGCTATCGCATTTATTATGTTGTTCGAGGTGAAACGGTCGTATTACTTTTGAATGGTGGAATCAAGAGTAATAAAAAGCAGCAACAAGAAGACATAGCCAAAGCCAAACAAATCTTTCAGGAAATTGGGGAGTAAACCATGGTCGAGAAAGTAAAACCATTTAATCCATTCGATTACTTTGAAACTCAAGATGAGATCAATGCTTATTTAGAAGAGTGTTTTCGTGATGAAGACCCAAATGTATTTGTAAATGCATTAGGGCACTTAGCAAAACACCATGGCATCAGCGAAGTATCAAAAGCAACTGGCTTGAACCGCGAAAGTCTTTATAAAACTTTTGGCGGTAAAGTTCAACCAAAGTGGGATACGATTGCAAGAGTTATGCGAGCATTGCACGTTGATATGAGGGTAGCGGTTTAGTCCTTGATGAAGTAGATGTGTGGTAGAAAATAAAATATCTACTTATTTCTTTCTAACCAGTTGAAAGTAAATGTAAATTTAATTTTTAATTGAGTGATAGTACATCGGTGACCTTTGCCAAAAAGTAGATTAGCGGTAGATATGCTAAAACCGTCCGCTCATCATAGCTTGAAATACTAATAAAAACAATGGGTTGTAGTGCTTCAGTATTTGTTCGTTGACTACAGGTGTGGATACAATCACTGGTACTTCTGCTAACGATACAATCAATGCTCTTGATACTACATTGACTGGTCTAGACACTATCACTGGTGGTGATGGTACAGACACAATGATATATAACGATGTTGCTGGTGGTAATGATAATGGTGCATCAGTAACTGTTTCAGGTGTTGAAGTACTAAACATGCGTTCTTCAGCAGCGGCTGATATGACCACTAGTGGTTGGACAGGTCTAGAAACAATCAACGCTACTCAAGGTACTTCAGCAGGTATTACTGCTGCAACAACGACTGATGTAAATGTTTCTGGTATTGCTGGTGCAGTAGCTGTTGATGGTGGTAAAGATATCGCTGTCACTGTAGCTGCAACAGGTACAACTACTACTATCGGTGCTACTACTGGCGCTGCTGGTACAGTAACTGTAACAGATACAGCTCAAGCTGGTTCTGATATTGCTGTTGATGGTGGTAATGATGTAACAATCACAGCTTCAGGTAACACTGGTGGTGATATTGACGTAGGTCAAGATGCAACTCCGATTCTGCCTACAGGTGCTGTAGTTGTTAGTTCTACTGGCGTTTTAGATGATGCTGGTATTGCTGGTGCTGATGATGTAACTATGGGTGATATCACTGTTGAAGGTGGTTCTACTGTTACTGTAACTCAATCTGCTGGTATTACTGATGCTCAAGTTACTGCTGCATTGACAGCTGTAACGAACGATACAGTAACTCAAGGTGATGTAACTGTAACTGGTGGTTCAGCTACAACGTCTGTAACTGTAAATCAGGATAAAGCTCAAACAGTAACAAACACAGCAGCTCCTAACAACACTGAAAACAAAATCGGTATTGTTGCTGGTGATGTTGTTATCAACGATAAAAACGCAGCATCATCTACTGCAGCTGGTACTATCACAACTGTTGCTGTTAAAAATGCGGGAACTGTTTCAGTAGATTCAAGTGCATTAACAACTGTAAACCTTGAAGGTACAATGACAACTGTATCTCTAGAACGTGGTGATTTAACTGCAACTCCTTCAGCAAATACGCTAACAGTTAATCTTGATGGTGTGAGTGCTACTTCGATTACTGATGCTGAAGCTGCAAAAGATGATGGTTTTACAACTGTTAACATCGTTTCTAGCAACAATTCATCTACTTTAAGTGGAACAAGTTCATTTGTAGATGCTACAACTGTTAACATCTCAGGTGACGCTGCATTCACTTCTGCTGGCGAAACATTAACTTCTGTTACAGCAATCAACAACACCAACACTGGTGGTGTGACTCTAGGTACAGAACTTGGTAACGCAGTAGTATTTACAGGTACAGCGGGTTCAGGTGATGACTCAATCTTGCTAGGTGCAAACACTAAAGCAACTACAACTGGTGCTGGTAATGATACTGTAACTCTATCTGTAGCTGCACTAGGCACAGCAGGTACAGTGGATGCAGGTACTGGTGATGCAGATACGTTGGTTATGTCAGGTGCAAATGCGATAACAGCAACAGCTACAGATGTTTTTGAAGGCACTGTTTCTGGTTTCGAAAGATTAACTACAAATGCTGTCGCAACAGGCACAATCAATCTTGCTAACCTTGATGATATTAATTACATCAATGTTGCTGGTACTGCTGGTACTCTTTTGCTTTCAAATGTTTCTTCTGGTGTAACTGTTAACGCAAACGCTGGTTCAGCGGGTACAATCAATGTAACTCAAGTTACAGATGGTACTGCTGATACAATCAACTTCGGTATGAGTGCCGCTACTGCTCAAACAGTATTTGCGCTAGGAGCTTCTGAGTTCGAAACAATTGCTATTGCTTCTGATGATTCAGCAACTACAGCGACAGGTATTGCTCATGTTGTAACTACTCTTGATGCAACAAATGCTACAGCATTAACAATTGCTGGTGATGCTGGTATGACAATTGGTACTTTAACAGGGACTAAGTTGACATCTATTGATGCATCAGGTGTGACTAAAGGTGCAGTTACATTGACTACTGGTGCATTAGCTTCAGCGGCAACTATCAATGGTGGTGCTGGTGATGATGTAATCAGTGCAGCAGCAGCGGTAGCAGCCGTTACTTTGAATGGTAATGCTGGTAACGACACTCTAACTGGTGGTACTAAAGCAGATACTATCAATGGTGGTGATGGTGATGATTTCATCTACGGTAACGAAGGTGCAGATACATTAACTGGTGGTGCTGGTGCAGATATCTTCGGTGTTGTAACAGCAGCGCACTCAAACGGTGTGAATGTTGATACTATCACTGACTTTACTGTCGGTACTGATATGATTGGTTTGAAAATCGGTGGTGGTAACGAAGCAGTTACATACCTTGGTGAAGCAGCTGCATATGGTGCGGTTCTAACATCATTCACTGGTGTAAATAATGAAGCAGTTCTTGATACCTCAACTAACACGCTATATGTCGACGTTGACGGTTCTCAGACACTAGATTCTTCTGATATTGCTATCAATGTTGGCGTAAGTGATTTATCTCAAACTGACTTTGCTACGCTTGGTACAGCTGGTGCAGATACTATCAGTGGTACATCAGGTGTTGACACTATCTACGGTCTAGGTGGTAACGATACTATTGTTATTGTTGATAACTCTGCAACATTGGCTGATGTATCATCTGATGCTAAGTCAATCAGTACTGTTGGTATGGATATTGTTAAAGATGCTGCTGCTGGTGATATCATTAACTTTACTGCTGCACTTGGTACTGATGCAAACTATGTTGGTGTTACCCAGGTTGCTGCAGGTGCGGATATCACAAAAACTGTTGCAACAACAGATGTGAGTGAGTTTTTAGGTCTTTATGACTATGCTACTAATACATTTATATCTACAACAACAACGGCTGCAGATTCAGCTTCTACAACTGATGTTGCTGCTACAATGTATTTGTATGCTACAGCTGATGGCACAACAGCTACTGATGGTTTAATTCTTATCGGTACTGGTTCACAGTTAGATGGCGCAATGGCTGCTGGTGTATTGACGCTAGCTTAATCCTAGACCCACGTCTAAGATGCCTTTTAGCCAACCTCTCACGAGTGCGGCTTAAGGTCAAAGCTAAAGACCCTCGTCTCTTCGGATTCGGGGGTTTTTTATAAGTGGATTTTGTTAAACTTACCGGCAGGTAAAGTTTAATAAAAAGTCTATTTATAAAAAACAACGCAATTTAGGATTCGTTTATGGAAAATTCGGGATATACCACCGATATTGAATATACCAGTGATTTTTATGGGGATTGGAGCTTATCCAATCTTGCCTTGCAGTGTGCTTTAAAAGGCATTCAAATGCCTAATATCCAAAATGCTTGTGAGTTAGGGTTTGGGCAAGGTGTTAACCTGAATGTTATGGCGGCCAGCAGTGACGTTCTATGGCATGGCACGGATTTTCTATCGGCCCATGCCGATAATGCTAAGCGTATGGCACAAGCCTGTGACAATCCTGTGAAGATTTATAATTTATCGTTCGAATACTTTGTTCAAGTGGACGATTTGCCTAATTTTGATTTGATTGTCTTACACGGCGTGTTTAGTTGGGTTTCCAGTGAGAACCAAGGCATTATTATTGACTTTATTACCAAACATTTATCTGAGACTGGCATGGTTTATATCAGTTATAACGCCCGCCCTGGCAGTGATGTCTTTAAGCCTGCACAATACCTCATGAACCAACTTCGTAAAGAGTTTTCAAAAAATCATTCGGAGCCTGAGATTCAGATTCAGCAGGTCACGCAGTTTATGCAGCAGTTTCATCAAACTACTCCTGGTTACTTAAAGGCTTTTCCAAGTATTGAAAAGCGTGTTCAAGGGATGCAAAATAAAGATCCGAAATACCTTATACACGAATACTTTAATGCCGATTGGAACAGTTTCTTTTTCTCTGAAATTTCACAGTTTTTTGAGCCGATTGGATTAAAATATCTTGGGCAAACCCGATTAACTGATGAATTGGCAGTGTTGAACTTTTCGCAAGCTCAGCAGCTGTTTCTAGAGGCATCTAAAGCAGCGGGGGCTTTAGAGCAAGATTTGAAAGATGCCATGTGTAATCGGCAATTCAGGCGGGATATTTGGATTAAAGCCCCGAGCCCGATGAATGGAGAAGCTTTGCAGAGTTGGTTAGAAACGACTGCAGTTATGTTGGCGACGCCCTATACGGCGATGGATTTGAAGCTTACTGGCGCAATCGGGTCTGCGACTATGGATAATGAACGCTATAAGGGATTGTTAGATCGATTAAGTGATTATCAAGCGCACCGTTTGGATGAGTTGTTACAAAAACTGTCGCTACAAACCTCTCAATTAATGGAAATGCTTGGATTGCTGCATTGCAAAGGAGTGATTGGTCTAACGTCGATTCAAGTGCCCGATGATCAGGGTCTTAATCGTTGCCAACGTTTAAATCAGGAAATGGTGAGTAAAGCGGTTCAGAACAATAGAGGTTGCTTGATTGTTTTACCCAAATTGGGATTGTGTTTGAATGTTGATTATTGGGTGAGCCTTTATCTGCATTTGTATTTTAGTGGTGAACCGCTGAAACAAGATCCGTTAGAGTGTCTGTATAATTATCTTCAAATCAATTCAGTCACGGTGCTGAATAATGGACAGCCCTTGACTGAAGAAAACGATATTCGCCTGTTTCTAGAACAAACTGTCCGAAACATCCAAGCCACAACTGTCTTAGAGTTTTTTGCAAAGCATCAAGTTATTGCTGGTTAGTTCTTAATGCAGCTCTTTATTGTTTCTACATTAGAAGTCTTCTCTTGTATGCAAAAGCCATGGGAGGCATTGGCAGCCAAACAATACACGAGTTTACAAAGTATTATCAAAAGGACACCCACTTTGAATCAAACCATTCATAAAAAAACTTAAGCAAGACGCTCCGCTACCAAAAGCCATTCGGCTTATGGGTACACACCACGCACAGCCTGCTGTTTTAAATTTGCCGTGCCGGCAAATTCCAGCAAATCCCGCATTGAATTTTCGAATTGAAAACTATCTATTTTCAATAGGTTAGTGTTCCTTTATAACTATTATTAAGCCTTGGATCTCCAAGGTTTTATTTGGTTAAAAAAGGAATGAACATGAAAAATTTAATCCGTACTTATGTCGACCCCATGCTTGAAGATCGACTCAAATTACTTGCCGAATCCTCTGGCGTTTCTCTGTCTGCGCTCACAGCTGAACTGATTCAAAAAGGGCTGGAATCTAGCCATATATCACAAAATGACACGGCCAATCTAATCTGGCTTGAAGAGCTTTTTTACCTTCAGTTTCTGACCCTTCAAATCGTTCTCAACTCTAGTGGGGTTGATGCGGAAAAATTTGCAGAGCTTAAATCTCAAGCTCGCCACTGGGCGAAGCAAAAATCCAGCTCTATCAATAACCAAGCGATGGAGGGCTAGACGATGGCATTAACTCGTAATGATACGCTCAGCCAGCTGTCTGCTGGTTGGATGCGCAGCCGTTATTTTGTTCGTGATTTTATGGGGCAGTTAGCCATTTTTCTTGTTGTGGCGCTTTTGATGTTGGGCTATGTGTTTTATCAATGGTATCAAGCGATGCCTGCTGAGGATTTGAATTACCTTTGGTGGTATTGGAAAGCCTATTTTTGGGGTGTCGTGTTGGTATTACCAGAGCATCTGGTTGTGCTTCAATCGGGTGATGAGGTCATACGTTTGCAAGCACAAGAGGTTTTAAATAATAGTCGATTAACGGACTTTGTAACTATTCACTATGCGCAACTACAAGAGCAAATTGAGCAAGCCTTGCCCTGGGGCATTGGTGCATGGTTATTGTTAGCCAGTTTGTTTTTCTGGGGAGGTAAACGACAGCGTGATAATGAATTGCTTGAAGGTGTTCAGCAAATTCCCTTGAGCACTTACCACCGTTATCTGAAAAAGCACAAGCTCAAAAGCCTTTTCAAACTCGGTAATGCTTTTTGGACAAAAGGAGCTGAAAAACAACATCTTCTGATTGTTGGCGATACCGGTGCAGGGAAGAGTCAATTATTGATTCAACTGCTCAAGTTTATCCGCAGTTTAGGGGATATGGTGGTGCTCTATGATCCTAAAGGGGATATGGTGCGAGATTTCTATCAACCCGAGTTGGATGTGCTTTACAGTCCATTTGATCAGCGGAGCTCAAAATGGGATGTCTGGCAAGATTTAAACACGGAACAAGCACTGGAAACCTTTGCGGAAGCGGTGATTAAAGATTCCCCTGGAAAAGACAATTTCTGGGCAAAGACAGCCAGAATGGTATTGGTCGCCGCTTTAAAGCAAGGTCGAAAAGAACACCTGAGTTTTGTGCAAACCATTCAAAAGTTGGTGAATAGTGATCTTGAAACACTTTCTGAATGGTTGCAGGATTCAGAAGTGGCCAGTGATTTTTCAAACCCAAAAACTGCGGCAACGATATTGTCTGAACTCAAAAGCCAAGCAAGGGCTTTGAAGTATCTCGCAGAGAGTGATTTAGGTTCTGAACAAAAAAATTTCTCAATTGAATCGTTTTTTTCGGAGTGTTTTGAAAAACTAGACGCTGCTGATAAGGGCACCAATAAAACGACGATGCCGTGGTTATTTTTGCCGGTGCAAAAGAAATATAAAGCCAGTGCTAGACCTATTATGGCCGCTCAAATAGAACTCATCTCAAACTTCATTCTCTCTCAGTCCACCAATCGCCATCGCCGAATCTGGTTTGTAATTGATGAGTTACCGAGCCTTGGAAAATTATCCGCATTGCCAGAACTGTTAGCCGAAGGTCGAGGCTATGGGGTGGCCATGATGTTAGCCATTCAAAATTTTTCACAGTTGCTGAAGCATTATGACAAAGATGATGCGCATAATTTAGCCGGACAGTGTGCAAGCCTCGTTGCACTTCGTACCTCTGACCCCCAAACAGCTGACTATCTAACCAAACGTTTTGGCAAGCAGATTCGCAAAGAAGTGCAGACCAACCAGTCGCTTTCCAAAGGCAAAGCCGGATCTTTCTCTCAGGGCCAATCTGAACACATTGCCGAACGAGCGGCTGTGAGTGAAACAGAACTGTCATCCTTGCCGGATTTGAAAGCCTTCTTTAAAGCGAAGGGTGTGGCGAATCCTGTGAAAATCACTATCCCCATTACCCATATGGAACCCATCAACGAAGCGCATTGTCCAATCGATGAATGTCGTCTGTCTGATTGGAGTGGTGATCCTTCTAAAAATGATGCCGATGACATTGGCGAAAAAATCAAGACGGTATCGGTGACTCAGAGTGCTGGTGACTTGGATCTGCGCGATGGATTGGAGAGTCTGTCTTCCAGTACAAAACCACCTCTATCCTTAAAACCAACTGTGACCACTTGGGATATTTAGGAGGCAAAACGATGATGAACGTCACCGCTTTAACCTCCGCCGGTGGTGCGGCGGGGTATTTAACCCAAGACAACTACTACTTGGAAAAAGGAGAGGCGTCTGCTCAGTTTTATGGAAAGGGTGCTAAAGAGTTGGGATTAACTGAGCAAGCTGTGACAAATGAAAATGTCACTGCGTTACTCAAAGGCCAGTTACCCAGTGGCACTCAGGTAGGTAAACCTGATAATCATCGACCAGGGTGGGATGCGACCTTTTCCGCTCCCAAATCTGTGTCCATTCAAGCCTTAGTGGCTGGTGATGAGCGTATTCAAACCGCACATGATCAAGCGGTTAAAATCGCGCTTGATCACTATGAAAATCATCTCACGACTCGACAACGCGTGGACGGGAAGATTGAAAAACAGATTACTGGTTCACTGGTCGCAGCGACGTTTCAGCATCAGACCTCACGTAACCTCGATCCACAGCTACATACTCATGCGGTGGTGATGAATATCACGCAAGGTCAAAATGGCGATTGGCGCTCGGTGTCCAGCGAATCGCTTTACCGGATGCAACGGGAACTCGATCAGGTCTATAAAACAGAACTGGAGGCCCGCTTAAATGCGTTAGGTTATAGAACAGAGAAAACTGAGCAAGGCTTTGAACTCAAATCCGTACCAGAATCTGCAAGGCAAGCGTTTTCAACCCGCTCAAGCCAGGTAGAAGCCGAACTGGCAAAACATAATCTCACCCGTCAAGATTCCACCGCTGAGCAACGTCAAACCGCCACCCTTAAAACTCGCCAAGCCAAGCCTACCGAACAAAATCGTGAGATCTTGCAACGCGGATGGCGACAACAAGCCAAGGACATAGGCTGGCAACCCGAACTAAAGCCCGAGCAAGAGATTTCACAAAATCAGAAGCTGTTATCAGCACGTGTTGAGCACACCATTGCCGTCCTCACTGAAAAAGATGCAGTGATCAGCGAGCACGCCATCTATCGCCATCTTAATGGGTCTGACCAAACAGCAGTCAGTAAGCAGCAATTAGCTGATAACTTAAATCAACTCAAATCCGAGGATAAATTACACAGCCGGGAAATCAGCGCGTTTGATCGTCATACGCGTTTAAACCTTATAGAACCGGCCATTGTCACTGAACAAGGGCGACAATTGGAGACGCAGATGCTTAGCACAGCGGATCGTATGAACCAACCACAGTCTCCTAGTTGGCTAGGCAAAATCAGTCCCTCTTTGGAGAAACTGGCTTTGAACAGTGGCTATTTTAAAGGCGGTGCGATCACGTCACCCAAAGCCGCTGCCAAACAAATTGACACAAAAATTGCATTGGCGGCACTTAAAGGCCATCATTGGACGGCTGAACAACGTCAGGCCGCCATTGGCATTCTCAGTCATCGAGGAAATCTGACACAGTTGCAAGGCTATGCTGGCACCGCCAAAACTTCTTCAGTGCTGGCCTCGATTCGTGACATTGCCCAGCGTGAAGGTTATACAGTAGTGGCTATTGCACCCAGCCATGCCGCAAGCCAACAACTGCAAAAGGATATTCAAGCAGATAGGGCGCTGACCACCAGTGGTTATCTTGCTCAGATGCAATCCGGACAACTTTCAAAAGAACTGGGTAACTCAAAAGTCTTAGTCATACACGATGAAGCAGGCCTGGCCTCCACTGCACAGATGAGGGATCTACTTGTGCAAACTGAGAAAAACGGACATCGATTGTTGAACAGTGGTGATCGTTATCAAAAAGCCAGTATTGGTGCCGGTAGTGCCTTTGGACAGTTGATGGATCATAAGGTGCCGACTTATGAATTGACCACGATCTTTCGACAAAAGGATGCGGATTTAAAACAAGTCGTTGAGCACAGTTTACCCAGTGCCCCCAAAGTCCAGGAAGCCATGCGGTTGCTGAACGAGAAAGGGCGCATACAACAAATTAAATCCTCAGAAGAGCGCATAAATCTTTTAGCTGGCCAATACACTCAGCTCACACCGGAACAACGTCAGAAGACACTACTAATTGATCCCACGCGAAAAGGCGTGGATGCACTCAATGCAACCATCCGCGAACAGCTTCAGGAAAAAAGTGAATTGCCTCCGAATCAAATGACGGTCAAAACACTTCACTCGCAAGACATTGCTAAAGTCGACCTTGAAAAAGGTGCCGTTGGTTCGGTGTTTACAGTCGGCCAGGTGATCACGTTAAACTCGCAATCACTTAAACATCAGGATAAGGACTTAGTAAAAGGCACGAAATGGCAAATCATACAGCTCAACCGCGACAGTAACTCACTGAATGTTCAATCCATGCAGCAACCTGACCTTGTCAAAACACTTTCTGGCAAGGAGTTAATCAAAACCCATGCGAGTGTTTCTGAACTGAGAGACACGCCCTTGTCAGTGGGGGATGAGGTGCGTTTTACTGCTTCTGATTCTAGCAAAGGCATTTTGACCAATGAGGCGGCCACCGTTAAAGGGATTGATCCGCAAACTGGTGAAGTCCATCTCTCAAAAGCCAATGGTCAAACTGTGACACTGGATAGCAAGCAAGCCCTCAATTTAGATTATAACTACGCTAAAACAACTTTTTCCAGTCAAGGGCAAACGGCTGAACGAGTGCTGTACCATGCGCAGAGCACCAGCACGAATTTGATGAACCAACGAGATTTTTACGTGGGCCTCAGTCGCGCCACTACTGAGATTACCGTGGTTACTGACTCAAAACGCGATCTGTCGGATCTCATTGAAAAATCGACGGGTGAAAAACACTCTGCACTTGAAAAAGACACTAATTCAAATAGCCAAACGCTTTCTAGAGAAAATGATTCTCAAAGTAAGAGCAATACCGACAAAAGCATTGAATTTTCTACTTCAAAAGACTCAGATGACAAATTCCATTCTCAATCGGAATCAGTCAGTAAGGAGACTGAGGATCGTACCTCAGTCGATTCTGCCACGCGTGAAGAAGCTAAATCGGCTGATATGGATCGTGATTAAGAAAAAAACTGCCCACCCCGGCATTTTAAAAACGCCCCTTCAACAGTGCTCAAGGGGCTTTTTTTTAAAATCAAGGACTGACCAGCATCTGCGTGCTCGTCAGTGGGATGCCCCCCCGGTTTTTTTAGCCGCTTAACGCGCCTTTGATTGCAGTCGCGCTAGGATGCTTTTCAGTTGCTCACGCCCATGATGCCTTGAGGCCTCATCGATTGGCGATAGGTGTGGCAAGCTGGCTTGCTGGCGCTTGGGCATACAGCTGATCAGCTGCGCCGGACTTGGCCATTCGGTTACCGTGCTGGCGAGTTTTCGGAAAGCTCTTTCGATGCGCGGTGCATCAAGCGGTTGATCCCAGCTAATCGGCTGTTCGGCTAGAGCGATTAGCCAAGCCTCACACAGTGCGTATACATCTTCAGGGCTTCCAGCAAAAGGTGCGCGTTTTAAGCGCAGAGCCATCAGTAGTTGAATGCCCTTAGCCACTTCGACAGAAAGCCATTCAGGCGCTTCTTGTTGTGTCATGGTTTAACCTCCTTTACGATTTGCCAGAAAAGCCTGTATTCCAGCACTCGCTGATGAGAAATCGCTGGTGCTTTTGCCCTTTTGAACCATTGATTGATTTTGGGCGGTTATTCCTCCTTTATCTTTATTTTTCAATGTTTTTTCTATATCAGCCGGCTGAGCAGGAGTGGCTGACCGTCGCGTGGTTTGACCATTCATGGTGAGACCATCGGTGGTATTCTGAGGGATGGTTGACCAAGTGTGAATCCACTTAAAGCGACCGTCGGGCATCTGCTTCTTTTTTTGTCGAAAATATCCGTTTTTTTGCAGTTCCAGACGAATTTTTCGCCATTTTTTCTCAGTGATACCGAGTATCGTGCAGAGGTGGGCGACACAAAGCTTCCAACCCGGTGGGCGACCGATTAGCCAAGCCAGCACCAGTCTTGCTTCAAGCGATAGCTCGCGCGCTTCTAAGATACGCTGGGGCACTTTTGCATAGGGCTCAGTCATGCGCGCCTCCTTGCGGGACTTGTGTTTTTAGCCAAAAGGTCAGGTCTGAAAGCATTAGATGCTGGCGAGTCAAGTCGATGACTTTCTCTTGGAACAGCTCAGCGTCTGAAGAATCCAGCCCATCGCAGCTGTACCCAATGTCTAAAAGAGTCTTTTCAACTCGAGTGTCGATAAGCGAAATTGCTTCAAAAGCCTGCTCACGCTCAAGCGAGGCAAGGGCTTCACCGCGCAGTAGGGCTGTGCGCACCCTTTGATGGATTTGCTCAATGTTGGTCATCGTCAGCACCTCCTCGAAGGTTTTGAATAGCGTTGCAAAGGCTAATCTCTGTGAAATACCAGCGACCGTTGATGCGCTCAGCGCCCTTAATCTGACCAGCGATAATCTTTTTGCGGACGGTTTCTGGCTGCTGCCCGAATTTTTGAGCAGCCTTAGAGAGAGGAATAAGTTTTTCTGAAATTTGGTGCATGATTTTTTCTCCATGAGAATGCTGTTAATTACTGTGTTTTGCCGCGACATGGAGGAATTTTGCTACAAGTTTTGATTGTTTAAAAATGTTTTGTTAGAATTAAACAATCCATTTTGTGTTTAGGTTATATTATGATTCCAAAAAGTGATTCTGAAAGGTACTGGGCTGGTTATGTAAATGAGCAAACCATGAAGCCAGTGAATTATGTGATCGACCTAAAAGAGCCATTTTTCTCAACTTCAACTCATCCCAAATACTTTGGTCAAGAACTGAAGGAGTTTTTGAAGTACCACAGTGTGCAACTTGAATATGCGGGTTATGAACTTTTGTCGGTAACCACCGAAGGTTTTGATGTTTATATTCAAGGGTTAGGTAGGGATAGAACGGAAAACTTACGGTATGACTTGGAAGGTTTTCAAAATGTCCGAGATTTTTGGAGTGAAAAGGAAAAGTATGACGAATCAGTCTACCTAGCACCTTCTCAAGAGCAGTTGAAGAGGGCGGTTGATGCACTTCATTTTGCACACATTCACTTTTGTTCTGCGTTGCCAATAGTATCTGGCTTAGATTCAGAAAGTTTGAATGATTATATGGAGAGAGGTATTTCCAATACTTTTGCTCATCAATCATCAAAATCACTTTTAAAAGGGGAATTTCATCTTGAAGATACCAGAGAGGAGCGTAGTAAGGCATTAAAACATTGGTCAGAAAAGGTGAAAAGCCAGAAATCAGAAGAATCATTCGCGCAATTAATTTTGGCTTTTGATGAGGTGCTTAAAGATTTGTTGATTGACTTTAATAATGCAGTGAGTCCTCGCGAAGCTAGAAAAATGGCGGCGTCTCATGCGAAAAAAAATTCATCAAAGCTGACCATTCATCTGACTAAATTTTTAGATTTATGTTTAGAGGAGGATTTGCCAGAATCCAGAGTCAATCAGCTTATTGCAGAGGCAGGCTTGAAATTACCAGCCACATCTATCCATAACTGGATGCATAAGCGAAAAAAGGCTCGACTTGGAGATTTTGATATTTCTCAAGATAAAACCTCTGAAGAGGCGTTAAAGAAAATAGAAGAAGGTGTTAATAAAGTTAGAAATAGCGAAGTCTTTTTGAAACTAAACAATAGTTAGTGGTTATTTGTTTAGTATCGATTCAGCTCATTTCGGTGGACTAGATTGTACTTTGTAAATAAACAATCTATGTCTGAAGACCAATTATTGGGAAGTGGAATATGATCTAGATAATATTCAACAATGAGTTTCATAGTGGCAAAGCTTTCCGGGTTTTGAAAATGGATTTTTTTGCGTTTATAGTTACTGGGTTTAACTCGGATAGGCGAGCGCAGTATTTGCGCATGGTGTGCGGCATGGTTTCTCAATACGGTTAATGAATGAATCCAAGAGCGAAATACCTCAGGCTGGTCAATGTCAAATTTCATACTGATGGCTTTTTTGACGGTCGGGTCTTTTAGGATCGAATAAGTTTTTGACCAGAACCCAAAAGACACGATTTCTGAAACCGCCCAACTGGGCGGTAACTCAGGCTGATCGTAATGCTTGTAATAGTGCTGAACGAATGTTCGCTTTTGTGCATTTTTTAGATCTTCACGGATCTTATAAGTGAGCTTTTCATGATTCCATTCACGTGTATTGTTAAAAATGCTGTCATTTAAGAACCAGTGCGCACCATAGCGAAGACTCAGAGAGTTTGACATGACAGTTCTGATGGCTACTTCGATTCGATCAATAGCATTGATGATTAGGCCTCTTAATTCCCTATCAAACTCATATTGTTGACGTAAATACTCAAAATCAAAAGATTCCGGAAAAGATTTACTTTCTGGATGAATATAGTGGTGAAGATAGCCCTTTAATCGATAGGCGCCGACAAAATGAAAATAAGCTAAAGCGACGTCGTATTGGCGATCCGCGACAATCAACCCATTGCGGATATATTTATCGAGCAATGCTTTTGGCGTCAGTGGCTCTTTATCATAGGGTTTTTTCATGTGGTGGATGAAATCAATCGTGAATTTTAGATATAAAAAACCCGCCTTTTGCACTTCTGATTTAACAGTTCCCTACCCGAAAGTAGGAAGTGTGGCGGGTATGTTGTTTGTAATCATCTTAGTTTTTTTGCTTCTTGTCAACTATTTGTGACTTGTGAGGTTGAAATACCGAGTCATTGCAGGCTTCCAACGTTGACAAGATTATTACATTAGAAACAGGGGTTAATGCCAATTTCTGTTCATGGAAGAGAATAAAGTCTCTTGTGGTTGCGGACAAACTATAGCTCTTCGCAAGTCCTTCAATAACGCGGAATAATTCGCTTTGTGATAAAGGGTTTTTAAGGGTGGACGCGTCTGTCATATTTTGCAAAGTCTTAGGTTTAAATCCACCGCTACCCAAAAATCTAACAATTATCGGCATCAGCGTTTGGATGTCCTGTTGAAAATATTCTGTCATGGTATTCCTCTTAACAGGCTGTTTTGGTCTTGGCTTGTATTAATGGTAAATCATTTGCCGCATCAGGCATGGCTTGAGCCATAGGCACATGACTGATAGCCACGCTCGCAGCCGACAACAAAGAGTCCTGCGACAAATGCGCATACCGCTGAGTTGTTTTAATCTGCGTATGCCCCAACAACTTCTGCACCTCATACAAAGAACGACCACCATTCACTAAAAAAGACGCAAACGAATGACGCAAATCATGAATCCGCAAATCCCCTAAGCCAGCACGCTTACGAGCCACATCCCAAGAATAAAAAATATGCTTATAAGGCTTCAAAGTCTCAACATTCGGAAACACCCACTCACAATTATCAAAAGTAGGGACTTGGTCCAATAACCGAATCACCCCATCAGACAAAGGAACATAACGAGTTTTACCCGATTTATTAAACTCAATCTTCCAGCGACGTCCCTCAATATCAAAGTCAGACCACTTAGCTCGCAACACCTCAGACTTACGAGCTCCTGTCAATAACAGCATAGACACAATGTATTTCAACATCTTCGAGCGAGAAGACCCCAAAGCCTCAAACAAACGTTTAGCCTCATCCTCAGACAAATAACGCTCCAACTTATTATTTTCAGGATACAACTCAATACCTGAGGTTGGATTCTTCTCCAAAGGTACTTCCCACTTAATGGCACAGTTAAAAATATAGCGAGTCAAAATAATGATTCTATTCGTCGAGCCGGGCTTATGAGACTGCCGATGCTTAGCGAACAACTCAATCATGTGACGACGACTCACTTGATCCATATAAAGCCCACCAATAGCCGGCAAAATATGATTTTTCAACAAAGATAAATCTGTACCCCACGAGCGCTTATAGCCCTTAACATGAGGCATATAAGACTGTTCAACGAATTCACGAAAGGTTGGGATGTCACGCAACAATTCAGCTTTTGCAAAAGGGTCTTTGCCTAAAGCAATTTGGGCGAGTTTTTGTTGGGCAAGTTCTCTAGCATTATTGAGGCTTAAGGCACTAGCATCAACTGCAGTCAGTCGCTTCTCGATTAATTTATTGCGTTCATTTTTGTAGCGAATGTAAAAAGTTCGCTTGCCTGTTTGAAGCACTTTTAAAAGCAAGCCATTTACTTTTGTGTCAAAATAATCAGACTTATTTTTGCCTCGTTCTGGTGTGGCTGAGTCAACAAAGCCTTGAGTTAAGGTTTTCTTTGGCATTTTGAGATCCTTTTGAGTTTTAATGATTCATATGTGACTCAAATGAATCACCTGGGACTCAATATACTTTCAGGTGCGCAAATATGCAAGAAGAATTTGATGAAAATGTAAAAATTGCTCTGATTTTGCGAACAATTAGAGGAATGCTGGGAATGTCTCAAACAAAGTTTGCTGAGTTTATAGGGCAACCAAAATCCACCATAGCTAGAGCTGAAAGCTTGATTCTGCCGTTAAAGGTTGATTTATACTTTAAGATTTTGAAGTCAATGAAGGATCAGGGGATTGAAATTGACGCCTTTGCAGATGAGCCAACCTTTAAGCTTTCAAAAGGTTTTATGCTTGTAGAAGAAAAGAAACTTAAGAATGGCCAGTAGAAAATGCTTAGATGAATGTTTTTTGCATAACCTATTGTATTTGTTGAATAAAAATTGATGTACTTAACAGCTAAAAGACCTATCAAAATGAATAGATAATAGAATATGAGTGGAATGAATCATATATGGCTCGTTTGAATCAAAAATTCCTATTTTAAATCAATTATTTGCACGAATGACTCACTTGGTCGTTGACTGCAAGTGCGGATGATGTAAATGGTACGGATGGTAACGATACGATTGAAGCAGGTTCTGTTCAGGCTGGTGGTGCTCACACTCTAGGTGCATCAGATACACTAGATGGTGGTGATGGCACAGATACTATCAATATCATTGAAGATCGTGCTACTGCTACAACTCTTTTCCCGAACATGTCAAATGTTGAAAACGTCAATGTTCAAGCGCTAACAGCGGCTGCAGTCGATTTCACGAATACCACGGGTATTGAAACATTAACCAACAGCCAATCAGTTGCTAATACAACCATCACAAACCTAGTTGACGATGCAACCTTCAACTTTGTGAACACTGCAACAACTATGGACGTTGGTTACTTCAATAACAATAACGCAGACACCACGGTTGATGTGATGATGGATCAAGCAAATGGTTCTTCATTAACTTTAGGTGGTACTGCTGCCACTGCTACTGCTGCCACGACGGCAGTTGCAAACGCTGTGGACACGTTGAACGTGACGCTTGACAACGATACCTATGCAATCGGTGCAGGGACTTTTACCGGTCTAAATGCGACAGGCAACCTAACGACAATCGATCTAGGTGGTGATGCCACAGCAACTACGGTTGCAAATATGACAGCTGGTGGTCTAACAGCAAACGTTACTACTTTTGACGCGTCAGATTTAGAAGGGACTCTTGTTGCAAACCTACTCGGTAACAACAACGACGTTTCGTTCATGGGTGCACAAGGTGCAACAACGGTTGTTATCGGTCAAGGCGACAACACAGTTACCATGCAAGACGCAAATGACCTAGTGGTTCTATCTTCAACTGGTTTTGATGCGAATGACATGATGGACGGTGCTGGTGGTATGGATACTCTTGAAATCCATGCAAACATTACTGACAGCTTGCAAAACAATGCGGCAACAAATGTTGGCGGCTTAGACGACGCTACGGATGACCTAGTTCTAGCGGTAAATAACGTGTCAAACTTCGAGCGTTTGATTCTTGATGTTTGGACGCAAACAGTTGAATCGATTGATTTAGATGTTTCACTAATCACAAACGGCATCAACACGTTTGCGTTTGATGACACATTCGAAGATGTTGATTTTAATGGTGATTTAATTAGTGCTAACGTAGATGATCTAGACGTCACTGGTGTGGTTAACGTTACTAATGTAACAGCTGCTCAAGATTTCGAATTCTTAGCGGATCAAAGCAACGGCGCTAACGTGTTCACTTCTGCAGCTGCAGGCGAAACACTAAACGTTGAGCTAGTTGGTCACGATTCAGCTCAAGAAATGACAGACGCTGATTCTTTAAACATGACGGCTTCTGGTTTCACTACAGTAAACTCAACACTAACGAATGTTGATGTAAACGGTGATGCACAAGGTACGCCAATCAATGGTGTGGCTCAGGCTCTTGGAACCTCAACACTGACTGCAGCGATTGATGATGGCGCAACATTGAATGTTGACGGCACAACGGGTCAAGCATTTGTTTCAGCAACGCTAGGTACCGCACCGACAGCAACTGATTCACTAACGCTAGATGCGTCTGCATTGAATACGCTAGCGGGTACAGATATTGACCCGACTGCTGGTGTAACAACTGTTGGTGATAACGTATTTACTGTTCAAGCAGCGTTAAACTCTTCAACCATTACAACCACTGAACAAGCTGATACCATCAATGCTTCAAACGGCGATGACATGATCATGGCGGGTGCAGGTAACGATACGGTTTTCGCTGGTACAGGTGATGACACTGTATTCGGTGGTGCAGGTAATGATGCAATCACAGCAGGTCAAGGTGTAGATACGCTAGACGGTGGTGAGGGTGATGATACTTTCAACTTCACGTTCGGTACAACTCCGGCAACAGAAGGTCTGACTTCTGCGGATACCGTAATCGGTGGTGATGGTAACGATACCGTTGCAATGCAAGTAGGTGTGACACTTAACGATCAGGTGTACAACAGTAACCGTCCGGTAAACACCTCTTACCAACCACACTTATCTGTGAATAATTAGGTGCCCACGTATTTTAAATGGGCACTTATTATGACAGACACACTATCAACGCTTCCCACAGTCAAAAAGATTCGCCGTCGCTACTCACGGGAATTCAAACAGCAGGTTTTGACCGCTTGCGAGGACCCTAACACCTCGATTGCACAAGTGGCTCGAGACTACGGCATCAATGCCAATCAAATACAGAACTGGAAGCGTCAGCTTAAAAAACGCCATGCTTCCCAAGCGGCATTTATTCCGCTGGTCTTGAACGATCTGCCGCCGTCATCGCCTCAAACGCTCTTGGTCGAACTGCCTGCACCTCAAGGCAAGATTGCTGTGCACTGGCCTGTCACAGAATTGGCCAAATTAAGCGCCTTTGTCAAGTCGGTGCAGTCATGATTCGCATTGATCATTATTGGCTGGCGACTGAACCCATGGATATGCGTGCAGGACCCGATACCGCATTAGCTCGTGTCATTGCCGTGTTTGGTGAGGCCAAGCCCCATCATGCGTATCTGTTTGCCAATAAGCGTGGCAATCGAATGAAGATACTGATCCACGATGGCTTAGGCATCTGGCTGTGTGCTCGACGTTTGAATCAAGGTAAATTCCATTGGGCTGAGCTGTGGCGCGGCGATTCCGTGACACTCTCACCTGAACAATGTCTGGCTCTGGTGCAAGGCTTGCCTTGGCAACGGCTCGAGACTTCCTTATCACTGAGTTAGTCTTTATAATCCGCGGCATGAAAACAATGCCAAACCTCCATCAACTCTCTGCCGACCAGTTACGAACACTGGCGGCGCAGTTATTCATTCAGGTCGAGACTCAAGAAGCTCGTCTTCAAGAAAAAGACCAACGCATTGCGGCCAATGCCAAAGAGATTCAGCACAAGACCCTAAAAATCGATCAACTCACCTATGAGTTAGCCTATCTCAGACGTTTAAAATTCTCACACAAAAGTGAACAGATCAGCGCCTTACAGATGACACTGTTGGATGAAGTGACCGATGCCGACATTGCGGCGATTGAATCGGAACTGGATGCGCTTAGAGACAAAACCGACACAGCGCAACCAAAGAAAAAACCTAAGCGTCAGCCGCTACCCGAAAACCTACCTCGTCTTGACATCCGTCATGATCCCGAATCCACCACCTGTTCATGTGGCTGTCAATTACGCCATATTGGTGAAGACGTCAGTGAGAAGCTGGATTATCTGCCCGGGACGTTTCAAGTGGAACGTCATATTCGCTCCAAATGGGCGTGCGATGCCTGTGAAACTCTGATTCAAAAACCGATGCCCCCACAAATCATTGACAAAGGTCTGCCAACCTCTGGGTTACTCGCACATCTGCTCATCGCCAAATACGCTGATCACTTACCGCTGTATCGTCAAGCTCAGATCTTTGAACGGGCCGGTGTTAAATTACCCAGTTCCACTTTAGCCGAATGGGTCGGCGTCTGTGGTGTTCAACTTGAACCGGTGGCTCAAGCACTCAAAGACTTTTTGCTGACGCAACCGGTCTTGCACGCCGATGAAACCCCAGTGCCCATGCTCAAGCCGGGGAATAAGAAAACCCATAAAGCCTATCTGTGGGCCTACACCAATCCAGCCAATGCACAACATAAGGCGGTGTATTACCACTTTAGTGAAGGACGAAACGGCAAGTTTGCACGAGAAGTGCTGCAAGACTGGAAAGGCGCACTGGTGTGTGATGACTATCCTGGGTACAAAGCCAGTTTTAAACAAGGCGTGACCGAAGTCGGTTGCATGGCGCATGCCCGTCGTAAGTTCGTGGAACTGCATGAAAGCGGCAAAAGCACGATTGCCATTCAAGCCATTGAACTAATGGGGCAACTTTACGCGATTGAAAAAGAGATTCAACCCTTAGCCCCAGAGGAACGACAGACCATTCGGCAGCAAAAATCCAAACCGATTATGGACTTGCTGCTCAAATGGCTGCAGGTCCATCGAGAAAAAGTGCCCAAAGGTGGGGCAACGGAAAAAGTGATTCACTATAGCCTGAAACGTTGGGATGCCTTAAGCCGATACCTCGGAGATGGCCGCCTGCCCATCGATAATAACTGGGTGGAAAATCAAATCCGACCTTGGGCGTTAGGTCGCAAGAATTGGCTGTTTGCCGGCAGTCTGCGCAGTGGTCAACGTGCGGCGAATATTATGAGCTTGATTCAATCGGCCAAGAATAACGGCCTGGATCCTTACGCCTATCTCAAAGACGTGCTTGAACGCTTGCCCACCCATAAAGCCAGTCAAATCGACCAACTCCTACCGCACAATTGGCAACCTAGCAACCGGTGATTGCCGGACGCTTACGTACAACAACTGGTCTGGTGTTGAAAATCTACAACTTGCTAACGCAGCGAATACCGTTTCTGTTAACTCAATTGCCAATGCAGCGGGTCTAGAGACTGTTATCGGCGGTTCAGCTAATGACAGCATTAATATTGGTGAAGGTTTCACAAACGCACTAACCATTGACCTATCTGCGGATGGTGTTGATACGGTTGACGCAACCAATGCTAAAGGTGCAATGACTATTTTTGCACAAGATGGCGATTACAACGGTGACACCATCACAGGTGGTACAGGTTCTGATACGGTTCAAATTGAAGCGGCGAATGGTACGGCAAATCTTACAGGCATGACTGCTGTTGAAAACGTATCTATTACGTCAGATGCAACCACAAATGTAGCTGGTGTTGCAGCAGTTGAAAGCACCACAGTTATCCTGGGCGCAAACAACATTGCAACTAACGGTTCATTGAATATCAGCGCTGCGGACATGGTTGGTTACACGAATGCCGCTCAAGTTACAACAAACCCATCTGCAACGATTGATGCTTCTGCTGTTGCAACGAATGGTACTGTAAATGTAACCGGTTCTATCGGTGCAGACACAATCTACGCGACAGCAAATGCTGATACCGTTGATGGTGGTGCTGGAAATGACACTATCTATGGTGGTCTAGGTGCTGATACCCTTACTGGCGGTGCTGGTAACGATCAGTTTACTTATGCAGCGGTAGCGGAATCTTCTGCAACGAACACCGATACAATCACAGACTTTGCTGGTATCACTGCTGGTGTTGTAGGTGACCAAATCGTTGTTAACTCAGGTATTTTAAGCGGTCTTACACTGAACTTCGCTGGTAACCAAGCAGACTTCGCGTCAGCACAAGGTGCAACCACTCAAGGTGATGCGTTAATTGACTATGTATTCCAGACGGATAACAACACACTATGGGTTGATATCAACAACGACGGTACGCTAAACGCTGACGATCTACAGATCAAGCTTGATGGTGTAACAGCGCTTACAGGTGATAACACTGGTAATACTGCAACAAATGATGTAATTGCGGCCGATTTTACCGTGGCAACTCCAACAATTGCTCTAAACAGCGATACTGGTTCATCAGCTTTTGACGGTATTACATCTGACAACGTTGTCAATGTATCTGGTTTAGAAGCAGGCGCTACTTGGGAATACTCTCTTGATAATGGTGCTACCTTCACTGCTGGAACAGGTACTTCTTTCAACCTAACGAATGACACTGCTTATGCAATGGGTACAGTTCAGGTACGTCAAACAGACGTAGCAGGCAACACTAGCTTAGCTGGCTCAAACGCTATGGCTTGGACAGAAGATTCGACTAACCCAGCTGCACCAACAATTGCTCTAAACAGCGATACTGGTTCATCAGCTGCTGACGGTATTACATCTGACAACGTTGTTAATGTATCTGCTTTAGAAGCAGGCGCTACTTGGGAATACTCTCTTGATGGTGGATCGAACTTCACTGCTGGGACGGGTACTTCTTTCAACCTAGCGGATGACACCACTTATAACATTGGTGACGTTCAGGTACGTCAAACAGACGTAGCGGGCAATACTAGCTTAGCTGGCTCAAACAACGCTATTGCTTGGACAGAAGATTCGACTAACCCAGCTGCACCAACAATTGCTCTAAACAGCGATACTGGTTCATCAGCTGTTGACGGTATTACATCTGACAACGTTGTTAATGTAACTAGTCTAGAAGCAGGCGCTACTTGGGAATACTCTCTTGATGGTGGATTGAACTTCACTGCTGGGACGGGTACTTCTTTCAACCTAGCGGATGACACCACTTATAACATTGGTGATATCCGAATTAAGCAAACGGATGTAGCGGGTAATACTGGTTTGGAAGGTCTAAACACTTCAGTGTTTGTTGAAGACTCTACCGACCCAGCTGCACCAACAATTGCTCTAAACAGCGATACTGGTTCATCAGCTGTTGACGGTATTACATCTGGCAACGTTGTTAATGTATCTGCTTTAGAAGCAGGCGCTACTTGGGAATACTCTCTTGATGGTGGATCGAACTTCACTGCTGGGACGGGTACTTCTTTCAACCTAGCGGATGACACCACTTATAACATTGGTGACGTTCAGGTACGTCAAACAGACGTAGCAGGCAACACTAGCTTAGCTGGCTCAAACGCTATGGCTTGGACAGAAGATTCGACTAACCCAGCTGCACCAACAATTGCTCTAAACAGCGATACTGGTTCATCAGCTGCTGACGGTATTACATCTGACAACGTTGTTAATGTATCTGCTTTAGAAGCAGGCGCTACTTGGGAATACTCTCTTGATGGTGGATCGAACTTCACTGCTGGGACGGGTACTTCTTTCAACCTAGCGGATGACACCACTTATAACATTGGTGACGTTCAGGTACGTCAAACAGACGTAGCGGGCAATACTAGCTTAGCTGGCTCAAACAACGCTATGGCTTGGACAGAAGATTCAACTGCACCGCTTGCAACAAACACTAACGCAGCATCATCAGCAACAAATGATAATGTTATTGTCGAATTCAATGACAACATTGGTAATATCGACACATCGTTAATCACCTTGTTTGCAAATGGTGTTCAAGTTACCGTTGCGGGAAGCACTGTAGTTATCAATGGTAATCAGTTGCAAATCGATACAACTTACGATATTCAAGTTGGTGATTCTATGGATGTAGCTTTTGCCGCTGGCGCTGTAGAAGATATCGCTGGTAACGATATTGTGGCATTGGGTGTAGCAGATGATCCATACGCAGCTGTTGTTGCAGCTTAATCCCTAACCTAGTTAGAGATGCCAAAAGTCACCGTAAGGTGGCTTGCGGTTAACGCAAATAAACCCTCAACCTCGGTTGGGGGTTTTTTCTACATAACGATTTGGTTTTTCTCTGCTCAAAGCCTTGAAAAGCCCGTATAAGTCCTTATTTAGAAAAGACCCTAATAGGTTTTAATAAGTAAATTAATCAAAAAAATAATCAAAGGAAAACTCATGGCGAACATCACCATTGATGGCAAAGAATACGACCTAGAATCACTCAGCGACAACGCACGTGCCCAACTTGGCTCCATGCGTGTGGCAGACCAAGAAATCGCCCAGCTGCAATCTAAAATGGCACTCGCACAAACCGCACGTAACGCCTACGCTCGTGGTCTTGCTCAAAACCTGCCAGAGAAAGAAGCTTCGGCGAACAAAAAGAAAGATGTGGTCACGATTGACGGCAAAAAATACAATACAGAAGACTTCTCAGAAGACGCTAAAAAACAAATCGGCATGCTACGTCTAACCGACCAAAAACTCACCGCACTGCAAGCTGAACTAGCAATGGCGAACATGGCACGTGTGGCCTACGGTCAAGCCCTAAAAGCAGAGCTAAACGCAAAATAATCTTGTATAATTTTGCCTCAAAGTCGACATAGTACAATGGGTCGTGACAACGGAATTTGTAATCCGTCGATTTCAAATTCAAGTCTTGATGTCGGCACCCATTCAAACCCTGGCTACTCATGCCGGGGTTTTGTGTTTTTGAGGATGTGATTGTCTTTATGTGCGACAATTTCCTTTGCGATATTTTGTAAACTTGGAGCTTTTATGGAAGACATTCGCTGGTCACAACGGTTTAATCACTTCAAAAAAGCTTATGCTCAGTTAGTGGAAGCATTAGCCTTAATGGAAGAAAGGCCCTTGTCGAATATCGAAAAACAAGGGGCTATTCAAGCGTTTGAGTTTACTTACGAGTTGGCTTGGAATGTTTTGCGTGATTATTTGATTTGGCAGGGAGCTGAAACCATTTCTGGTTCAAGAGATGCGATTCGAGAGGGCTTTAAACGAGAATTGATTTCCGATGGTCATGCATGGTTGGCCATGTTGCAAGATCGTAACCGCACCGTGCATACCTATAATGAAGAAACCGCAATGCAAATTCTAGAGAACCTACAGAATCGTTATGCGGTTTTGTTTGCTGAGTTTTTTCAAACCTTCAAAACCAAACAGCAGCAAATACAAGATGAATTCTAAACCACAGACATTTGGTTTATCGGTAGAAGATCTTGCACAGTACCAAGCGGTGTTTGCAAACTACCCGCAAATCGAAAAAGTCATTCTTTATGGTTCCAGAGCAAAAGGTACTTATCGAGCGTCTTCAGACATTGATTTAACCATTGTCGGTGATTTGGACTGGTCAACCTTTACTCGGCTAGAGAGTGAGTTGGACGACTTACTGTTGCCTTATCAGGTGGATTTATCTTTGTACTCACAAATCGACAACCCTGATTTAATCGAGCATATTCAACGTGTCGGTAAGCCGTTTTTTAAGAGGTAATGCAGTCAGAAATAGTGAGGAAATCTACTTTTCTCTTGGTTTAAAAGTGCTGGAAGAAAATTGGCAAGATAATGGCTGATTTAGGTGGTTTTCTGAGTTCCGCTTATGCGTTTAAATTTGCATTAAAGGTAAAAAAATACGTTATAATTTGCGCCTGAAGCCGACATAGCACAACTGGTAGTGCAACTGATTTGTAATCAGTAGGTTGGGGGTTCAAGTCCCTCTGTCGGCACCATATCTCAAGCCCTAGCAGATTGACGCTGGGGTTTTTTGTTTTAAGATACGTATTTTTTTGTGGCCATCATTGCCATTGATAATGCAAGGTTGCATTATCCCTTTGCTTCAAGTAAGTTTTTTATCTGCTAAGTTTTTTGTTCATTGGCGATGAGTATTTTTGTCTTTAGAAAGCGAGTTGGTAGCTATAATTACTTAATCTTAAAAGTGGTTTTGTGGTAAATTGTTTGCCTGATTTTACTTAGGTTTGACGCCTTTTCTGGCCGATTTATGTCGTTCTATGATTAATATTCTTATGTGTGGTGGTGTCGGTTCACGCTTGTGGCCGTTAAGCCGTGCCCAGCTTCCAAAACAGTTTGTGCGTTTGTTTGATCAAAAGTCTTTGTTTCAAGAAACGGTTTTGCGCAACAGTTCGATTTGTTCCGATACGTTTATTGTTTCTGGTCAAGACCAGTATTTTTTGGCACTCGACCAATTAGGGCAAATTAACGCCAGTTCCGCCTACTTTTTATTAGAACCGATGGGCAGAAATACCGCTCCTGCGATTGCGATGGCGTGTATGTTGTTGCCTAAAAATGAAACGGTTCTGGTGTCTTCTGCAGATCATGTAATTAAAGATTCTGCGGCATATCAAAAAGCGGTACTCAAGGCGGAAGCTTTGGCGGATGAAGGGGCTTTAGTGACTTTTGGCATTCAGCCAAGTTATCCAGAAACTGGGTTTGGTTATATTGAAGCCGACGGTAATGACGTACTTTCTTTTAAAGAAAAACCGTCATTGGCTGTTGCTGAGACGTTTTTGCAACAGGGCAATTATTACTGGAATTCCGGTATGTTCTGTTTTCAAGTTGGGACTTTTTTGGATGAGTTGAAAGCCTGTTCTCCAGAGCTATTTGCGGCGTGTCAACGCGCAGTGCAGAATATTGAACATGATGATATTCATTATCGAGTGGCACCCGAGTTAATGCAGGCGATTCCTGACATAAGCATTGATTACGCTGTGATGGAAAAATCTAATAAAGTTAAGGTTGTGCCTTGTGATATTGGTTGGTCGGATCTCGGCAGTTTTGATGCCTTGTATGATGAGGTTGCAGAGCGGGATGCCAGTAATAATGCAGTGTTAAATTATTCAGCGCATCAGCCAAAACTGATTAGCATTGATTCCAAAAATAATTTGTTGGTTGGACATGGTCGTCAAGTTGCGTTTGTTGATATCGAAGACTTGCTTGTTGTTGATACCAGCGATGCTTTGTTGATTTCAAAAAAAGGCAGTTCGCAAAAAGTTAAGCAAGTCGCTCAACAGGTTAAAAGCTTGAAACCACAGTTGGTTGAGCATCACGATTTGGTGTATCGTCCTTGGGGTTCTTATGAGGTTTTGGCGTTTGGCGATAAATACAAAGTAAAGCGTCTTACGGTAAAACCGGGGTGTAAATTGTCATTGCAAAAGCATCTGCATCGTAGCGAACATTGGGTGGTGGTTTCCGGTACAGCATTGGTCACGATTGAGAATGAGAGTTTTCTCTTGAAACCGAACGAATCGACCTATATACAAATGGGTAACCTGCATCGATTGGAAAATCAAGGCAAAGTAAACTTGGTCATGGTAGAAGTGCAGGTAGGTGAATACACCGGTGAGGATGATATTATTCGTGTCGCGGATGATTATGGTCGTTAGGTTTGTCTATGCGCTGTAAGCGTAACTAAGGAGAGTCTTTTGGGTTTTATTGCCGTTAGTTCGGAAAAACACCGTGAATTTGGTTACGCTGCAAAGCAACCTTTTAAATTTGCGGCGATGTTGGATTTTTTACCGTTAAGTTATGAAGAAATTACCAAGCTAAATGGTCTTTTCCCTATCTGTTTTAGACACGTATCAGGGCGTATTGAATTTGGTATCCCTACTCATTTTATAGCGGCGAATAATGCCTTGGTACACCCGGGTAATGGGAAGTTTTTATTGCCGTATGTTCCGGCGGTTTTGCGTCGTTATCCTTTTCAATTGGCGAAGCTTTCAGACGGTAAAATGTCTTTGGTGGTTGCAGAAGAAGCTGATTTTGCAAAACACCATGGTGATGCGATTGTGGATGCGCAGGGTGCGTTAACCGCAAAAGGTAAACAACTTCAGGAATTTTTAGTTAAGTTAAACGCTCGGTTTGAACAGATGCAAAAGGCTTTGCAACTTTTGGCGAAACTGCAGTTATTCAAACCGATTCGGTTTGAATTGCCTGAAACCGTTGATGTTCCAGCACGCGCTGATTTATTGCAAATCGATGAGCAGAAGTTGAATGCCTTAAGCGCACAAGATTTACTTGAATTGCGTGATGCTGGGGCTTTGCCATTAATTTACAGTAATTTGCTGAATGCGCATTTATTGCCGCGTTTGTCTCAGGCGGTTGAGGTGTTTGCTAAGCTAAACCAAGGTGTTAAAGCTGAGGTGGATTTGCAAAAAATGTTTGATGACGATGATACTGATGTTTTGAAATTTTAATGCGACATCAGATAAAAAATAGGTTATTTATGAAGATTCAGACTCTGTTTGCAGTTGGTTTTTTGACGTTTTCGGGATGGCATTCAGCGTATGCAGAGATTCCGTTACAGAATATAAGTTTACCGGAAACGGTTGATATTACTTTGTCGCAAAATGCTGAGCTTTTAGCGAAATCGTACCGATTAGAAGCGGACAGCCAGCAAATCAATCAAGCCGAGGCAAAAAACCGTCCGAATATTCGTTTAAACGGCAACTATGGTCGTGGCGACTTTGATATTAATGGGGTATCCGGTGTGATGGATACGTATAATCGTGCCACCGTCTCTTTAGTTCAGTCTCTTTATTCCAAGCGCAATGATCTTGGTGTGGAACGCGCCTATTTAGGGGTGGATGCAGCGGGGACGCAATTTGAATTGGACAAAGACGGCAAGATTTTGGAGCTGGTCGAAGTTTATTTGGATTACTTAAAATATCTTAAGTTGTTTTCAATTTCGCAGTTGGAACTTGAAGACCATGTGATTAAGGTTGAGCGTTTACAGGCGCTGTTGAATCGTGGTTTGGCGACCAAAATGGATATGTTAGAAGCAGAATCGAGTTATGACATTCTGCAATCTAAAGCGGCGCAGATTGAAAATGATATGCGGATACGCAAGGTGCGCTTACACCGTTTACTTGGGGCACCTGTAGAATCGGTACAAGCGATTGATGAGAATTTATGGCAGCGTTCTAAAGAGATTCTTGGACATCGTTATTGGTTAGAGACATCGTTTAACAATCATCCTAGTTTGTTATTGGTTCAGCAGCAAGCGCGTTTGGCGAAAATGGATGTTGACGTTGCTAAGTCTGGCTATTATCCGGAAGTCGCTCTTCGCGCTGAGGTGACAAAAAGTGATAGTTTAGAGACCTCGATTGAAGGCAGTAAGCGTTTACAGATAGAGCTTAGTGTGCCGCTTTATGATGGCGGAGATACGGATTCTCGGGTTACCCAGTCGCGCGCTTTATTGGAAAGTAGTCGTTACCAGTTGCAAGATCGTAAACAGTTTTTGCAAGTTAAGCTTGAAGAGACGATTGCACGTATGGACGGTAATTTGAAGCGAATTAATGCGTTAAATGAGACCATTGATTCCAGTCGCGCTTATTTGGATGCCGCGCAAAAGGGATTGAGTTATGGATTGCGTGGTGTCTTTGATGTACTTGAGGCGAAGTCACGGGTATACGATAGTCGTCGCCAATTAACGAATGAAATCTATGACAATCTGCTAGCGCAGTTTGAGTTTTTATATTTAATTGGTCGTCTCGATAGTGCCACCATTGCTGCGTATTTAGAAAAAGACTTTTCAGTGGTTTCTTTGCGCTAGTCTCGTCTTTCGGGGGAGTATTCCCTTATATTTTATGGTTCGTAAATTTAAAAAATAGTTATTGGATGCAGAATGCAAGATCCTAAAAAAACGGAAATACAGAAAGCCCTAGGCAGTGCGCGTAGTGCGTTTATGTCGGCAGGGTTTTTTAGTTTGTTTATCAACCTATTGATGCTAGTACCGGCATTGTATATGTTGCAGCTGTATGACCGTGTTATAACCAGTCGCAGTGAAGATACGCTGTATATGCTGACCTTGATTGTGGTGATTTTGTTTATCACGATGGGAATTTTAGAGTTTATTCGTTCAAGAATTTTGATCCGTGTCGGTAATAAACTGGATACGTATTTGAATGAAAATCTGTTCTCGGCGATGTTTAAGCGTTCTGTTAATGAGCCTGGGCAAGCTACGGCGCAACCGATTTCTGATTTGACAAATGTGCGTCAGTTTTTAACTGGCAATGGTTTGTTTGCATTTTTTGATTCGCCCTGGGTGCCAATCTATATTGCGATTCTGTTTTTATTCCATCCTTATTTTGGTGTGTTTGCGATTTTTGCTGTAGTGGTGTTAATTTCGTTGGCATTAGCAAATGAGTATTCAACCAAAAAACTGTTGGCAGAAGCCAATATTGAGAGCATTCAATCGAGCAACTTTGCCGGAGCCTCACTTAAAAATGCTGAGGTGGTTGCGGCGATGGGGATGGAGCCTAGCTTGCGTGAGCGATGGTTTCAAAAGCATCTTAGCTTTTTGTCGAAGCAATCGGATGCCAGTGACCGCGCCAGTGTGTTGTCTAACATCTCTAAAAATTTACGTTTGCTATTCCAGTCTTTAATTTTGGGCTTGGGCGGCTGGCTTGCTATTCAAAATGAGGTAACGCCGGGAATGATGATTGCCGGTTCCATTCTGCTCGGGCGAGCTTTGGCTCCGATTGATTTAATGATTGGTTCTTGGCGAGGTTTTGGTGCGGCGCGCAGTGCTTACGGTCGGTTGAATGAGTTGTTTAGTAAGTATCCGGTTAAAGATAAGCCGATGGCTTTACCCGATCCTGAAGGCAATTTGGAGGCTCAGAATTTGGTAATCGTCCCGCCAGGCGGACAAGTTCCTGTGGTGCGTGGAGTCTCTTTTGAGTTGCTCAAAGGGGATATGGTGGCGATTGTTGGCCCAAGTGGTGCCGGTAAGTCTTCGCTTGCACGCGCGTTGTTGGGTGTTTGGCCTTTGATCGGCGGTAAAGTCAGGTTGGATGCAGCAGACATTCATGCGTGGGATAAAGACCAGTTAGGGCGCCATATTGGGTATTTGCCGCAGGATATTGAGTTATTTGATGGTACGGTGAGCGAAAACATTGCGCGTTTTGGCGAGTTGGATCCTCAAAAGGTGGTTGAAGCCGCTAAGATTGCCGGTGTTCATGAAATGGTGTTACGCCTGCCGCAAGGCTATGACACTCGGTTAATGGGCAATGCGGGTCTTTCCGGCGGACAGCGTCAGCGTATTGGTTTGGCCCGCGCTTTGTATAATCGACCGAAGCTGGTGATTCTGGATGAGCCAAACTCGAATTTGGATGACCAAGGCGAACAAGCTTTAGCGAGTGCCTTACAAACTTTAAAAGCATTAGGAACGACTACGGTGATCATTTCTCATCGTAAGCAGATTTTGAAACACGTTGATAAGATTTTGTTAATGGCTGAGGGCCAGTTAAGAGGATTTGGCCCTAGAGATGAAGTCTTGACGGCGTTACAGTCAGGTCAAATTTCGTTGAAATGAACCTGAATTGACGTTAATCGTATTGTGTGATGCGGTTGATTAACGTCTTTTGAGTGCGGTGCACTTTTTTAATCTAAAGAAGCACAGAATAGGCTTTAATTGATTTTAGTGAGGAATGTAGGACGTAAAGTCTAACAGTGAATTTGCCCTTATTGACATTGTCTATCGGGCTTTCCTTTAAATCAGCTGGGTTTATTCCGTGCTTCTCTAACTTAACCATTTGAAGGCTTCAGATGTCAGAAAAACCGATTGAAGGTCAAGCACAGGCTTTGGTAGAAAAAAGCCAAACGAAAAGCGTGCAAGGTGAATTTATTCAGAAAGAGGAGATGACCTCTTTCAAAGCTGAAGAACGTAAGGATATTCCGCAAATTAAGACCGAACACCGTGGCTATACTCGTTTGGGTTTGTTGGTGCTGTTTGTTACGTTTGGTCTGTTTGGTGGTTGGGCGGCAAAGGCGCCTTTAGATAGTGCAGCTGTTGCTCCAGGCGAAGTGATTGTGACTTCCAATAACCGAGTGGTCCAGCATTATGAAGGCGGTATTGTTCAAGATGTTTTAGTTAAAGACGGTGACAATGTGGAGCAGGGACAAGTTTTGCTTCGTTTATCACCGACGCAGGCACAGGCTGAATTGGATGTTATCAATGGTCGCTTAATTGAATTGATGGGCTCTGAAGCGCGTTTGCAAGCAGAACGAAAAGACAAATCTAGGATTGTTTTCCCAGATGCTTTGTCAAAAGCTAAGCAGAGCGAGCAGATTAAAGAAGTACTGCAAGGTCAAGAGGAGTTTTTTCAAGCGCGTAGAAAAGCGTTGAATAGTGAGTTGCGTATTTACCGACAACGCATTGATGCTTTGCGTGAGCAAATTAATGGTTTGGATTCTCAAAATAATACTTTAGAAGAGCGGATTGCGTCATATCAGGCGGAAGTAAAAGATTGGGAAGCACTTTTTAGAGAGCAGTTTGCCGATAAAATTCGCTTGCAAGAGATGCAGCGTGAACTGTCTCGTTTAAAAGGCGAAAAAGAAACCAATGGTTCTGAAATTGCACGTTTGAAAGTTCAAATTAGTGAAACTGAATCTGAAATGGTGCTACGTAAGCGCAAATTCTTAGAGGAGGTGGTTTCGCAGTTACGTGATGTGCAAGGTGAAAAAGCGGATCTTGAGTCCCGTAAAATTGCGTTGCTGGATCGTTTAGAGCGCGTTGAAATTACTTCGCCGATTGCAGGTACGGTGAATGGCTTGAGTATTTATACTGCAGGTGAGGTTATCTCTTCTGGACAGACGTTGATGGAAATTGTTCCGAGTACTCGCAATTATGCGGTGAAAGCAAAGGTAATGCCGACGGATATTGACAAGGTTTATGTTGGTTTAAGAGCCGATGTGCGTTTTTCTGCCTTTAATACGCAAGTAACTAAGGTTGTGGAAGGCGAGGTGGTTTATCTTTCAGCCGATAAGTTTGTCGATGAACGTTCTGATTTGGAGTACTTTGAAGCGCGAGTAGTGATTACGCCAGCTGGAGTTAAACAGATGGAAGACGATGGAATCTTTCTCTTGCCAGGTATGCCTGCGGAGACCATGATCAAAATCGGTGAACGAACGCTGCTTGCTTATTTCGTTAAGCCGTTTAAAGATATGTTTGCGAAGGCGTTTAACGAAGAATAACGGCTTGCTAAGTGGGTTTTCAATAACCAAGATAAGGTATCTCTGTAGAGCGCTGGTATGGTAAAAAAAGACATTGAGGTGTTTTACTGGTTGCAGAGATGCATGGATTTTGTACTGCCTGCGGCAAGTGTCTATTTTGCTTTTTTATGGTTTTATGCTGACGAAACAGTAAGCCAAGCGGCCATTGATTTGGCTTTAATGTTGGGTGCTTTATTTGTTTTGGTCTCGCAATTAACCGGGCTGTATCGTTCAACCGACCTTTGGTATCAAAAGGGGTTTGAAAAACTGGTGATTAAGTCTTGGTTAATCACCGTTTTAATTCAGTTTTTTATTGTTGATCAAACCCAATTTAATAACGCTGTTTATTATTCGCTTCTACTGGCTATCCCCGTTTTATTGTGGTTTTACCGCTACCTTGTTTATCATTTTCTTCAAAAATTAAATCGGCGTGGTAATCAGCGACGCAGAGTCGCTATTTTAGGGGCTGGTAAGGTTGGTCGCTTAGTGGCGCAAAATATTCAACAGTCGCTTCTTTATGCGGTCAATTTGGTTGCTTTTTTTGATGATGATAAAGCGCTGATTAATCAGCATATTGAGTCCTTACCGGTACTTTCTAACTTGGACGATATCGCTCTAAAGTTAGCTGAACTGGAATGTAATGAGGTTTTTATCTGTTTACCTGTTTCTTCGGAGCCACGTATTCGAGAAGTGCTAGATAGTTTGGCCAACAGTTCTGTTGTGGTTAAATTTGTTCCAAATTTGTTTTCTTTTGATCTGCTGAATGCAAGCTGGCATGACTTTTTTGGTCTGCCAGTAATCAGTGTTTACGATACGCCCTTAAATTCGATGACGAATTTGTTTATTAAACGCATCGAAGATATTTTATTGTCCTTGTTTGCAATTATGGTTAGCGCTCCGGTGATGCTGTTTATTGCATTGTTAATTCGTTTAACATCCAATGGCCCTATTGTCTATCAACAGGTTCGATATGGACTGAATGGTCGCCCAATTACTGTTTATAAATTTCGTACGATGTATGTCGACAGTGACCAATCGCTGATGGTGCAAGCCACTAAGAATGACCGTAGAGTGACTCGTTTTGGAAAATGGCTGCGTCGCACTAGTTTGGATGAACTGCCGCAATTTTTTAATGTGCTGCGTGGGGAAATGTCGATAGTCGGTCCGCGACCTCATGCCGCGGAACACAATGAGTTTTATCGTAATCTAGTGCCAAAATATATGCAGCGCCATATGGTGAAACCCGGTATTACCGGATTGGCACAGGTCAATGGTTTCCGTGGTCAGACCGAGCAACTAGAGAAGATGGAAAAGCGTGTCGAATTTGATTTACATTACATTCGTACATGGTCTCTTTGGTTGGATCTTAAAATTTTCTTGCTTACCTTTTTAAAAGGAATTATTCACGATAACGCTTATTGAGTTGGTGATAAAAAAATATGTTTGTCGCCATAGCCGCGAGTCATTTATAATTAATTGAACAGTAATTCCCCAGTAATTATTTGATAATTAAGGTTTTTGGTGATTATGGCGATGACGATTGGTGCGTCTATTATGGCTTCGCAACCAACGGTGATGGTACCGCGGGTTGCGGCTGCAGAGACGAATCGCATTTCTCAAGACTCGTCAAAAGAGCTCGGTGTCCAGCGTATTACGCCGCAAAACAGCGAAACTCTGAACGCCATTCCCAGTCGTACCATTCCATTGGCCAACACGGTCAACTCGTCAAGCAGTGCGTCATCGACCACATCCTCCACTGAGGCTTCACCGCCTTCGCAAGAAGAACTTTCGGCACAGCAGCAAGTTGAGCAGGTTATTAGTCAACTAAAAGCCCGTGACAGAGAAGTCCGCGTGCATGAACAGGCGCATTTATCCGCTGCCGGTCAGTATGCGACCAGTGGTGCCAGTTTTAGTTATCAAACAGGCCCTGACGGTAAGCGTTACGCTGTCGGTGGTGAAGTTGGCATTGATACCTCGCCGATTGCAAATGATCCGGAGGCAACGCTGCAAAAAGCGATGGTTGTGCAGAGCGCGGCATTAGCTCCGGCGCAACCTTCAACGCAAGATTTGCGCGTGGCCAGTGCGGCGGCGCAAATGATGACAGAAGCGCGTGCGCAAATTGCTGAGCAGCGAACCGAGCAGGCAGACGCACCTGAATCCAGAGCGGATGCGGAAAATCAAACGCAAGCGACAGATAATTCAAGTGATTCATATAATCGAATTTCACCTGCGAACAATCAATCGGTTAATCAGAATGATTTTGCAAGTGTTGTTCAGCAAGAGATGGGCATGCGCCAGTTAGCGGTTGAACGCACTCAATTTGAAACCCGTTTGAGCCTAAACTCTGTGCGAGCGTAATATTTATTTTTTATTATTTTTGACCGCGGCAAGAAATTCACGTTTTTTAGCGAATAATTCGATGGGTTGCTTGAGCTAGGTTTACCAGAATGGGTATCGACGCTTTTGATTTGAGTGAAAATTGAACTAATTTTCTGCTTTTAACGCCAATAAAAATTATGCCGAAATTGACGGTTTGTTAACGGAATTTCGGCATTAAGTGCGCACTGAATCAATCAGTGTTTGGCAGGGCAGAAAGTGTGTTGCATGGTTTCCATTAAGGTAAGAATTTCGCGGTCACGAACCTTACAAAGGATTTTGCTGCCTTCCCTGCGAGAGGTAATAATCTCTTTTTCGCGTAAAATATCAATATGTTGTGAAATATTGCTTTGCGTGGTGCCCACCTGTTTAACAATTTCCATCACCGGTAATTCATTATCCCCAATGACGCAAAGAATTTTTAATCTTAGTGGGTGGCCCATCGCTTTTAGCGCTTTTGAGGCTTTTTGTATGTTTTCTTCTTTCATTGCGAATGGAATGTCATCTAAACTCATTTTAACCACTTCTTCACTATATAACGATATTCTGTAAATTTTCCGTGTCAATTCTAAAGAAAACTTGGCTGGGTGTCACCTAAAGGAATTTTTATGAGATGTTAAAAAAATTTGGGCTAAAAAGTGAATCTAACTTGAATAGTCCTCACGAAAACCTTATAAAGGAAAGATTCACCGCAATTTTATAAATGGAGAACCTGTGGCGATTTCAAAAGTAAAACAAGTCATGTGGGTAAGTTCTGGCGTTGTGCTCGGCGCGCTTATCGCTGTTGGCACGAATGTTTGGGCTGATAAAGAAACGCAATCGGCACCCGAGAACAAGACCATTCCGTTACAAGAGCTACGTGCCTTTGTTGAGGTCTATGAACGCATCTCTACCGATTATGTTGACCAGGTGGATGATAAGCAGCTTTTGGAAGGTGCAATCAGTGGCATGCTCTCTAGCCTTGATCCACATTCAGCTTACCTGCCACCGGTGGATGCCAAATCGATGGAAGAACATACGCGTGGTGAGTTTGGCGGTTTAGGTATGGAAGTGGGGATGGAAGATGGCTTTGTTAAAGTCATTTCGCCGATTGATGATACCCCAGCGCAAGAAGCTGGAATACAGGCTGGCGATTTGATTATAAAATTGGGCGCCGAGCCGGTTAAAGGTAAAACGCTGAGTGACGCGGTTAAAATCATGCGTGGCAAACCGGGGACTAAGTTAGAGCTAACGGTGGTGCGTAAAGGTGAAGATGCGCCGCTAAAAATGGAATTAACTCGTGCCATTATTAAGGTGAAAAGTATTAAGCAGCGTATGCTTAAAGACGGCATTGGTTATGTGCGTATCAGTCAGTTCCAAGTGCGTACTGGCCAAGATTTACAGCTTGCGGTAAAAACCTTAGAGCAAGAAAACGGTAAACCGTTAAACGGTCTGGTTTTGGATTTGCGGAATAATCCGGGTGGTGTTTTAACGGCCGCAGTTGAGGTGTCTGATGCTTTCTTAAACGACGGTTTGATTGTCTATACCGAAGGGCGTATCCGCAATTCACAAATGCGCTTTTCGGCAGAAAGCGGCGATATCATTAATGGTAAACCGGTTGTGGTCTTGGTAAATGAAGGTTCTGCATCGGCTTCAGAAATTGTGGCCGGTGCGTTGCAAGACCAGAAGCGTGCGTTGATTGCCGGTCGAGATACGTTCGGTAAAGGTTCGGTGCAAACCTTAATGCAGCTGAATAATGGTGCGGCGATGAAAATGACGACGGCACGTTATTTTACGCCGTCAGGGCGTTCTATTCAGGCAGAAGGGATTGCGCCGGATGTTGAAATTGAACGAGTGAAAGTCGAAAAAGTTGATACTAAAATTGAGCGTGTTAAAGAGAAAGATCTTTCTGGTCACCTAGAAGGCGATGATGAAAAGAAACAGGCTAATGGAGTAGAGACGAAGCAAGACACCACGGATGGGATTACCAAAGAGACAGCCGAAATTTTGGAAAAAGATTTTGAAATAAACGAGGCAATGCGTTTGGTCAAAACCATGATTTTGGCGCAACAGCTGAAATAATCTGCTCTTTATTTTCTGACGATAAGGCCACCGACTTTTCATGAAAGCGGTGGCTTTTTTATTAAGAGGACGCTGAAGGGAATGGGAACTTGTGTGGCGTCTGCTTAATGGTCGGTAAACAAGAGAGCGATTTGTTTGATATTGGAGGAACAGATGAGCCGAGTATTGGTGCCTTTGGCACAAGGTTGTGAAGAACTTGAAGCGGTGACGATAACCGACATATTGGTGCGTGGCGGTATTGCGGTGGTGACTGCCAGTTTGGATGATAATCGCATTATTACCGCCAGCCGAGGGATGCAGCTGATAGCACAGCAAACTCTGGATGAGGTGATTGGTCAGAAATTTGATTTAATTGTTTTACCGGGCGGTTTGCCGGGGGCGGATTATCTCCAAGCCGATTTACGTTTGCGCAGTATGCTGCAGACGATGATGGCTGAGGGCGGCTTGGTGGCGGCGATTTGCGCCGCACCAAAAGTATTGTTAAACGCAGGAATACTGGACGGCAAGCAAGCCACCAGTTACCCCGGTGTGATTGACCGCCATCCTGCGCCAGGGATGCAGTATTTAAAGGATGCGATTGTCCAAGACGGACAAGTGATTACTTCACGCGGTCCGGGAACCGCGATGGATTTTGCGCTCTACCTTGTTGAGCAGTTGCAGGGGAAAGCAAAACGTGAACAAGTAGAAGCCGCCTTAGTGCGCGCTTAATTTTGCTCAGGTTCGTGTTCTAGAAGGCCGTAACCGCCACCGCCAGGGGTGTGCATCCAGAGTTCATCGCCGACTGAAAATTTTTGTGTAAAGGCGCTGTTGAGCCATTGCGGGCTGGGTGCACCACGGCGTTTTCGACCATGTTGTCCTAGCTTTCCTGCATGGCCGCCAAACAGTCCGTAGGGCGCGGTTTTGCGATGGTTACTCAGTACCGAAACCGTCATCGGCACTAAAAATTCGATGTGCCGTTCGCAGCCGTTACCACCATGAAATTTGCCGCTTCCGCCGCTGTTTTGGCGAATCGCAAAGCGCTTTAAACGCACCGGATAACGCGTTTCAAGCACTTCTGGATCGGTCAGTCTGGAGTTGGTCATGTGACTGTGTACCGCATCTTCGCCATGATAGCTGGCTCCGGCTCCGGTACCGCCACATAAGGTTTCGTAGTACTGCCAGGTGTCATTGCCAAAGGTTAGGTTATTCATTGTTCCTTGTGATGCGGCTTGAATTTGTAAAGCACCATAGAGCGTATCGGTAATCATCTGCGAGGTTTCCACATTACCCGCTACCACGGCCGCCGGATAGCTTGGGTTAAGCAGATTATTTGGCGGCACAATAATTTCGATGGGTCTGAGAAAGCCGTCATTCAGTGCAATCGGTTCTTGTACGAGCGTGCGAATCACATACAGCACGGCGGCGCGAGTAATGGCGAATGGGGCATTGAAGTTGTTGAGTTGTTGCGGGCTAGTGCCGCTAAAGTCGATGATTGCTTTTTGGCGTTGCGTATCAATGTTTATCTGGACACAAACTTGAGTGCCTTGGTCTGTGAGGTAGCAGAATTTGCCGCTTTGCAGTTTTGGTAGTAGCGCTTTCACCACTTTTTCGGAATGCGCTAGCACAAAATTCATATAACGTTTAACCGTTGTTGAGCCGACATGTTCACAGAGTTGTTGCAATTGAGTCATGCCGGTTTGGTTCGCCGCGATTTGTGCCTGCAAGTCATATAAGTTCTGCGTCACATTACGCACTGGAAAACGCGTTTGTAGCAGAGTTTTTTGTAAATTGGCGTGTTGAAATTGGCCTTGCAGTAATACCGGTACGCAGTCTAATAGGACGCCTTCTTGTTCAATATGCGTGCTGTTGGCCGGCATCGAGCCGGGCGTTAGACCGCCGACATCTGCGTGATGCCCTCTGGATGCAACATAAAATTGGCAACGGCCATCGAAAAACACCGGAGAGATTACGGTGATGTCAGGCAGATGAGTACCTCCGGCATACGGATTGTTAAGTGCATAGGCATCGCCTTCTTGCAAGGACTCCCCATAGCGTTCAATCAAGGTTTTAACCGACTCGCCCATTGAGCCGAGGTGCACCGGTACGTGTGGCGCGTTGGCAATCAGTTGGCCTTGGGCGTCGAATAGGGCACAACTAAAATCCAAGCGTTCTTTGATGTTTACCGAATGTGCCGTTTTTGCCAAGACCGCACCCATCTGCTCGGCAATGGCCATAAAACGGTGATTGTATAAAGCTAATTGCACTGGGTCGACTGGTTCATCATCTTGCGTTTTGGCTGCTGTCTGCCGAGTAGTCGCCTGCTGTAACAGCTCGAGTTGTCCATCATCGAGACACTGAGCTGACCAGTTAGGAGGTAGATAAATCGTGCCGGTGCTTTCTAAAATCAAGGCTGGGCCAGAAATCTGTTGCCCGACCGCTAAGGCTTCTCGTTGATACAGATTGGTTGCTTGCCAAATCCCATTGCAAAAGGTTTGAATCTGCTTGAGCGGTGAACAAGGGGCTTGGATCAAGTGCTTCAATGGCTGCGCTTGATGGGCTTGTCCTAAGGCTTCCACGGTGAAACTTTGCACGATAATCGGTGCGTCTTGGATAAAGCCAAACTGGCGCTGGTGAGCCTTTTGGAATTGTTCGCGATATTTGGCAGGGCGGACAGTCGCTTGCCAGGCAATATCGAGTAGCGTATTGCTTCCTTGATAATGCAGTTGTAATGTGACTTGGTTCTGTTGCACTGTTTGGTTTTGCTGTTGCAGCTCTTCAGCAGCCAAGCGTTGGTGGGTGTTGATCTGTTGGGTTAATTCAGCGAGTTCTTCTAGCGGACATTGGCAACTGTGCGTGCGCAGTACCGAGGTTTGTGCCAAGCCGATGCCGTAGGCCGAAAGTACCCCTGCGTATGGGTGCAGCAATATTTTTTTAATGCCCAGTTTTTCGGCCACCGCACAGGCGTGTTGACCACCGGCGCCACCAAAACTGATTAAGGTATAGTCTTGTAAGTCATAACCGCGTTGTGTTGAGATTTTTTGCACCGCTTCGGCCATGTGCTCAATCGCGATGGTAATTGCGCCTTCGGCTAACACTTCCGCTTGCATATTTAAACTTTGTGCCATCTCTAAGAAGGCCTTTTGTACGGCGCTTACGTCGAGGGGCTGATTGCCTTGTGGGCCAAACACGCTCGGAAAATAGTCACTTTGAATCCGCCCAAGCAGCAGATTGGCGTCTGTAATCGTCAAGGGGCCACCGCGACGATAAGCGCAAGGTCCGGGATTGGCACCGGCGGATTCTGGGCCAACACGAACTTCACCATGATGACCGGAGATAATCGAACCGCCACCAGCGGCAACGGTATGAATATCAAGCATCGGCACGCGCATCGAGACACCCGCAATTTCAGTTTCATAGCTGCGTTGCAGTTCACCGGCATAATGCGAAACATCCGTTGAGGTGCCGCCCATATCAAAACCGATAATTTTTTCTTGGTGTGCAAGTTGTGCTGTTTTAATTGCGCCGATAACGCCTCCAGCGGGTCCGGAAAGTACCGCGTCTTTACCTTGAAAGTGCTCGGCTTGGCAGAGGCCGCCGTGCGACTGCATAAACTGTAAATCCACGCCAGGAAGGTGTTCGCGGAGGTCACGAATGTAGTTCTGTAAGACGGGATTTAAATAGGCGTCAACCACGGTCGTTCGGCCACGCGCAATGTAGTTAATCAACGAAGAGGTTTGCGAGGATGTCGAAATTTGAGCAAAGCCCATCTCTGTCGCCCATTTGGCAATTTGTTGTTCATGAGCGGGGTTTAGATAGCCGTGCAGCATGACGATTGCCAAGGCTTGATAACCTTGCTGTTGCAGAGTGCTTAAGGTCTGTTTGCATTCGATTTCATTGAGTGCAACAATCTCTTGGCCTTGCGCATCTAAACGGCCGCTGACTTCCACTGAGGTTTGATAAAGGGGCTTAGCAGTACGCACTTCCAGTGCGAAAATATCTGGACGGTGCTGATAACCGATTTGCAACGCATCGGCGAAGCCGCGATTGGTGATCAGAGCCACTGGCTCGCCTTTTCGCTCCAAGAGCGCATTTGTGGCCACGGTGGTGCCCATCTTTACGCTTGCGATGCGCTCGGCTGGAAGATGTTGGTCGTCAGAAATCTGCAAAAAATGGCGTATGCCAGCGATGACCGCGTCACGATATTGTTCAGGGTTTTGTGAGAGCAATTTGTGAGTGTGTATTTTACCGTTTGGGTTAAGGGCGATAATATCGGTAAAAGTGCCGCCGCGATCAATCCAGAAGTTCCATTTTTTTGCAGTCATTTAAGATACTCTTAAGGGTTTTTAAATGTAATATTTGCACATATATTAGTTTTTTTGCCGAACTTTAGGCAAACACTTTTTATGCGGTGTTTATCATAGTGTCCATAATGGCTATAGAACGAATACAATAACAGCCCAATAATGTATAACAGGCCGCTGCGCAATTTCGTGTGAAATCTATGAAACAACCCCACGACACAGAAAAATTCTCATTTTTAGCAAAAATTATACACTGGCGCTTTTGGTTGCGTTGTGCAGTGCGTTTTCAGCAACAGAAAGGCACTGATGCGGTCGCGATTTTGGCGTACACGTCTCTAGTGGGAATCGTGCCGATGCTTGGTTTTATGTTGGCGTTGTTTTCGGTGTCAAATTATTTTGAGCAGTTTGAAATTTTGGTTATGGACCAAGTGGTCGCGAATTTGATGCCCAGTTCTCAGCCGATTATTCAAGACTATTTGTTTGCTTTTTCAGAAAAAGCGACCAGCCTAAAATGGCCAGGGTTAACGGTGATGCTGATAACCACTTTGATGTTGTTATGGAAAGTCGATCAAAAGTTGAACGAACTCTGGCCGGATGTTCGCAAGCGCCGCTGGTGGGTGAGTTTATTGCATTATTTGGGGATTAGTCTGTTTGGGCCGATTTTACTGGGCTTGAGTCTGGTGATCAGTTCGGCGATTTTGGCTCTGCCATTGATTAGTGACACTACGCCTTTTATCGAAAAACTGCTTTTTGGCCTGAAAATTATTCCGGTGATGCTCTCGTGGTTAGGCTTTACGTTATTGTTTAAATTTGTGCCAGCCTGTTATGTATCGACCCGTGCCGCAGCGATTGGTGGGTTTTTGGCGATGGCGCAAATCGAGGTGCTAAAAGTCGGCTTTGGTGCCTATGTCAAACTGTTCCCGACCTATGATTTGATTTACGGTGCTTTTGCCGCGGTGCCGTTGTTTCTGCTGTGGCTCTATCTAAGTTGGTTTATCGTGATTTGGAACGGCTCGGTGGTTGCGACCTTGAGCGAGCAGTATAAAAACTGGAAAACCGAGAAGCATGGTTAGAGCGTTTCCGCTGAAACCTGGTCTATTGTTGTTGGCATTGCTGATACCGGCGGTTTTTGCACATCTATTCGTCGGTTATAACGGGCTCAACTGGCAAAATCTTAGCCAAGGTTTGAGCCCGCAACAATGGTTTATTTTGCAAGAATTGCGTTTGCCGAGAGTGGTGATGGCGATGGTAGTAGGTGCCGGTCTGGCGGTTGCCGGAGTTGCTCTGCAAGCGTTGTTTCGAAACCCTTTGGCAGAACCAGGCTTAATTGGCGTCGCCAGTAGTTCGGCTTTCGGAGCGGTATTTATTATGGTTCTCGGCGGGGTGCTGTGGCAACAGGTCGCACTTTGGCAAGTCGGGATTTCTGCGTTTCTCGCCGGCTTATTGGCGACCTATCTGATTTATCGTTTGGCGACGCGTAAAGGCCAGACCGATGTGGCCTTAATGCTTCTTGCTGGCGTGGCGGTCAATGCTTTGATGGGGGCGGGCACGCAGATGTTGCTAAGCGTTGCCGATTTGGTGGAACTGCGTTCAGTGACTTTCTGGTTGATGGGGTCTTTGGTTAATCTTCCATGGTCGTCGGTGCTATTGGTGTTGTTTATCGTACTGTTGTCGACGGTAATGTTGTGGCGCTTGGTGCGTGCTATGAACGCGTTTGTTCTCGGCGAGCAGAGCGCCATCTATATGGGATTCGCGAGCGATCGTTTAAAGTGGCAGGTGATTTTCTTTAGTGCCTTAATGGTCAGTGCGGCGGTGGCATTGGTAGGGGTGATTGGTTTTGTCGGCTTGGTCGTGCCGCATATGATTCGATTATGGGTCGGTGCTGATCATCGCTTGGTATTGCCGCTTAGCGCTTTGGGCGGCGCACTTCTTCTGGTTTTGGCGGATTGGTTGGCGCGAATCCTGCTGTACCCGTTGGAATTGCCAATTGGCTTGTTAATGGCGTTGTTAGGTGCGCCGTTCTTTTTGATGATGCTGTTGAAACGCCGCCAAGGATGGCAGTAATGAATCGGATTCAGTGCCGAAATCTCGGTTTCAATGTCGATAAAAAACAATTATTGCAGGATGTTACCGCTGATTTTGTCGGCGGGCAGGTAAATGTAATTCTCGGACAGAATGGCGCAGGCAAATCGACGCTATTAAAGCTGTTGGCAAAGTCACTGCACAGTTCGTCTGGAAGCATTCAATGGCAGGGGCAAAGTTTGCAAGCCATTTCTCTACCGCAGTTAGCATTGCAACGTGCGGTGGTCGAGCAACAGCAGGCGATGCAGTTTGATTTCAGTGTGCGTCAGTTGGCCAGTCTTGGTTTGGAAATTCAGTTCGGCAGCGAACTGCTTGAAGCTTATCAACATTCTGCCGATTTTGATGGTTTACTGTATGAGATTTTGCGCGTTTGCGATCTTACTGATTTTGCCGAACGCTCGGTATTGAGTTTATCCGGCGGCGAATTTAAAAGGGCGCATTTGGCACGCGCATTAGCGCAAATCTGGCCTGTCGAACAAGTGCAACAAGAAAGTCCTGACTTTAGTGGTAAATGGCTGTTGCTCGATGAATGGAATGCGGCGTTAGATATGCGCCATCAGCAATGTTTTGCTTTATTGTTACGCGAATGGTGTCGGCAAGGCTTGGGAGTGATTATGGTGCTGCATGATTTGCCTTTGGCGCAACAACTCGCCGACCGAGTGCTACTGCTTAAAGACGGCGCGGTTTTCGCCGAGGGTGGGGCTCAAAACGTGCTGCAACAGCAGACCTTAGAGCAAGGGTTGCAGATGCAATTGCAGTCGGTTACCCAAAACGGCAAAGCCTATTTTTTACCGAAGTTTTAATAGCGTTTTGTTCTTTGGAATTGATGGTGGTACACTATTTGGTACATAAGGTAGTGGGAGAGGTTAAAGTCATGGCAATGATGACTGCAACAGAAGCAAGAAAGTCATTTTTTGAAATTATTAAACAAACCAATCAACAACATGAAATTATTCAGGTACAGCATAAATCTGGCAACGCGGTCATTATGTCTGCTGATGATTATGAAAGCTTGCAGGAAACGCTACACCTTTTGTCGCAACCAGATTTTAAACAGAAGTTTAATCAGTCCGTCTCTGAAGCTGATTCAGGTGAAGTAGCTAGTTTTGAAGAGGTATTTGGAGAGCCTTTGTGAGCTGTAAGCGCTATCAAATAGAATTTACTAAGCAGGCACAAAAAGATGTCGCCAAACTCTCGCCAAAGTTGAAGAACAAGCTCAAAGACATCTTACGCAATAAAATTTCGGTTTTTCCGCAAACTGGTAAGCCAATCGTTGGAGATTTAAAGGGGTATTATTCTGTACGCCTAAGTTTCCAAGATCGCATAGTTTATCGAATAGAAAATAACAGATGTGTTGTATTGGTTGTTAGGGCGAAAACGCATTATGGTGAATAACATCGGTTTCTAATCACGGAATGCTAATAGTCAAAATCCAGCCAGTATAGCCAAATTGAACTTTGGCTAGTTTTCTTCGACTCCAACCTTAGAATTCATTTAGGCGTCTTAATCACCACTTTGTATTGTGTCGACGATGAGTTTTTTTGCGGCGTCAAAATCCACCTTGCCGTTTAACTCTAGTACCGGAATATCGCTAAGTCGTTGTTGGTAGCTTGCGGCATTGGGAATGATGCCGTTTTCTAGGAAGTGACCGCCTGCATCACAATAAAAAGGCCCGGGACTTTTCATTAATGCCGGAATCAAGTGCGGCGATTCTTGTAAGTTGGTCTGTTTCAGCGACGTTGCTTTATCGGTTTGCGCCTGCCAATTTAGAATCACCAGATAATCCAATTTGGCTTCGCCTTGATAGCAGTTTGACCAGAAAAGTTGATCGACCGGCGCATCGTATTTCAGTTCTAAAGCGCGTAATTCTTCGCTTGGCATGGCCAAAAAGTTATGCCGTTCTTGCTCGCTCATCAGCGAGTGCAGACGTGGGTTATGAACAATTGTGCCGGGGTTAATGCGCGGTTGTTTTGGAATGCCGCGCATCTGCATCTGGCCATCGACTTGATTGAACAGCAGTCGGTCGTTGCTGACAAAATGCTCGCCGTTTTCCAGTAAATGCAGCATCAGCGTCGATTTTCCACCGCCGGAGAGTCCGGCTATCGCTAAGCCTTTGCCATTGATTTGTAAACCGGCAGCGTGACCGAGTAGCCAATCTTGACGCAAATGCTGATTCAGGTATTGGGTCAAAATGAAATTAATCATCTGGTTCGGATGCTGTTTCGCCGGACCGAAAGCCATTAGCGGATCGCCGATATTATTACTGCTCGGTTGCACGAACAACATGCCGGTTTTCACTTTATGTAACAACCGTACGCTGCCATCGGTATTTTGCAATGAATACACCGCGTCTTTTCGTCCCGATTTACCGGCTTCGCGTAGCCAATCTACCCAAGGCGTTGCGGCGATTAATTGCGCCGCGTCAGGCGTGTGCCAAAGATAGATGTCGGTGCTTGCGATCGAGATTTCAGTCGGTTTTTCCCAAGAAGCCAATCCGACAAAATAATCCTTGAGAGTTCCGAGCAGACTGCGCGAGTTACTGAACAATCGATAGTTGGCTTGCGGCAGAGTGAGCCATAGCGTTTGCTCAATGGCCGGCGGATGTTGGCTAATCAATTGTTGGTACAGCGCAGAGATGTGACTCATTAAATATACAACCTTTAAATCCTTTTTTTATTAACGTATTGATTTTTAAATGAATTTTATTCGTAAGGTTTTTATGTTTTTATTCGGTATGTCGCATCTCGATAAGCCCGTTCTTTATCACGTTTACCAATTGCAACAACAAACACCACTACACGGGCATCTTGTACTTGATAAATCAATCGATAGCCACTTTGACGTAATTTGATTTTGTAACAATTATCAAGCTCTCTAAGTTCATTCTTCTTAACTTTTGGGTTCTCAATAACCTTCTCAAGTTTCTTTTTTAATTGGCTACGAATACTCCCATCCAGTTGTTTCCATTCCTTGAGTGCGCGTTCATCAAATTCAAGGCTATAAGTCATCCAAACTCACCGCAACAGGCTTAGGGTCATTTAAACGCTCACGAACGGTTTCCAATAAATCTAAATCTTCATCATTTAAAAGCACGGGTTTAAATGGAAGTTTATGGTTTTGAGCTACGTATTCTAAAGTTTGACGTAATAACTCTGACGGAGTGATGTTTAAGTCTTCTAAGGCTTGGTAGGCTTCGCTTTTAAGATTGTCGTCAACTCTAATTGTGATAGTTCCCATGATTTTTCCTCTGGATAAAGTAATTACATTTGTAATCACAATAGCATAAATTTCCTGTAATGAGAATTGTGTTTGTCAATCGTTGCAACCAATTGAATTTAAAATTATTTCAATGTAAGAAAGCGAGAACTACATACCATGAATAGTCTCTCTATTGTGCGTTTTGCAATTGCTTGATAACGTAATCGACGTAGGTTTGCGCCATATTCAAGCCAAGACCGTCTTTCGCGCCCTTAAAGCCGCCGAAGGCCGAGACTTCAAAGCAAACTGGTCCCTGTTCGGTTTCCGCAATATCAACGGTGGTGTAGGCTAAATCAAATTGCGCCTGCGCTTTGTGCGCCATTTCGATAATTTCTTCGCTCGGTTTAACTTCGGCATATTTACCGCCGGAGTGAATGGTCGTGTTCCAACTGTCGCCGTTGGCAACGCGGGCATAGGCCCCTTGATATTCGCCGCCGAGGAACACCAATCCCATGTCGTGACCGGGCAGTTTCAGCTTTTGTTGGATATAGAAGAATTTGTGGATGTCGTAAAATTCCTGTAATTCTTTCATCATCTTTTTGTCGCTCTGCTCGGCGCTGATCACCTGCATGCCGCGCGCTTTGGTCGAGAACAGCGGCTTAAGAATGACTTCGCCGAACTCTTTGACCGCTTGCAAAGCGGCATCGATATCTTCAGTAATCACGGTTTTCGGCATCGGAATTTTGGCGCGAGCTAAGGAAATAGTGCAGCTCATACGATCGACCAGGCGGATGATTTCACACGGTTTGGAATAGACTTTTACACCACAGGATTCGACAAACCGTAAAATTTCCAAACGATCCAAAACCATCGGACTATAGGTTTGTGAGATTTTCTTAATGATGATCGCATCGAGTTCACATAGACATTGGCCGTTATAGGTGACGGTCGGGGTCGCTAGGTCAGCGACTACTTTTTCGATGTCTATCACGCAACGGAAGCCGGTTTTGGCTTCAATCTCATCGGCGAGCACTTCGGTCGACCATTTGCCGGGGATGCCGACGACACCGATTTTGAGTTGCGATACTGGCTTAATCACGGAATAGCTCCTTAGGTAACTGGTAGTTTTTATATTCTTGTTTACTCATTTGGCTAAGATGTTCCAGTATAAAACGCCCTTTATAGAGCATGGCTCGAGCGTGTTCTTTATCGAGCACAAAACGGGTTGAGCTGATAAAAGAGCGCGCCAGACCGAGAGCCATGCGCAGGGCAAAGTCATTATCATTATGTTGTTCGGCGTAATCAGCGCCGAAATCGTAAATCGCCTGCATACTGAGACGAATGCGCTGGCGGATTTTTGGGCTGTATTGTTTTAAGCGGTAGAAAGAGACGATCAGCACCGAGAGATCTTGCGTGTAATCTTGATAGTCGGAACGATGCAGATCGATGAAGTTGATTTCGCATTTGTCGGCATCATACAAGATATTGTCGACATTGAAGTCGCCATGAATATAGACCGCTTTCGCAGGCTGTAGTTTTTGTTCCAGCTTGATGGCGTGTTTAATTAAGGTTTCTAGCGACGGCTGTTTGGCATCACCGATTTGTAGTCCTTTTAAATTAAATTCCGGATGAACCGCATAGACGCTTTTAAGGCGTTTTTGCAGCTGCGGCATAAAACTGGTGTTAATGCCTTGCGCTTGTTCGGTCGCCTGCCAAATCTCGGTCAAGGTCGCAAACAGACAGTTCAGTCCGTCTTGCAACACCGTGCGATTATCGAGCAGTAGCTTGTCGAATGTTTTACCGGTTAGGTATTCAAATAACAACGCTGCCTTGTCGCCTTGTTTTTGGTAGGAATAAACTTCCGGCGCTATGCCGGGGAATTTTTCGTGCCAGCTTTCGATGCCGATTTTCTCTTCCAGCAGTTTTTTCTTTTGCCCTTCTTTGAAAATCGCTAAGAGTTCATCCTGCGCTTCGCTTGCTGAGGCGACACCGGAAATGGTGCAGCCGGATTTGGTTTCGCCCATCGAATGAATGTGAATTTGATGCTCGGCAAGATCCAAATCCATTGCCGACAGGGTCGCTTCTAATTTTTGATAGCTGTCGATTTCGATAAACTGTCCGAGCTTGCCGGAAATGATTCCCTCGCCGACCTTGAGTAGGGTGCGCGCCATATATTGAATGTCTTTGACCACAAAGCTACTCTGCATCAGCGCTTCGTCATAGCGTTCTTGCAATTTTTGTTGGTAGCGTTTCAGCTGTTGGCGACAGACCTTGTCCATCCGCACTTGTAGTTGGCAGATATCAATCGACAGTGCAAGCTCTTCGCTTTCGATCGCCGGTTCGATCAATTCCAAGCCGTTATTCAGATCTTGCAAGGCACTGAGGACGCGTTTTTTTTGCAGGCTGTGCAAGGCGTCGCTGCGTTGCAGTTGATAACTAATGGTTTCCAATTGGCGCGATAAGCTGATTAAGCTGTAGGAGACGTGTTCATAGCCTTGAATCACGGCACGATAATCTTGGTTGCTGTTTTGAATGGCTTGGTAGGCGCGGTTCAGCAAACTGAGGTGTGCGTTTTCAATATAGGCGGTGCGGCTTAAACTACGGGCAAAACTTTCTGGGTCGGCTTCGTTCACGCCTTCAATCACAGCCAGAAGCTGTTTTTGCAGATCGATAAGCAGAAAGCGTAGGCTTTCATAGATTTCCGGAAATAATTTGTTCATTGAGCAAACAGCCTTAACAGAGAAAAACGAGGAAGCAGGGATGGGTTAGGATTTTTTCGGTTTTTTTGCTTTCTTCGCCTTAATGAACAGCGGCTCGTTATCCGGCTCTTCATCGGTTTGCTTATTCCATGTTAGTTTGATGCGTAAGCTTTGGCTTTTCTTGGTGCTACTTGCTTTCAAGCTCATCAGGGTCAGGTCGCTCGGCTGCATAATCTGTTTCTCATCGCCGTCGGAGAGCAGGATTTCACCCGTTTTGACCGCATTCGCTAAGGCGTGTAGATAGTTAACAACGGCATCGCGATCTTGCAGAGATTCATGCTCAAAATATTGGGTTTTTTTAGCCATATCGCTCTCCTTTTTAGATGACAAAATAAGCACAATTGTCGCTTAGACTAGCAAGCTTTCTTGCCATTGATCTTGACCCGGCGCAAAGTTTCGTTGTAACACGCCGAGTGAAAAACGATTGCTGCTCAATGCACTGACCGTACCACAGGTTTTAAACATTGTCACCGCAGAGGCTCCTGGAGCTAGCTGGCTTTTTGCACGGCAGTTGGCATTCAGCTCCGCATCACACTCGATGTGCAATAATTTATTGCGGAACACCAATTGCTGACCATTGATATGCGCACGGTGGCCATTGACCAAAGCGTGAATGCCTTGATTTTTTAATGCCTGAACACCAAGTTCGCTTAATGGATGGTCTTTGTCGCGATATTTAGTGCGCACGACATTGCCGAGTTCGTTGTAGTAGATTTCGAAAATCTTACCTTGTTGCAACTTTCGGTTGAATTCCTGATTCAGTCGCTCGAAGCCTTCGTCTTGCATGCGGTGGATAATGCGATCGTCAACACCGGCATGACAAAATAGATAGCTGCCGTGGCGTTGCATCAATTCGAGGTTTTGGAAAAACCAATAGAATTCGCCGTCTGGTTCGATAAACAGTTGTTTGGTTTTCTCGACCGCCAGCGCTAGATGCTGCCAGTCATAGCCGTATTCACGCCACGCTTTGATAAAGGAGAGGCGTTTTTTACGAATCTGCTTGATCTCTTTTTTAATCTGTTTGGCGGTCATGAAATTACGCGCATACTGTGGAAACAGTTCAAACCAATCTTCATCCGGCATCAGCGAGTTTTCAATCCAGCTTGCCGGTGTTTTCGGCAACGGCATCCCAGTGCAATATTGTTGGAACACTTCGGCAAACAGCGATGCCGCTTTACGGCCCATGCGCACGAAAAAATGCGCTTGGCGTAAATCGTCTTGGAAATCGGTCGCCAAGAGTCCTGCATAGACACGTAGATCATGATTGCCGGCAAGAATCTGTAAATCCATTCCGGATTGCTGTAGCTGTTTTAACAAACGAAACAGGCTGAGATTACTCGGTCCTTTATCAAAGCAATCGCCTCCGATTATGACTGTCGCCGTGGCCGCACTGTCGGTTAAAACCGTTTGTTGTAGCGTTGAATCTTGCGTTACCAGTTTACCGAGTTTAAGCGAAGCCAGAAGGGCATCGGCATCGGCGTGTAGGTCGCAGATAAAATGAATCGGTTTACTCGGCGCTGCCCAATGATTCGGAGGCGCTGTTAAGGTATTTGCGTGAGCGATATTTAACATTTTGAACCTTCTAATCGGGACGTTCGACTTCTTGGCGGACTTTCCATTTGCCGGCAATCAAATCAATCGCCATGGCATGCTGTTCTTGGCGGCATTCAAAGACCATCGGTTGTGCATAATGCATCGAGTAGCGTCCGATTTCCGCTTTTTCCAAAATACCAAGTTGATAGGCGGCATGACGGAAAGACGCGCCGTGACCAATCATGATGATTAATTGTGGACGATCGCTTTGCGAGCTCTGCGCCAATACTTGGTTTAGCGTCTGTTGGATAAATTGGCTAACGCGGGTACCGGATTGCATTAAAGATTCGGCACCGTCGACTGGCAGACAGAAATCGGAATTGCTTTTCCAGTGTGGCGGAAGCGGCGAAAAACGCGGGTCCTGTTCGATAACCCCTTCGATTTCGCTCAGGGTCAAGTTTGCTAAAGAACCGACCGAACGCTCGTTTAATTGCGCGGTACTGCTGATTTGGCACGGCCACGGCAGATGGTGTTCGATTTCATTAGCGGTCTGCCATGCACGTAAGAGATTGGCACTGTAAATATTGGGATAGAGCGTCCAATTTTGGTGCTCAATCAGTTTTTGTAAAGTCTCGGCGGCTTGCTGACACGCCTCAATTCCTTGTTCGGTCAGGCCATGCGGTTGGTGTGCGCTCGGTACTTGCTCAGCTTGGTAATAGTGAGCATGGCGCAAAAAAGCTAGATAACATCGTTTCATGGCGTCAGTATAAAAATGCAGAATGACGCTCAGATAACACCTAGTTGAAAGATTTATGACAGACTGTAAAACAGAAAACGGCCCGATGAATGATCAAACGGGCCGTTATTCAAGAGAAGAGGATAATTGATTAATCTATAGTGAACAGTCGCTAAAGTCAGAGGTGTCGACTTTGGAGTCCACTTGACCGACCAGATAAGAGCTGATTTCAGACTCCTGCGGCGCGACTTGAACATTGTCGGAAACTAACCAGTTGTTCATCCACGGTAGCGGGTTGCTGCGATTTTCGAAGATCGGTTCAAAATTCAACGCTTTCAGACGCACGTTAGTGATGTACTCAACATATTCTTTCAGAATGCTGGCATTCAAGCCAATCATCGAACCGTCTTTAAACAGGTATTCTGCCCACTCTTTTTCTTGCTGTGCGGCAGAACGGAAAATTTCAATTGCCGCTTCTTTTTGTTCTTTGGCAATCTCCGCCATTTCCGGGTCGTCTTTGCCGCTCGCCATCAGGCTTAGCATGTTTTGCGTACCGGAAAGGTGCAAGGCTTCATCACGCGCAATCAGTTTGATTACTTTGGCATTGCCTTCCATCAATGAGCGTTCAGCAAAGCTAAAACTGCAAGCAAAAGAGACGTAGAAACGAATTGCTTCCAGCACATTCACTGAAACTAACGTCAGATAGAGCTGAGTCTTAATCTGTTTGCGGAAGTCCGGTTCATTGGCCAAATCAATTTGGTTGGCGTACATCTTATTTGTCAGCGCAATCAGTTCGTCATAGTGAGACGTCACCGCCAAAGCCCGTTTGGTGATTTCTTGGTTATCGACAATATCATCGAACACTTCCGACGGATTGTTAAAAATATTGCGGATGATGTGCGTGTAAGAGCGGCTGTGAATGGTTTCGGAAAATGCCCAGGTTTCAATCCACGTTTCTAACTCCGGCAAAGACACCAGTGGCAAAAGTGCCACATTGGGTGAGCGACCTTGTACCGAATCTAGGAGGGTTTGGTATTTTAGGTTGGAGATAAAAACGTGTTGTTCGTTTTCCGGCAAACTTTGATATTGACCGCGATCGCTAGAGATGTCGACCTCTTCCGGACGCCAAAAAAACGAAAGTTGTTTTTCAATCAGCTTTTCAAAAAAGGGATATTTTTGCTGGTCGTAACGCGCTACATTGACATTTTGACCAAAAAACATAGGCTCTTTCAGGGCATTGTTATGGCTCTGACAAAATGTTGAATAGGTGTTTTTTTCTTGGCAACTCATATCCGTTTTATCCTTTGGTTTTTTGTATCTCCTTAAAGGGAAGATGCGCATTTTTAGACAAAAATCGTAAAAAATCGTTGTTATTTCCAGACGGAAATTGACCGAACATTTTACAGCACAAAAGTTAATCATGGCATTTTAATTTAATGAGAAAGGGAACAATGCCGATTCGGGTTTTGCAGGATTTAATGCCGCTCTGTTGCTTTAGATATCGGCGCAGTTTCCGCGCGACTTTGAATGCTCAGCGAGGAGGAAATTTCCGCGGTTTGCTCGGTTGGATTCTGCTGGGCTAAGCGTTCATGAATGGCCAGCTGTGCTTCGTCAAGGCTGGCAAAGAGGCGGAAATGGTCACCAAATTTATCAAGGCCATAGCGTGCCAAGGTTTTAAGCGGTTGGAACTGTAATTCACTTAAATACACCTCCACCCCATTGCGTTCCGCAAGTGCGATAAACCGGCGCAGCGCGGCTAAGCCCCCTGAGTCAAGAATCGTGACAGCGTCCATTTGCAACACTATGCCGTCTTTTTTCGACAAGGTTTCTACGAGTTCGCTAAAAATGCGGTCTGCGGCCGCAAAAAACAGCGGTCCTTGAATGCGATAGATATTCCATTCTTGCGGAATGGATTCGTTATGGTAACGCTTGACGTTACGAATATCCTGCAGACGGGTCATTTCGGCAATCTCTTTAACGAACAGTACAGAGGCTAAGACCATACCGGCGGTTACCGCAATCGAAACATCAAACAGTAGAATCATCACAAAACAGCTTAGATAAACCCAGGTGTCGCTGTCTGGTGTGCCGCGTAACAGAACCAAAGCGCGGGAGAAAGAGCTCATCTTCCACGCGACCAAAATCAGTAATGCCGACATTGCGGGCATCGGCAAATGAACCAGCAATTTGGCTAAAAAGAAAATCGCAAACAGCACCACCAGTGCGTGCACCATTCCGGAAACCGGCGAGAGTGCGCCAGCTCGCAGATTGGTCATAGAGCGCGCCATGCCGCCGCTTGAGGCAAAGCCTCCAAACAGGGACGATAAGACATTGCCCAAGCCTTGTCCGAGCAGTTCACTATTTGGCGAATGACGCGTTCCGGCGGCATTGTCCAGCACTACCGCACAGAACATCGATTCCATGGCGCCTAAAACCGCTAAGGCAAAAGCCGCAGGTAACAGAAATTTGAACATCTCCCACATTTCGGTGGCATTCATTAGGGTGAGCATTTCCCACATCCAATCGCCTTTAAAATTGGGTAGAAAATGTGGTATTTCTGCAAAGAGTTCGCCAACCGTTTTGATTTCAGCGCCTTGCATATTCCAATAATAGGTCGCCACGCTGGCAAGGATAATGCCTGGTAAGTGGCCGGGTAGCCGGAATTTAAAACGTGCCCAGATAATCATAAACAGCATGGTGCCAATGCCGATTACCGCCGATTGCCAGTGCAGTTGCGGTAAATTTTGCACCATCATCCACAGTCTCTCCATAAAGTCGGAGGGTAGGTTTTGCAGTGGCAGACCAAAGAAGTCCTTAATCTGGAGCAGAATAATTAGGGTCGCAATGCCGGTGGTAAAACCAAGGGTGATGGATTCGGGAATGTATTCGATCCAGCGGCCAAGCCGTAGATAGGCCATTAGCATTAAGAGTAGTCCGGCCAGAAATGAGACCAGTACCACACCGAGCAGACCGTAACTTTCGGCAACCGGAATCAGTAGGATAACAAACGAAGCGGTAGGGCCGGCGATGCTAAAGCGAGAGCCGCCAAAAAGTGCGGTAAAAAAGCCGGCGACAATGGCGGTGTACAGTCCGTAAATCGGTGAAATCCCGATACCGGTGGCCAGAGCCATCGAAATTGGAATGGCTAAAATCCCTACGGTAAAACCGGCGAGTAAATCCTTGCCGAAAGCGTGGCGATCGTAGCCTTCTTTTTTGAGAAAATCGCGTAAACCGTAACCGATTTTGAGACTGGTGAAGTTGGTGGATTGGGCCATACGCTAGAGTGTCGTTAAAGATTGCTATCAGGGTTTTTCATTATGCAGCACTTAGCATCACTTGAAAATTCTTAATTCGATTTCGAGTCGTCTTATCGCAATTTTGTGTATCACTAAGTTGATTGGAAAAGGTATGAATCGCGCAAATAAAAAAACGATGTCGATCATAGCCGACATCGTTTTTTATCGAGGCGTACTGAAAGGGTAAGCTTCAGTGTTTGGCGATGGCGTTTCCGTGGTTATGCACTTCGATTAAACGTTGATGGAGCGCTTTAACGGCAATCGCATATTGGTCGGCATCGACGAAAATTTGCATTTCCACCTGACGGGTGTTTTGGTGCATCGCTTCAATATTGATACCTTGATCGGCTAAGCTTTGAATTGCCTGAGCCAATAATCCTTTAACGCGCATATTGGAACCCATTGCAGACACCATCGACAGTTTGCTGGTGGTAATCTGTGCCGAAGGGAACAGTTCTTCAAATTGCGCGGTGGCTTTGGAGATCTTTTTTAAAGAGCCATTAATGTACAGCGTAATGGTGTTGGCATTGAAGTCTTTGCTAACGACTTGGCAGACATTACGCTTAGTGACTTTCAGGATTTGGGTTTCGTATTCCGATTGCAGGTTTACCATCTCTTGATCGAAAATTTCGACCGCAATTAAGCCTTCCATGCCGGCAATGATTTCTACTTTGGGTTCAACCGATTTGTAATCCGCAGTAATCAATGTGCCGTGGTGATCGGGTTCAAAGGTGTTCATAATACGCAATGGGATTTCAGCTTGACGCAGTCCTTTTCCGGCGCGAGGGTGAATCGCTTCCATGCCCAAATTGGCTAACTGGTCGGCGATGTCATAGCTGGTTTTACCAATCGGCACGGCATTGCTTTCGCCGACTAGGCGAGGATCTGCAGAGGAAAGATGGAACTCTTTATGAATCACCGCTTCGCTCGCTTTAAGCATCACCGCGATGCGACTAAAGGTCATTTCTGAATAGCCACGATCAAAGGTGCTGATGAGGTTTTCTGAGCAGTGTGCATAACCGGTCACGATCGGTAGAGTGGTGCTGAAATCAATGTCGGCGAAGGCGCTTAGAATGTGCTCATCCAACGGCATTTTTTCTTTGATGTCCCAACCGGATAGATCGACGAACTGTGAATTGACGCCGTGGTTTTGTAACAGAGACGCCAAGTTGTATGCAGAATGCGCTTCACCGATAGAGGCCAGTAATTCACGAACGGTTAACAAGTGCTCGCGCAGTTCAAAATGGCCGTGGCTACAGATTTCATGCAGGTTAATCAAGACTTCACGCGTGTCAGTAATGCGCTCGTCAATAAAGGCATTAGCGTGTTTAAGTTGTTCGCCATCGCTAAACAGCTCGGCGTTGATTTTCAGCAGTTCGGCACGCAAAGTCTCCAGCGACATCTGCCAAGCGTGCATATCATCGCCGCGTGCAAACAGGCCATAAACACCTGGTTCACCGGTTTTTTTATGCTCAAGTAGCAAGTTGGTTACGCCGGCGTAAGCCGAGACAACAAAGACGCGGTTATATAAAAACTCTGGGTACAAAATAATGTTGTCGCGCACCGCTTCATAAGCAGACATAGAGGTGCCGCCGATTTTCTCAACACTGAGTGGGCGTGAGGCAGACAAGTTTTGTTGGTTAGACATAGTATTTAACGTCTCTTAAGTCATTGTTTAAACAGGGGTTCTGCGCTATTTGCAGTTCCCGAAAAAATGGGCGCTATTTTACAGCCGTATTGCCGTTTTGTGAATGGAAAATTGCGCCCTAAGTCGCTTATTGCGTCATCCATAACATCAGCGGCCAGATAAGCGCATAAATAAGTAACAGCCAACCGATTTTGATACGCCAACGCTGCAGTGCAATAAAACCGATGATGGCCGCAAGCGCACTGGCGATATCAGTAATCGCACTAACCGCCACCGGATTGATTAAGGTGGCGATTAAAAGCCCGACCACTGCGGCATTGACCATGCCGACGCCACCTTGCAGTTTCGGTTGGTGCGCCAGTTGTTGCCACCTTTCTAGCAGCGCTAACATCAATAGCAATCCCGGTAAAAACAGCCCGAGAGTGGCGATGATCGCGCCGACTATTGGTGTCTCCGGCAGCAATAAAGCGCCGAGATAGGCCGACAAAGTAAACATCGGGCCGGGTACGGCTTGCGCCAGTGCATAGCCGCTTAAAAATTCTGCCGAACTGATCTGTTCGCCAATGGTACTTTGCAACAGTGGCAACACCACATGACCGCCGCCAAAAACCAGTGCGCCGGTTTGCGCAAATGCGGCAAATAGCTGCAATGCCGATTGTAGCTGCTCCGGCATAAACCAAAACCACGCAATGATTAAGCCGGTCAGACCGAGTAGCAACCAACTGAGCGGATGAGTGTTCGTTTTGATTGTTGTTTTGCCGTTTGCTTTGATCTGAGCGGGTAAAAAAGACCAGCCGATGATAAAGGCCAGTAGCAAAACGGCCATTTGCATGGACGTACCGGCAAACAACAGTAGCAACAATGCGCTCAATAATGCGGTGAGTTGCGAACTACGCTGTCGGCAAAACTGGCGAAACATTTTCAGTACCGCATCGGCGACCACGATGACCGCCAATAGTTTTAAACCGCTGATAACCAAAGCATAAATCGGTTGATCGCTCGGCGGTTGATACAGTGCCACCCACAACAGCAATAAAAATGATGGCAATGTAAAGCCGATAAAGGCCGCCCAGGCACCGAGAATACCAGCATGTCGGTAGCCGATGGCAAAGCCGACTTGGCTCGACCCCGGGCCCGGCAGAAACTGGCTCAGCGCAATCAATTGGCTATATTCGTTTTCATCAAGCCATTGCAGGCGTTCGACAAAATGTTGGCGAAAATAACCGAGGTGCGCGGCAGGGCCGCCAAAACTGATGCAACCTAGCCAGAAAAACTGCCAAAGAACTTGCAGGCTTTTACGAATATTGGAAACAGCGGGCATGGGACAGACCTTTGCAGAGAATGGTTTTGCCCGATTTTACCTTGTGTCATGTGCTGATGGATGACCGCTTTTTTGCACATAGTCGGTTTTTATTCCGGCAGGTTGTAAGAACCGTCCTTATCATGGGTTTCGCGACCGGTTACCGGCGGATTAAAAACACAAACCATGCGCATCTGCACACCTTTATTGGCACTTAGAATATGTTGGTCGTGTTCGTTTAGGGCGTAAATCGTTCCTTCGCGAATCGGGTGCGTGATACCGGTCGCTTTATCGTAGATTTCGCCTTCACCTTCAATGCAGTACACCGCTTCAAGGTGGTTTTTGTACCAAAGATGCAGGTCTTCGCCTTCTTTGATTAGGGTGTCATGCACGGAAAAGCCCATGCCGTCTTTGGCCAGTAATAAACGGCGGCTGTTCCATTGTTTAGAATCGACATCGGCATCGGTACCGATGACATCGTCGTAGAGGTTTTTAACGATCACAGTGCTTCCTTGATTATTTAAGATTTAGCGATTTGATGGTTCTGTTCGACGGCGGCAATCGCCGTTTTGAGAATTGTGAATCCTTCGTTGATTTGCGCTTCGCTAATCACTAAAGGACCGAGGAACTTAATGACATTGCCTTCTGATCCAGCGGTTTCAACAACTAAGCCATTTTCAAATGCGTTGGCACAAATCAGATTACACAGTTGCGCATCATGAAATTCGATGCCCCAGATAAAACCGAGTCCACGTACTTCACGGGTTAGCTGAGGAAAATCTGTTGCCAAGGCGCGCATTTGTTGTTCAATCAAGATGGCTTTGCTTTTGATGCGTTCTTCAAAAGTAGGGTCTGCCCAGTAGTGGTCAAGTGCGGTGGTGGCGGCGACAAATGCGAGATTAAAGCCACGGAAAGTGCCGGAATGCTCACCCGGTGACCATTTGTCAAGTTCGGGTTTCATTAACACCAATGACATTGGATAGCCGCCGCCAATGGATTTGGATAGGGTGATTATGTCGGGTTGGATGCCTGCGCGCTCAAAGCTGAAAAACTCACCGGTGCGCCCGTTGCCGACTTGGATGTCGTCGACCACCATTAAAATGTCGAAGTCATCGCAAATTTGACGCAAATCTTTTAGCCACTGCGCGCCCGCGACATTAATACCTCCCTCGGCTTGAATGGTTTCCAGCACAATCGCGGCAGGTAATTCGGTACCGGAGGAGTTGTCTTCCAAAATTTTACGCAGATAGGCGATGGTATCGACTTTATCGCCAAGGTAATTGTGGAAAGGCACCTGATAGGTGTAACCCGGTACGCCATAGCTGTCGTCGTGGTAATACTGGTTACCGGTGATACTTAAAGAGCCCATCGACATACCGTGGAAGCCGTTGGTGAAACTCATTACCTGTTTGCGACCTTTAACCTTACGGGCGATTTTCAGTGCGGTCTCAATGGCATTGGTTCCTGTCGGGCCAACGAACTGTAGCTTATAGTCCAGCTTGCGCGGTTGCAGGATGTTTTTGACAAAACTGGCGATAAAATCGCGTTTGGCGACGGTTCCCATATCCAATGCATGGCCGATGCCGTTGTTTTCTAGGTAGTTAATAACAGCACGATTAATATGCGGATTGTTGTGTCCATAGTTTAAAGCGCCGGCGCCGGCGAAAAAATCGATGTAACGCTTGCCGTCTTGATCCCAAATTTCCGCGCCTTGGGCTTTTTCGAAAATGGTCGGAAAAGAGCGAATATAGCCGCGGACTTCGGATTCGTAAGTGTTGAAAATAGCTAAATCTGACATGAAAGGGTCTCTCTTAATTTAAATTTGTGATAACGGTGTGGTTTGCTTTAGCGGTGAAATAGCGCTTAACAGCGTTGTAAGTGGGTTGCCGTTGGCAAACGCGAGGCGATATTCGTCTTCCGGGTCGTGGTCCTGTCCCGCAAAATGTGCCGTGCTTAAGAAGGGTTGTATGCCTATTGTTAGCCCGTAGGCTTGAGCAAAACGCTTAAAAACGCTTTGTGATGCGTGGTTGCCTGGACTGATGGTGGCACTTATGCTTTGCAACTTTGGTTGCTGCTTAAGGGCTTGCAAGAGTTGTTGTTGCAGCAGGCGTTTGGCTATTCCTTGGCCGCGCCCAGCTTCAACAACGGCCAATTGCCAGACAAACAGTTCAGTCGGTTTGTCGGGGCGCAGATAGCCGGACACAAAGCCGAGCAGTTGCCCGTCTTTTTCTGCGACAACGCAGGTCTGGGCAAAATGTGAACTCTGTAAAAAGTACAAGTAGCTTGAATTGAGATCGAGCGGCGGTGCCGCGGCAATCAGTTGGTAAATTTTGTCGCCATCGCTTAAGTGCGGAGGGCGGAAGTTAATCGCTAAGTTATCGGTACATGGCTCCATGATTAAGCTCTTCGGTTAAAGATGAATCTTTGACCAATCGCGTTGTAACAAAAGTAAATTTGAGAAACACAATAGACGTGAAGGATTGATAGGGTCGGTAACCGCGTCGGGTTACTGTGCGAAGTCGACGAGTGCCTCGCTGCCTATGCCTTACGATTGATCCTGAGGGCAGAGTCCCTTGGAATAGACTTGACCGAATGCGACGGCCTAAGAAAGCGCGCCTAAACGCAAAAGACAGCAATGTAATTGCAGTAGTAAAAAAGATAATTTAAGTCTTGGGTTGCTTTAAATTGGTGCATACCTTAACAAACCAGTATAAATTTTCAAGGGTATATTGATAAATGCAATGTTTGTTATGCTTGGTATACTGTTTTTTCTATGGATTTAAGGCTTTGCTTTTGCTGGTTTAAAGGTCGCATTGACGTGGCTTTTTTTCATATTCTTGTAAACGAGCCAAATCCGCCTGCACCACCGCAAGGTGGCTAAGTTGTTGCAAGCTGTCGTGCATAATCGCGTTAAACGGATGCGACTCTTGCAGTGCATAGTGCACCCAGTTGCTTTCGCGCCAAGCGTTGACCAGCTGCTGGTTTTTTAAATAGGCAAGGTGGCGTGAAACGCTGCTTTGCGACTGTGCTAAAACCTTGACCAAATCACACACGCAGAGCGATTCGCGCTGTTGTAGTAGCGCTAAAATGCGTAAACGCAAAGGCTCTGCCAGTGCTTTGTGACATAACGCATGATGTTCAAGTGAGTCAAAATTTGTCATAAAAGCTTCTATTATCAGATTGGATTTTCGAGTATATTCCGTGTATCCGCATAGGCGAATATAGAAATGGTAATTGGATTTAAAAGGGGTGGCAAGTGATTCGTGTGGCAATTAACGGTTTTGGTCGTATGGGGCGTTTAGGATTGCGTCAAGCATTTGATTGGCAAGACATTGAGTTTGTGCATATTAATGAGATAGCGACTGATGCACGTGGTTCCGCGCACTTGTTGAATTTTGATTCCGCGCATGGACGTTGGCAGCATCAAGCCGTTGCTGATGAGCACAGCATAGTGATTGGGGATCAAGTCATCGGCTACTCCTCGCATGAAAACCTCGAAGAGTTTGATTGGGGCGCTTTGGATGTCGATATCGTTTTGGAATGCACCGGTGCGTTTCGAACGCGCGAGCAAGTGCAGCCGTATTTCGATCAGGGTGTTAAGCAAGTGATTGTCGCCGCGCCTTTTAAAGAGGGAATCAAAAATATCGTCATGGGGATTAACGACGATATTTTCATCGCCGGTGAAGATACGTTGATTACCGCCGCTTCTTGCACCACGAATTGTATTGCGCCGGTGATAAAAGTGTTGCACGAAAAAGTCGGTATTCAGCACGGTTCGATTACCACTATGCACAATCGTACCAATACCCAAAAAGTGGTCGATCACGGCCATAAAGATTTGCGCCGTGCGCGCGCCAGTTTTGAATCCTTAATTCCGACATCGACCGGTTCTGCCAGCGCAATCGGCACAATTTTTCCTGAATTAAACGGGCGTTTGGACGGATTAGCGGTGCGCGTGCCGTTTATGAATGCCTCGCTGACCGATTTAGTCATGGAAATGCAGCGTCCGACGTCGGTGGAAGAAATTAACGGTTTATTTAAACAAGCTTCAGAAACGTATCTAAAAGGAATTTTAGGGTACGAAGAGTTGCCGTTAGTGTCGGCGGATTATGAAGGTGAAACCTGTTCGTCGGTAATTGATGCGCTTTCCACTCGTGTGGTCAACGGTACTCATGTGAAGGTGCTGGCTTGGTACGACAATGAAATCGGCTATATGCAGCGCATGATGGAACTGACGATGAAAGTCGGCAAGGCGAATCAAGCATTGCAGCAATGAGGATGGGCAGATGAACTCGACTCAGCAATATGCGATCGTCACCGGCAACTACTGGGCGTTTACCTTGACCGACGGCGCTCTACGGATGTTGGTGTTACTGTATTTCTACCAACTCGGTTACAGCCCGCTGGAATTGGCGCTACTGTTTTTGTTCTATGAGTTTTTCGGCATAGTGACCAATCTGTTCGGCGGCTGGCTTGGCGCGCGCGCCGGTCTGAATGTCACCATGAATATCGGCCTGTCGATACAGATACTGGCTCTGGTGATGCTGACCGTGCCGACCGAATGGCTTTCTGTGCTGTATGTGATGGTGGCGCAGGCCTTGTCGGGGATTGCCAAAGACCTCAATAAAATGAGTGCCAAGAGTTCGGTTAAGGCACTGGCCAGTGATGGCGACGGCAAACTGTATCGTTGGGTGGCGGCACTGACCGGCTCGAAGAATGCGTTGAAAGGCGTCGGTTTCTTTATGGGGGCGCTGTTGCTGGAGTTGTTTGGCTTTGCCAATGCGATGTGGATTATGGCGGGCATGTTGGCGATTGCGTTGGCGATTTCCTTGTTAAAACTCGATGGCTCGCTCGGCAAATCGAAAAACAAACCGAAATTCGCGCAGATGTTTTCTCATTCCGAAGCGATTAACTGGCTTTCTGCGGCGCGGCTGTTTCTGTTCGGCGCGCGTGATGTCTGGTTTGTGGTGGCGTTGCCGGTGTTCGCCGCGAGCGTTTTAGGCTGGTCGCATCTGCAAATCGGTACCTTTATGGCGTTATGGATTATCGGTTACGGCATTGTGCAGGCGGCTTCGCCGAAACTGGTCGGTAAAAAACAGAATCCGACCGCGCGAAGCGCTTTCTGGTTGGCGCTCGCCTTAGGCGGGATTCCGCTCCTAATGGCGTATGCGCTGGAACTTGATCCCCAGACAGTGGTCATTGTCGGCTTAATGATTTTCGGCGTAGTGTTTGCCTTGAACTCGGCGGTGCATTCGTATCTGATTGTCGCTTATGCCGAAGAGGACGGTACGTCCAAACAGGTCGGTTTTTACTACATGGCGAACGCCGGCGGGCGTTTGGCGGGTACGATTCTGTCCGGTTATCTTTATCAAAATGCCGGTTTGGAAGCCTGTTTAATGGCCTCGGCAATGATGATTTTTATCGCTGGCGCTTTAACACGCCGTATTCCAACCTCTCGGGTGCCAAATTCGTTTTAGCCATTAAATTTGTTTAGTCGGTGTAAGAAAAAACCAGTGAATCGAGTTGTTTCGGGGACGCTTAAAAGTGGTATTTTGTAGAAGATTTTTACAATAAACGCGTGAGGAAAAATGATGCAGTTGCAAAAAACAATGTTGCTCTTAGCTTGTTTAATGGGTTTTAGTGGCGTGGCTTCGGCCTTGGGTTTTAATGTGGATCCCATTCATTCGACCGTTAACTATAGTGCGCCAACCCCAACTGAGGCGGCGGTGTTAGACCCTTTGAGTGGACATATTTCTGCGCAGGGCGCAGTGCTTATCCAGATTCCGTTGCAAGCACAAGCCCAAACCATGGCGGTGATTCAAACTCAAATTGATATGCCGTATTTAATGCAAATGCCCAGTCAGCAGCGGATTACGTTGCCGGCCACTTTAGAGCTTTTTGGGACCAGTAAACAGTTTGCTTTGGATGTAGTGGTGAGCAAAATCTACAATGGTGAATTGATGGTCACCTCAATGCGACCAGTGATGATTCATCCGCAGGATTTTGGCAGTTCGCAGGAGACGCCGATTGCGGTGAACTTTGTGGTGAGTTTTACACGTAGCTAGTTGTTGTGTCTTGCCGGTGGCTGATTACCGCTTGGCTTGTCGTAATCCAAAAAGCCCCGCTAATCGCTTTGATTGGCGGGGCTTTTTGTTGGTTTTGAAAAGCTTATGCTGGTTTAGTTAAGCAGCGCTTCGAGCTCTTCCCAACGCTCAAAAGCGTTTTCCAGTTCGTGCTCTTTGGCTTGTAACTCGGCAAGCTTCGCCTGCACTTTATCAGACTCTTGCGCGTAAAACCCAGGGTCGGCAATTGCCGCGTTAAGCTGTTCAATCTGTGCTTCAAGTTGCTCAAGTTGTTGTGGCAACGCATCGTACTCGCGCTGGTCTTTGTAACTGAGCTTTTTCTTTGGCGCAGGTGTTTCTACTTTAGGCGGTGGCGTGCTGTTGGTTTTGTTTTGCGCTTTATCGCTGGCTTCGTTTTTTGAGGCTTTATTGGCTTGTTGATAGTGTGCCGGTCTTTGACGCAGCCAGTCATCATAGCCACCGATATACTCGTTGACGTCACCCGGCGCATCGAATACCAAACTACTGGTGCAGACGTTGTTTAAGAAGGCACGGTCGTGGCTGACAATCAGCACGGTGCCTTGGTAATTCATCAGCAGTTCCTCCAGCAACTCTAAGGTTTCGACATCCAAATCGTTGGTGGGTTCATCCAGAATCAGCAGGTTGGATGGCTTGGCAAAAACGCGAGCCAGTAGCAGACGATTACGCTCGCCACCCGACAGCGCTTTGACCGGTTGGCGCGCACGGTCGGGACTGAATAAGAAGTCGCCCAAATAGCCCATGACATGTTTACGCTGACCGTTGATTTCGACATGGTCACTCTCTTCTAACACGCTTTCAACCACCGGTAGATTGTCATCAAGCTGTGCGCGGTGTTGGTCAAAATAGGCGATTTTTAGATTGGTGCCTAGCTTGATTGTGCCTTCTTGTGGAGCCAGTTTGTCGAGCAATAGATTCAGCAAAGTGGATTTACCACAACCGTTACCGCCGATAATGCCGACTTTATCGCCGCGCATAATGACGCAATTAAGGCCATTAACAATCGGTTTATTCGGGAAGTTAAAGGTTAGGTTGCTGATTTCGATAACCTGTTTGCCCGAATTGCTTGCGGTGTTTGCACTTAAGTTAGCCGTGCCTTGTTGCGAACGGCGCGCTTGGTGTTCATCACGTAACTGTTTAAGCGCACGCACACGGCCTTCATTACGGGTGCGACGTGCTTTGATTCCTTGGCGAATCCAAGCTTCTTCTTGTGCCAGTTTTTTATCAAACTCCGCATTTTGCTTGGCTTCCGCTTCGAGCCAATCTGCTTTGCGTTGCAGATAGGTGTGGTAATCGCACTCCCAGTTGCTTAATCGGCCGCGATCCAAATCGACGATACGGTTGGCAATCGCTTGCAGGAAAGAACGATCATGGGTAATAAAGACCAGTGCACAACGCATCCCTTTCAGGAAGTTTTCCATCCATTGAATCGATGGAATGTCCAGATGGTTGGTTGGTTCGTCGAGCAATAAAATATCCGGTTCTTGAACCAAGGCTTTAGCCAGTAGAACTCGGCGTTTCATCCCTCCCGAAAGGGTCGAAAACTCGACATCGGCGGGTAGACCCAGTTTGGAGATGACCTTATCCACGCGCTGGTTCAATTCCCAGCCGTTTTTGGCATCAATCTCTTGCTGCACTTCGGTGAAATGTTCAAGCACTTCTTCCGAATAGTCGTGCTGCATTTTTAGATTGATTTTATGGAATTTGTCGAGCAACGGGGCGATGTCGCCTAACCCTTGCGCGATAATGTGGAACACTGAACCATGGGTGTCGTGTGGGACTTCTTGTTGCAATTTGGCGATTTGCACGCCATCTTGTATCACACGGCTGCCTTCGTCCGGAAGAATTAAACCTTCGATGACTTTAAGAAGCGTGGATTTGCCTTCACCGTTGCGGCCAACGATACAGAGACGGTCATTCGGTTCGATTTGCAAGTTCAGTTTGTTGAGCAGCGGGGCTGCACCAAAACTGAGTTGAATATCGCGTAAAAACAGCAGGGCCATAAAAATCCTTAGCAAGAATAAGCTGGAAAAATCTTGCCGCGATTATAAACTGACTGCGCTGTTTTGGGACGGAAAGCTTTGAATTATCCTTCGTCTTGCTCGCGCTCAGTTAAAACACGCTGAATTTCGCTAATCAGGTGCGGTAATTTGATTGGTTTACCGATAAAACCATTCATTCCGGCATTAAAGCAGTTTTCTTGGTCTTCTTGCATGACATTGGCGGTGAGCGCAATAATCGGAATTTTGATGTTTTTCGTACCAGCGTTACCAAGCCGAATTTCCATACTGGCGGTAAAACCGTCCATGACCGGCATTTGACAGTCCATGAGGACTAAATTGAAATCGAGATATTTAAGTTTTTGCAGTGCTTCTTTACCGTTCTCTGCGAGCTCGGTTTTGATGCCCAGTTTTTGCAGATAGGCCAACGCGACTTTTTGATTGACTAGGTTGTCTTCAACTAACAGCACCTTGAGTTTTGCAAAATTGAGATCGGTCGCATCGTAGCTGGGTACAATCGCCGGGCTTTTTTGCGGTGCTTCGCCTGCTTTGTAGGGCAGTTCAATCCAAAAATCTGAACCTTGATTCTCAATCGAATGTACCCCCAATTTGCCGTGCATTAGCTCAGCGAGTTTACGGCTGATGGTCAACCCCAATCCCGTACCGCCGTAGCGTCGGGTCGTTGATGCGTCGAGTTGCTGAAACGCTTGAAACAGTTTATTGAGTTTGCTGGATGGAATCCCACAGCCGCTATCGCGCACCCAAATTTGGTAATGGTCGGCTTTTTGCAGAACTTCGATGATGACCTGGCCCTGTTCGGTGAATTTGATCGCGTTACCAAGTAGGTTAATCAAAATCTGTTTGATTTTTTGTGAGTCGCCGAAAACCCAGTTGATGTCCGCTGTCATTTTGGTTTGCAGTTGCAGATTCTTAGCGCCAGCCGGTGCTTGCATTAAGCCAAGCACTTCTTGAATAAGCGTTTGCAGCGAAAAGTTGTGTTCGTCGAGTTCAACTTTGCCGGCTTCAATTTTCGAGAAATCTAAAATATCGTTGAGAATATTCAACAAGAGTTCGCCGCTTTCATGGACCATTTTCAGTTGTTGGCGTTGTTCGTTGCGCAAATCGCTGTCGATGAGCTGTTCTACAAGACCAAGGATGCCATTTAAGGGCGTGCGGATTTCATGGCTCATATTGGCGAGGAATTTACTTTTTGCTCGGTTAGCGCTTTCTGCTTGGCGCTTAGCTTCTTGCAGATGCTGTTCGGTCTCTTTACGTTGATTGATTTCGGCAAAAGAGCCGACCATACGTATCGGTTCACCTTTCTCATTGTGTTCAACGACCTTGCCGCGGTCGAGTACCCAAGTGATGCTGCCATCGGTTTTGAGCATTCGGTGTTCCGAGTAGTAGTACTCTTCTTCACCTTGCAGGCACGCTTTGACCCGTTGCATTACTTGGTCGCGGTCCTCAGGATGAATGTGTTCGATAAAGGTTTGCAGTGTGGTTTGCTGGTGAGGGTCGTGGCGGCCAAGAATACTGAACCAACGATCATTATGGCGCAGAGAACCGCTTTCGATATTCCAGTCCCAGATGCCTTCTAAGGTGGCGTCCATCACATAAGAGAAGCGTTTCTCGCTTTCTTCGATGCTTTTTCGAGCACGCACTAAATCGGTGATGTCATGCGCGATGACTAAAATCTGTTTCTCACCCTGTTGGTTGAGCAGTGGTTTTTTGATGGATTGAAAATGGCGGATTTCGCTGGTTTTGGCATCGGTGGATTGTTCGTAGACCACTTCGGTCTGCATGTTGCGCATAATCTGCTGGACGTTTTCGCGAAAAAAACGGTTCTGCTCTTGGTTTCCGGTGAAATAGCCGTCGTCATGGCCGATCATCTGCTGCGGCGTGCTTTTATACAAGTTGGCAACGGTTTGGTTGCAAAGTATAAAGTTACCGTCCCAGTCTTTCATAATAATGACATCGGGGCTTTCATCAATCACCGTGCGTAACAATATCTGTTGCGCTTTTAAGGCGCTGTCCGCTTTAATTTGTTCGCTTAAATCTCGAATGGTGTAGACCACATAGTCTTGCTGTGCATCGCGAAAGAGTTTGTAAATAAGCTCGACTTGCAGCGCATCAGATTGCTCTAAACAAGATAAACATGTTTCTTGCGATTGGGGTGAATCGGTCGGAGCAGGAAGCGATTGTGTTAGGTCAATATCAACCAGTGTTTGCCAGTTTTGTTGCAATAAGTCTGCGGCGCTCATTTTGCATAAGCTTTGGATTGCGGAGTTGGCTGCCAAAATACGATGAGACCTGTCGGTAATTAAGCAAGGTTCTGGGAAAATTTCAATATTGGGCAGCGGCATACAATGACCTAAACACATTTTTAAATAAGAGTTAGAGAGACTCGGGATACGTCTCCATTGACGTGAGCAAGGTGTTGCAAGGCGACAATTCTAGGGTTAACCATAAAGTGACTCCTCAGGCAAATCAGCATAGCCGAATATGTCTGCCGCTTATTTGCGTAATCGCAACTTTTCGAGTGTTTTGCAGAGATTTGGACAAAAAAAAGCGCCACGAGAAACAGTTGAATCGGTGGCGCTAAAATACAATCATTGGTTTTGAACAATGGATGCTCAAGGTACGATGCTTGAGCGGAGAGTAAACTCTCAGTGCAAAGAATAAGTATCTGTGAGTGAAGAAAGTGTGAAGAGCTTAGGTATGGCGCAATGACTTCACGATTTCTTCAGATTGTGCTGTCGGCCAAAACGGAATCGGGTTTATGATTATGGTCATTTGTGAAAACGGAATAAAAGCATAATGGCTGCGATACAAATTTTAATTGTGGATGACAATCGACAAGTGATGGAAACCATGTTG